>DASTJB010000251.1:0-11361 GCA_035717005.1 Candidatus Angelobacter sp.
CCTTGATGGTTTGCACGTCGTCGCCCATGCCGGGTACCAGAATCACCACGGTAATATCGGCCAGCCGCACGATATCGATTTCGTCCTGGCCAACGCCGACGGTCTCGATCAGCACCACGTCTTTGCCCGCGGCGTCGAGCACGGTGGCCACGTCAGTGGTGGCACGGGCCAGGCCGCCGAGATGGCCGCGCGTAGCCATGCTGCGGATGTAAATCCCGGGGTCGGCGTGGTGGGCCTGCATGCGAATGCGGTCGCCCAGGATGGCGCCGCCGGTGTAAGGGCTCGTTGGATCGACGGCGATGATGCCCGCAGTCCGCTCCTGCTTGCGATATTCGCGGGCCAGCTGGTCGACCAGTGTGCTTTTGCCCGCCCCGGGGGCGCCGGTCATGCCGATGACGCGGGCGTTTCCTGTGTGAGGAAAAAGCGCCTTCAGCAGGGCGCGGGACTCAGGGCGGCTGTCTTCAATGGTGCTGATGGCCCGAGCCACGGCGCGCACTTCGCCGGCGCGAATGCGGTCAACCCAGGATTGGAGAGCGGAGGACATAAACATTCAAGGGTAACATTTGTGTCGGGCCATCGGGCCATCGGGCCATGGGAAAAGCAAAACCTTACCGCTGATGAACGCTGATCAGGGTAATCGCCGTAATCGCGCGGAATCGCCGTAATCGGAACAGCAAAACCAAGAAGCTGACCACGGATCTCCCGATGAACCGAGGTCCCGATAATCCGATCTGTCGGGTAAATTCCGTATCAACTCGCATCATTTCGGGGTAACCACGCTTGCTAGAGCGCGGGGAAGTGTGCATCCTAGGAGAACGGGCCACAAGTTATGACCAGACCTTCTCAATTTTGGATTGTTGCTCTGCTGGCGACCGCGGTTGTTTTCAGCAGTTTCGGTGGGGCCGCGGAGCTTAAAAAGAAGACCACGGCCGCGTTTGACCGCTACGTTGCGGCCACGGAAGCTCGGTTTGCCAATGAGCTTAAGCCGGATGGTCCCTTCCTTTATATAGATGCGCTCAAGGACTCTGACCGGCAAAAGGCATACCAGCAGCTCAAGCATGGCGAGATCCTGGTGGAAAAGCTGGAAACGAAAGCGCCGGGCGTGAATGCCGACAGCGTCCCGGACGGCATGGTGCATCACTGGGTGGGGCTGATCTTTATTCCCGGAGCGACGCTCAAGCAGACGCTGCCGCTGGTGAAGGACTATGACCGCCGCGCCGACCTCTATAAGCCGGACGTGATCGCGTCACATACGACGTGGCACAAGGGCGACGATTACAAGATGTTTTTGCGCCTGTACCAGAAGAAGTTCACCACCGTGGTCTTCAATACCGATTACGACGTACATTGGGGCACCGTGACTCCGACCCGGGTGTACTCAAACTCGATCAGTAACCGCATCGCTGAGGTGAAAGATGCGGACAAGCCGGACGGGCCGGAGCTGCCGGTGGGGACCGGACACGGCTATCTGTGGCGGCTGAATACGTACTGGCGCTTCGAGGAGAAAGACGGCGGCGTGTATCTGCAGTGCGAAGCGGTCTCACTCACGCGCGACATGCCCTACGGCCTGGGCTGGCTGTTGAAGCCGCTGGTGACGTCGATCCCCAAGGCATCACTGAACCGCGCGCTGGGACAGACGAGGGTTGTGGTACAGGATGAGGCGAAGAAGTGCTGCAAGACGGCGGCGAAATAATCGGGTCATCCGGCCATCGGTTCATCGGAAAAACAAAACTTACCACTGATCAACACTGATCCCACTGATTTCCACGGATAAAAAGAGGCCCGTTTTGCAACGGGCCTCGTAGGGTGGACGGTTGGTTGGTAGATCCTTAAAACGGCTCTAGTTGTTGGCGTCGACGCGCGTCGCGATCAAGGTGTACGCGCCGGCGTTGACGAAGACAAGGCCGCGCACGCGAACGGTGTTGGTGTTGGCGGGCGTTACCTTGAGATTGGTGCCGCTCACGATCGAGACGGTGACGGTGGTTTGTCCGGTCAGGGTCGCGAAAGCGGAGCTGGAGTTGAGCGTCAGGGTAAAGCCGGACGCGCTGGCTGCGGAGACAGTTCCTACGAGCGCCTGCTCGCGCAGTTTGATCTTGTCAGCCGGGATCGGGGTTGTGGTACTGCTGGCCGTGTCGGCCTCAACGCGCTGGCCCTTGGCGATGTGCGTGGCATCGAATGCCGGCACTGAGCCGCCCAGGTTCAGCTTGTCCGCGCGCACGATGAACTGCGTGCTCGCGCTGATGGAGACGTCCACGGTGACCGGCGCCGTTGGCGTGCCGGTGGAGTCGGTCTGGTGGGCGATGGTGATCTGCGTGGCCGGGCTTCCGGTCACGGCGCTGATCACGCCTTCAGCTTCTTCGCCGGACGAGGTTTCTTCACGCTCGACCTTGGTGGCCAGCTTGGTGCCATCCGCCTTGGTGGTGCCGTCAACTTCCACGATGTCGCCCACCTTCAGCCCTGAGAGCGAGGTGATGCCGTCAGTGAACTGCGTGGTCGAGTCCGTGGCAAAGGTGATGGTGGTGGAACCGTTCTGGATGGTGAAGTTAGGCGCGTTGATGGCGCTGACGGTGCCATGAACGTCGTCGATTTCGCCGCTGTCCTCACCCGAGTTGTTGGCTGTGGACGTGGTCACGTTGAACTTCGGCGTAACCGATGCGGAGGTGGGGGGCGTGCCGCTCAGCGTAATCGAGCCGGCAAGGTCCATATCAAAATTGATGACCGTCGAGTTGCTGCTGGTGACGGTAATCGGGCCGGTGAACGTCACGGTCACGCTCGGGCTGGTCAGGGTAGCCGGAATTTTTACCGGCGCCGGCGGAACAGCGTTGTTGAGCACGACCACTTCCGGATTGGAAACGGTCATCGACGCGCCGGAGTAGGTTCCCGGCGGGATGTTGACCAGGGCCAGCGGCTCAAACGAGCCGGCCTGGTGGACAAATTCAACTTCGGCTGATTTCGAGAGCAGGTTGCCGGTGGTTGCCGTGCCTCCGCTGCCGGTCAGCGTGAGCGAGCTGACGGTCATTTCAAACTTGAGCAGTGAATCCAGAGTGCCGTCGCCGGTGTTGATGGTAGCGTTGGTTGGACCGGCGTTGGTGACCGAGTTGTTGCCGCCGCAGGCTGCCAGTGACAGCACCAGGGCGACAGTTAGGATGGTGAAGATTGTAGTTCGCTTCATGGATTGGCCTCCAAGACGCAATCTTTACGAAGCCGGAGGGAGTCGGCGCTGTGGGAAGTGCACCTGCCGTGCCAAACGCGTAAATGGCGTGTTTGCAATGAGGCGATCGGAGTGAGTAGATGAGCGTGGGTTGGAGCGACGCGGGTGTGTGTTGAGCGACCACAAGCGCGGAAACCCTGGCGGACAATGGCCGAAAGTAATCGAGAAAGAGTGAATGACCGGCGCGGTGTTTGTGATTTTGCTTATGTGCAGATCTGCAGTCGATTCGGACCGGCGGATCGCGAATGCCGGGGCTGCGCAGCCAAACTTTCCTTGTAGCGCTGGTCAGCGCGTCATATAATTCGGCAACTTTCGCGTACATCGGCTCAGGTATCATTCTGAAGTGAGAAGCCATTGTGTTGACGGGTGGCACAAAACTCGGCCGTTATGAGATTGTGGCGCCTTTGGGCTCCGGCGGCATGGGCGAGGTTTACCGGGCACATGATGGGCGCCTGAACCGCGATGTCGCCATCAAAGTGCTGCCGCCAGGCCGGCACGGCGACGAAACGGCGCGCCAACGGTTTATGCGGGAGGCCCGCGCGGCCTCGGCGCTGAACCACCCCAACATCATTACCATTTACGAAACCGACGAGCAGGACGGCATGGCGTTCATTGCCATGGAGTACGTCCGCGGCCGCACGCTGGCGCAGATCATGGGCAAAGAACGCCTGAGCGACGCGGAGGCGATCAACTACGCCGCACAGATCGCCGAGGCACTGGTCAAGGCCCATGCCGCGGGAATCATTCATCGCGACCTGAAGCCAGGCAACGTAATGATCACCGGAGATGGACTGGTCAAAGTGCTGGATTTTGGACTGGCCAAGTTCCAGACCGCCGCTTCGGCGGCGACGGCCGCGGGAGAGCACGACAGCGACGCGACGATTTCCGCGGCATTGAGTATGCCGGGGAGCACTCTGGGAACGCTTTCCTATATGTCACCGGAGCAGGCGCGGGGCGGGCCGGTGGACTCGCGCTCGGACATTTTTTCTTTCGGCATCATGTTGTTTGAGATGCTGACCGGGCAGCTTCCTTTTGAGGGCGAGAATCTGCTGGCCGTGCTGCACAGCTTGCACTTTGGCGCGGTCAAGGACATTCATTATCTTCGTCCTGACCTGCCGCCGGCGGTTGCGGACATTGTGGGCCATTGCCTGCAAAAGAAGCCGGAAGACCGCTACCAGAACACGGAGGAACTGGCGCGCGACCTGCGCGCGCTGAAGCAGCAATCTGTTGCAGCAATCGGGAGCGCCGTGGCGGTACAGCCGGTCCCGCCTGCGGCGGCTGAGTCCCGGCGGGCGGAAACGGCAGCAAAAACGGTGCGTCCGGGCCGTCGATGGAAGATCTCCGCGGCCGTGGTGTTCATAGCTCTGCTGGCCTCAGTATTTGCAGTGCCTTCCTGGCGGCAGCGAATCTTTTCTTCAAACGCAGCGAGCAAGCAGGGCAGCAGCGGAGCGGCGGAAGCGGCCCCCGACAATCCTTTCGCTTTGCAGCAGCAGGCGCAGAAGTATCTTGAGCGCTGGGACGTGCCGACGAACCTGGACCGCTCGATCACGCTGCTGAACCGCGCCATTGAGCTCGACCACGATTACGCTCCCGCTTACGCCAGCCTGACGTTTGCGTACTTTGAAAAAAACCGGCTGAATCCTGATCCGCAATGGGCCAGGCAGGCGACGCAGTCCGCTGTGCGGGCGGTACAGTTAAATAATGATTTGGCGGACTCTCATCTGGCAGCGGGGATCTCGGCGATGCTCAACGGGAAGAAGGACGTGGCCGAGCGCGAATTTCGCAAAGCGGCCGATCTGGATCCCAAGAACTCGAAGCCGCATCGCTGGCTGGGATTTCTATACACGAGCACCGGGGACAAAAGCGAGGCCGAGGCAGAGCTTGGACGTGCGTTGATCCTGAACCCGGAAGACTGGCGCACGAACATGGATATGGGCCTGCTTTACTACAAAACCGATCGCTATGCGGAGGCGGCGAAAGCGTGGGAGAAGGTGAGCAACCTTACGCCTGACAATTTCATTGTCCTCAAGAACCTCGGGGCTGCTTACCACATGATGGACCGCCATGACGATGCTGCATCAGCCATGCAGCGCTCTCTGGAGATCAAACCCGCGGCAACTACCTACAACAATCTGGGCACACTGCGGTTCTTCCAGGGGCGTTATGACGATGCGGTGGCGGCGTTTGAGAAGGCAGTAGATATGTCTGCCAATAACTATTACTTCTGGGGGAACTTAGGCGACGCCTATCGCTGGGCGCCGGGGCAGCGGGGAAAATCCAATGCCGCTTATAACAATGCGATTCGCCTGGCACATGAAAGCCTGGCATCGCATCCGCAAGACAACGATGTGAGGGCCAATCTTGCCTTGTATCTGGCTAAGACCGGGGACAAGAAGGATGCACTGGACGAGATTGGAAAGGTGGATGGCGCAGCCAAGAAAGAGGGTGGAGACTATTTTCGCTCTGCCCTGGTACATGAACTCTGCGGAGAGCGCGACCGCGCTCTCCACGAGCTCTCCTCGGCGCTGAACGCGGGTTATGCTTTGAGGGAGATCAAGAACGAACCTGAACTGATAGCGCTTCGCGCCGACCAGCGCTACCAGTCATTGGTGACAAAGCAAGCTTCGAAATGACTATCCGGTGACATCCATTCCCGGATCGTGCCCGTAGGTGTACCAGTTGCCGCTGCCGTCAATTACCGTTACTCCGACGATGAACGAATACAGGCAATTCCGGCCGTTATTGGCGCCTTCTCCTCGCGCTTTCTGGCCAACGGCATTCTGCGCCAGGGGACCTAGGTAGTAGATCCAGGAATTGTCGGGGCCGGGAGGCGTGAAGTCCTGCTGGTCGGTGCTGGCGGTGGTGTCAGTGGTGTACAAGGTGCAGGGAGCGTTATTGCCCAGCACAAAGGGTGAGGCCAAAGCATCACTTGCGGGGCCGCCGGGCGTCCTGCCAAAAACCGCAGTGAAGCGAAGCTGCAAACTCGGCAAGTTGCTCCAACCATTGCGCGGCGCCAGGCGAATATAGATACCGTCAGGCGGATTCAATTTGCATTGAAGACTGTGGCTGTCGGCAACCGGAGTACCCCAGTTCGCCAACGCTGCTGCCTGCTGCACCTGCGAGCCCTGGCTGGGAGCAGTGCTGGGCCAGTTGGAAGGAAGCGTGTACCACACCTTGGATGTAGGGTCAGACGAGTTAGGCACGAACAGACCGCTGGCCGATGCCGGGGCAGCCTGGTCAAAGGTCAAATTCAAGAGATAAGCAGACATCAATCCTCCTGGGAGGGGGTTGCGAGAAACGGAAAAGTTGTCCTTGGGAAAGTTGAAGAAGTATAGAGGACAAGCGTGGAAGCGTCAAAGAAAAAACCCACCCTGCCGCGGGCGACCGGAAGAAGCACACCTGCTTCTTTCGACTGTAAGATGATCGGGACATGTTGAACAAAGGATTCACTGTGTGTGCAAGTTTTTTCCTTTGGGCGGTGGCGGCTATCGCGCAGACCAGCGGCCCGTCAGCAGAGGGTGTGCGCAAAGCGGTGGGTGAATACCGCCAGGCGAATGAAGTTCAGATCGTGCGCGACTTCGCCCGGCTGCTGGCTCTGCCCAATGTGGCGAGCGATACGGCCAATATCCGCAGCAATGCTGAATACATTATTGAGCTGCTGAAGCAGCGTGGGTTTAGGGCACGGACGCTCGAAGTTCCGGGCGCACCGCCGGCGGTTTACGGCGAGCTGAAGTCGCCGGGGGCGAAGCACACGCTGCTGTGGTACGCGCACTATGACGGCCAGCCGGTGGACAAAGCGCAGTGGGCTGCGGACCCGTGGCAGCCTGTGTTACGCGAGGGCGCTGTGGATTCGAAGACTGTGCCGCTCGATTCGCTCAAAAGCCCATTGAATCCGGAATGGCGGATCTATGCGCGCTCGGCCAGCGACGACAAGGCGCCGATTGAGGCGCTGCTCACGGCGATCGATGCACTGCGGGCGAACAAGACTCCGCTGAGCGTGAATCTGAAAGTCTTTTTTGAAGGCGAGGAAGAGGCCGGGTCGCCGCACCTGGAACAAATTTTTCGTGAGAATAAAGACCTGCTCACGGGCGACCTGTGGCTGCTGAGCGACGGGCCGGTGCATCAGTCGCGGAAGATGCAGTTGTTCTTCGGCGCGCGAGGAGTCACGGACCTGGAGCTAACCGTGTATGGTCCGGCGCGGGTGCTGCATGATGGGCACTACGGCAACTGGGCGCCGAACCCTGCGGCAGTGCTGGTGGATTTGCTGGCGCATATGCGCGACGCGAGCTCGCACATTCTGATTCCCGGTTTTTATGATGACGTGCGCGCGCTTACGCCGGCGGAGCGGCAGGCGATTGCGCAGATCCCGGACGTGGATGCGCAGCTCAAGCAGGAGCTGGGCCTCAAGTGGACCGAGAGCAATGGCGCGCCCGTGCCGCTGGCGATCACGCAGCCGTCGCTTAACATCCGCGGGATCGAGGCTGGGCATGTGGAGAGCAAAGCGCAGAACGCGATCTCGCCGGTGGCGAAGGCGTCGATCGATTTCCGCCTGGTGCCGAACCAGACGCCGGAGCACGTGCATGAGCTGGTGGAGAAGTTCATCGTGCAGCAGGGTTTCTACATCGTGCGGCAGAATCCCGACCTGGAGACGCGAAGGCAGCACGCCAAGGTGATCAAGGTGAGCTGGGGGCCGGGATACAAAGCTGCGCGGGTGGGGCTGGACGATCCGGCGGTGCTGCCGGTGGTGCGCTCGCTTGAAGCAACGCTGGGCCCGCCGGTGATCAAGATGCCGCTGCTCGGCGGAAGCGTGCCCATGTATCTATTTAATGATGTGCTGAAGACGCCGGTGATCGGATTGCCGATTGCGAACCACGACAACAACCAGCACGGGCCGAATGAGAATCTGCGGTTGCAAAATCTGTGGGACGGGATAGAGGTTTTTGCCGGGATTCTGGCCGGAGCGGAGAGGAACTGGAAGTAAGGGCTCCTCACCACGGAGACCACGGAGACGCGGAGAAAAGCGGAGGAGATTAGCCACGAACTAACGCGAATAAACACGAATTGCACGTGGTTCATAAAAAAGGGGCTGAAGCGTCGGCTTCAGCCCTTTTTGTCGACGATCGCCGGTGATTGCTGGCGAGGTGACCAACAACACTAGTCCTTATCTTTATCGAATTGGAACAGATCGAACAGATCGCTGACGGCCGGCATGTTGAGCGGGACGTAGGGATTTTTGGGATCGACAACAGGATTGGGGAAGTTGTCGCGGCTGCGTTTGGTGAGGGGCTTGAGGCCCCAGTTACGCTCGATGAACTTCACGATCGAAGCATGGTCGGCATAGGTGTGGCTGACGTGACCGCCGCGGGTGAAGGGCGAAACGATGAGGAGCGGAATGCGCGGGCCGTCACCGAAGAAGTCGAGCGGCTGGAAGAAGCCGGAGTCATAGTAGCCGCCGCCTTCGTCAAAGGTGATGATGAAGGCGGTGTCTTCGGCCAGCTCTTCATGACGCTTCAGTCCGTCAAGCACGCGCTCGATGATGGCTTCCAGCACGGAAAGCTTGGAGCTGGCGGGGTGGCCGTCGCCGAAGCTGTCGGGTTTGAGGTAGGCGACGGAGGGAAGCTCGCCGCGGTCGAGGCCGTCAAAGAAGTCGATGGCGTCTTTGATATGGGCAGCGCGCTGCGCGGGATTACCCATGATCGACTGCGCGTACTGGAAGGGGTTGCAGATATCGCAATACCAGTCACCGCCGGTGCCGATGAGGACGTCAACGGGATCGGTTGAGCCGTTGTCGAGGCGGCGCGCGGCGTTGAATCCGCCACCGTAGAAGGCCCAGCTGATGCCTTTTTCGTTGAGCGCGTCACCGATGGTGCGCAGCGACGAAGGCGGAACGGCGGTTCCGGCGTTGATGGCCGAAGTGTTGAGCTGGCCGTTGGAGAGGAAGCCGGGACGGGTGTTGTTGATCATGTAGAAGGTGTTGGGTGCGCAGTTGCTATGGCTGAGGTCAGGGCGCCAGGGCAGCGTTTTGAGGTAATTCACGATCGGCGCGATGCCGGGCTGCGTGAGGTCTCCGCATTCGGTCCAGCGACGGTCATTGATAAAGGCATCGTTGGTTGCGCTCTTGGGATTGGGATTGGCAACTTGCGCCGCGGGCGGCTGGGCAGGGAAATTGCCTACGTGTTCCCAGGGGAGCGCGTCAGCGGTGCCGATCATGATGTGCTGCACAGCGGTGCCGCCCATGACGGGCTGATGGTAGTTGTCACTCATGGTGTATTCGTCGGCCAGGCGCTTGAAGAGCGGAGCGTCGCCGCGCTGTACGTTGTAAAAGCCCATTCCATTGCTGCCACTGTCATCGCCGCGGGCGATCCCGACGAAGGGCAGAAGATCATTCTTGCAGCCGGACGGATTGGCCGGCGTTGCGTCAAGCACGCTGCAGTCGGCCTGCTGCCACATGTGGAATAAGCGATGCACCATGTCTCCGGTGTAGCTGTCATAGGGAACTTTGGCGCCGGTGATCTGGAACGGAGCATTGGGCAGCTTGTTGAAATTGGCGATGCGCGTATCCGGCTCCGCGCAGGCAAAGGGCGGCAGCGTGGGATCAGGGTTGCAGTTGGAGAGACCGGTTGCGCCGGTGGTCAGGAGGAAAAGGTCTTCGGTTTCGATTTCGGGCGAGAGGATGCCGAGCTGCGCGGTCGAGAAAGTTTTGGCGTCGAAAGGAGGTGCGGTATCAACCGGATCTTTCAGGAACTGCGGACTCGTAACGACGAGCGGAGGCGCGCCGCCGGCTTCGGGAGTCGGAAGGAAAGGAGCGTAGGCGGTTTTGCCGGGGCTCACCAGCTTGCGCGTGTCGATGAAATAGCTTGCCGGGTTGATATTCGCAATCTGAAACTGAGTGGCCAGCGCGGCGTTAGGGCCGGGCGAGCCATCTTCATGAATGATGCCCTTCGATAGCAAATTGGAGGCGCTGCCGTGCCGGGGCACGTAGGTGGCATAGATGTTGTCAAAGGTGCGGTTTTCACCAATGATCACGATCACGTGTTTGATGGGTGTGGCGGTTTTTTGTTCTTCCGGGGCTTTGGAATCGCGGTCATCCTGGGCTTGCGCGAAAGGAGCAAAGACCTGGAGCAGGATGAGGCCGGCAGCCAGCATCGGGCGCAGCTGCAGCTTCCTGAGAATCGAAGTGAGTAGCATGCTTTCCTCCGAGAGTTTGAATTCGAGGAAAGGCTAGTTGCAGCATGTTGAGGACTGATGAGCGGCGCGTTAAGGGTGAGTGAAATTCAGGACAGACCTTTAAACGAGCGAAGGTCGGGGGTGACAACAGGCAAGCGTATGCTGGCTGGAACCGCGCCGGAACATCCTCCGCATGAGTACATGCCGGGATAGTTTGACGTAGCAAGGCTCGAGATTTTGTATTATCTTGCGGCAAATGGCAGGTTTTGCTTCCATTTTTTTCCGCGCGATTGCTTGCGCAGTGGCCGCTCTGTTTCTGATTTTCAGCTCGTGCTGTGTGGCGCAGAAGACTCCGGAGTGGAAGCCCCTCACATCGGCCGACTTGACCATGGAAGCGGCGGCAGCAGATCCGCGCGCCCCGGCGATACTGCTCTACTATGGGGAAGAGAGAGACGACAACCGCAACTCCGAATTTTTCTACCACCGCATCAAGGTGCTCACTGAAGCTGGAAAGCGCTTCGGGCAGGTTGAGCTGGCCGTTCCTCCACATTGTTCGTTAAGCGATCTCCAGGGGCGTACGGTCCATCAGGATGGCCGCGTCGTGGAGGCTGCGTTTAACTCGCACCACAGCTCACCGGAGCAAGGCAGGTTCACGCTGCCGGAGGTCGGCGTGGGCAGTATCGTGGAGTACAAGTATCGAGTGTTGTGCAGTGGTGAGTTGCCTGATGCGGTTTGGTTCCTGCAGCGCGAGCTGTACACGGCGGAAGAACAGTTCAAGTTATCACCGCGAAAGACCAGCCCAAACCTGCAGATCTCTTACGTGACCTCAAACCTGCCCGCGGGCGCAGCGCCGAAAGAGCATGAAGAACATATTGAGCTGAATGCCAGGAATATTCCGGCGTTTGCAGCGGAGAGTTATATGCCACCACCCGAAAACTTTAAAGCCGAAGTCAGATTTTTCTACGGAGGACGCGAAATCGCAT
>DASTJB010000252.1:0-5693 GCA_035717005.1 Candidatus Angelobacter sp.
CAATCCCAGCCTGAGCGTGACATTTCCGGACGGAACCTACGGCAGCTCGCCGATCTGCATTTGCGGGCGCACAGACCTGCAGACCGCAGGCAACGCTGTCTCATGCGGCGCCTCGCCAACCACCGCTCAGCTCTTCTGGAATGCGACACCGGCGGCCGGCATTACCTACGGCTTCGCCTGCTTCGTTCACGGCCGGTAGCTATTCTGCGCCATGTAGAAAGGTCTGGCGATCGTCGCCCTGCCGGTCGATACGCACAGATCGCCATGTCCCGTTCCTAGCCTCCAGACAATTTCCAAAGATTACGGTGCGCTGATTCGCGCGAACCTTTTCGTCAAGGGTGACGCATGCAACTTCATTTCTCTGACATTTTTACGGCGGCGAATTTGCTGGTGCTGCTGGGGATCTATCGGCGGATGTCGATCATGGTGTACCAGCACAAACTGATGTGGACGGACTTTGCCGATCGCAAGGGGATCACGCCGAACGGAAAAGAGCTGGCCTGAAAGATGGGTGGGCTTGCCGGGGCTAAAGCCCCATTTACTTTGTTACTTTACGCGGCCCTCTGCCCATTCGCGCGCAAAAGAACGCGTGCGAATGGGGACCCTGAAGGGCCGCTCTTCCACGGCTGTTCGACCAGCATGTCTGCCCAGCGCAGGCCTGACGTACAAACAAGCCAGTGTGTTCTTGCCGTGTGCGGCATCTTTCGCCTTACTCATCCATAGCGAAAGCCGCGGGCCTTGATACGCACCAGTGAAAAGGGTGAAACACGCACCGACGCGCACGCCCACTCTAACCGGCCACAAAGCCAGAGGATCAAGAATATGAAGCTCAATTGCAGAGAAAGATTCCTGGCCAGGGTGGCGCCGAGGCCAGATGGTTGTTGGCTGTGGACGGGGCTGGTGCGGCCGGATGGCTACGGGGCCACCCGCTTTGCCGGCCGGGAAGAGGCGGCGCATCGGGTGGCGTGGAAGCTGTTTCGGGGGAAGATCGGGAACGGAATTTCCGTGTGCCACACGTGCGATGTGCGGGCGTGCGTGAATCCGGCGCACCTGTTCCTGGGCACGCCGGCAGAGAATGCGCGCGACATGCGGCAGAAGGGAAGAGACCGCCGTGGGGAAAAGCATGGGTCAGCCAAGCTGACGCTGGCGCAGGTGCGGCAGATCAAGACGATGTTGGAGGAAGACAGGATGTATGTGAGCGAGATCGCGCGGGAGTTCGGCGTGTCAGAGACGACGATCCGGGCGATCAAGACGGGGAAGACGTGGAAGAAGACGTAGGAAACACTTACCACGGAGGCACGGAGACGCGGAGGGAAGAGCAGGGGATAGCCGTCATCGCCGCCATCGAGGAAAACTAGCCGCGAGGCGCGGACGCAGAGAGATCGGGTGATCGGGACATCCCACCCCAGCCCGCCAACCCATCCTTTCCGCAATGAACGCGGAACGGATGGGGCCCGCAAAAGCGGCGCGCACCGCCATCCCAAATCGCGCAAAAGCGGCGCGATCCGGGAGCCCTGGGTCCGGGGACCCCGGACATCGGGACATCGGGACATTGGAACGAGATATCCGCGAAGCGTGAATGCAGAATAGAAGATCCTTCTGTTTTCGACCTAGTCAATCAATCCAATCAATCGAATAAAAAAGTGGAGGTTTCAATGGCTGAGTTCAAGCCGGCGTTTGCATTCGTGTTGGCGCATGAAGATCCGAGCCGCTCGGGAAAGGTGACGGTGGATGCCGGCGGGCGGACGCGGTTTGGCATTGCGGAGAAATTTCATCCGGAGCTGCCGGAGGAGTTCTTTACCGGTCCGGCTGAGGAGGCGCTGGCGCGAGCCGAGGAGATTGAAGAGCGCGATTACTGGCAAGCCATGCGGCTGGATGAGATCGAGGACCAGAGCGTCGCCAACAAGCTTTTTGATATAGGGGTGAACATGGGCGTGCACCAGGCGGCGATTTATGCGCAACGCGCGGCGAACTTCTTGCTGTCGCGGGAGACGGAGCACGGGGCGCCGCCGGTGGCGCCGCGATTGGCAGAGGATGGAAAGATGGGGGAGAAGACGCTGGCGGCGATTGACGCTCTGGCTCCGGCCCAGTACCACGATGTTTTGTGCGAGCTGAGCGAGGCGCATTACCGGCACCTGGCGGCGGTGAATCCGGAGCAGGCGGTGAATCTGCGCGGCTGGCTGAAGCGCGCACAGGCGTAGGCGTCATTGCTATCGCTACGCTCCAAACCGCCGGCGAGCTTCGCCTCGGCGAATGTTTTCAGCGCCCGGAACAGCGCAGCTCGGCGCGTGGGCGGCCTCCCACCCCACCACGCGAAAACCGCGCGCGGCGGGGACCCCGGCCTCGCTGCGCCAGATCTGGCGTTTGGCTAATTCATTTTCTAAAGGAGAAAAACGATGAACCTGAAAACCTGGTTCAAAGGCTTAGGTGTGTTTGTGGTGAGCTCGCTGATCACGGCGGTGGCGACGATGACGCTGGATCCGGCGGGCTTTAATTTTTCGCGGGCCGGGCTGATCAAGGTGGGAGCGGCGGCGCTGGTGATCGGCGCCAAGGCGGTGCTGCTGTACCTGAAGCAGTCGCCGCTGCCGGGAAACCAGGCGGGATTCACGAACTGGACGCGGATCAGCAATGTGCTGCTTCTGTGCGCGGTGATTCCGGCGAGCGCTCTCTTTTCCGGATGCGTGAGCGCGTGGGAGCAGACGACGTATTCGTCATTGGCGGCGAGCAAAGCGCTGATCGATTGCGCGGTGGCCGGGTACAACCACTTTGATGCCGATATCCGGCATGCGTGTGCGGCGAACCCGCAGGACCCGGCGTTTGATCCGGCGAAGTTCTACCTGCCGCAGACGCGCGAGGCCCAGCAGGCTGTGGAGAAAGCCCGGCAGGCGCAGGTGGCCGCGGTGGAGGCGTTTGCAGCGTATGCCGTGGCCAAACTGGGGAAGGACAAGAGCGTTTCCGTGGCGGAGAAACGGGGGGCGGTGGTGGCGTATCTGGTGCAGCTGCCGGCGCTGGTGAATGCGGTGCGAACGTTGATGGCAGCAAAGCAGCCGGAGGCGGCGGCGCTGCGTGAGAAAGACGATGCGGCGGTGCAGCGTGCGTGGTTGCGGGACAGAAATGCTGCGGTGACGGAGGTGGTGGCGCGGCGCAGGGAAGGCGATCTGATGAAAGCGATTGCGGCGTTGCGTCCTGCAGCGAGCTTGCGGCCGTGATGCCATTGGGGCCAGGAAACGGAATTTTTGCAGAACGGATCATAAGCAGGCCGCGCGTGCGGCGAAAAGACGAGGTGCACTTTGTCGAGCAATCCTTTGACTATTTCGAATTCGACCATTGACCGAGTGAAAGAAACCCTGAAGACGGTAACCGACGCGGCGCTGTTCGTGGAAGAGCTGCTGGGCGGCATGGGAGTGGGCGCGAACCCGGCAGAGCTGGAGCGGCTGACGGAGGCGTTTGGAAACCTGGCGGCGATTGCGATCCAGGCGGCGCACTCTGTTGCCGGCCAGGCTGTGACTCCGGAGAGCGTGCTGGCGCTGCTGCCGGTGAACACACCGCTGGCGCCGCCGGCGGCGTAGGCAGGGCTGCCGAAAATGCCGTTTTGGGAAAAGGCGATATCTTCGGCGCGGTGAGGCTGTAGACTACTACATCTTGTAGTAGCGAATAAAGGACGAACAGCCTACAATTGGAGGAAGTCCAAGTAGCGGATCCGGCTTTCCTGCGCAGGATCCGTGATCGAAAAAAAAGGGTAAACCATGAAAGCGTTTGCACCTCAGCAATATCGTACACTTCCTTTTGAAGAAGCCGCAAAGCACTGGCTGGAGATCAAGAAGCTGCATAGTAAAAAGCCAAGAACCATTGAAATGTATGAATGGTATATCCGGAACCTACAAAAAATGTTTGGCGGCGTATTGCTGTCGCAGATACATATTGGGCACTTTCTGGAGTACCAGCGGCAGAGGAGATTGACGGCCGGACCATCGTGCGTCAACCATGAGCTTAATACCATGGCCCAGATACTTAAGCTGGCAGATTTGTGGGACCTGATCGCAAAGCACTACAAAGCTCTACCATTGCCGAACTGGACGCCGCCGAAGGTATTGACGCCGGAAGAAGAAGAGAGATTTTTTCGCGTAGCCTCGAGCAATCCTGAGTGGAAGGTAGCGTACTGGGCGGTATCACTGACAAACAATACGTCAGCCATGGGACTGGAGCTTAGATATCTGCAGCTGAAGCACATTTTTCTTGACCAGAGGCCGCCGACGATCCATATACCGGATGCGAAGGTCAAGAATGAGTTTCGGGCGCGCGTGGTGCCGTTGAACGCGGTCGCGGAGAAACAGATGAGGCGGATCGTGGAGCGGGCCCGGCAGCTGGGGGCGTGGCATGCGGAGCATTATGTGTTCCCGTTTCGCGTCAAGCGCGGGAATTACGACGTGACAAGAGCGGCGTCGCCATATTTTTTGCGGTCGGCATTTCGATCGATGCGCAAAAAGACCGGCCTGCATTGGCTACAGCCGCGGAACTTCCGCAATCAGATCATCACGAAGCTGTTTGAATCGGGCGCACCGGATGAAACTATCATGTCGATTGCGGGACATCAGTCGATAAAAATGTCGCGTTATTATTCCAGGATCAGGATTGACGCAAAAGCTGAAGCGCTGAATGCTATATGTCGAAACGAAGATGTTTATAAGGGCAGTCCAGAGGCAGGTTGTTCGAACTGAATGAATGAGAAGTTAATAATGAGAGGTGGCTGTGCTCAGTATGAACTCATAGGCTATTCGGTGCTGCATAACATAAGAGCCATATAAGCGTTATGTCGATAAGGAAAAACAGTGAAAACACGACCTTCAGCTCAGCCGGACAGAGCATCTGCCTTCTAAGCAGAGGGTCGCAATGGTTTCATGGGTTTAAATATGATTAAAGGATGCTCGTAGGGCGCCAAGTTATGTATGAGACGGGCGCGCTACTATGGTCGGAGCTTATCAACTTTGTTGCGAGTAGCTGTTAAGGGGAACCGGCGGCATGCGATCAGAAAGGTGATGCATGAATGAGATTTGGCCGGGTCGATGGGCAGTCGTGGGAAAGGGCCTAAATGGAGTGCATCACACTGGGTGGAGGCG
The DNA here is from genome assembly GCA_035717005.1 of Candidatus Angelobacter sp. Lineage (GTDB taxonomy): Bacteria > Acidobacteriota > Terriglobia > Terriglobales > Acidobacteriaceae > Angelobacter. Next base: position 5,118 of record DASTJB010000252.1, read on the forward strand.
TCACACTGGCACTTTGCTAAAAACAACCAGATGTCGCGATTATTCAAATGTGTCGACCGAGGATTTAGTTGGTTAGTAACGCGAAGCGGGTCAGGAAGAGTAGTTGGTTGGCAAAGCGAAAAGAGGCGAGAAAGTCTACTTAAGGTTGGCGAAGCGAAACAGGAGCCAGGAAGAAGGCAGGTCGGTTGTGAGGCGAAACGTAGCCAGGAGGGAGTCAGTCGGTTGTGAAGCGAAACGGGGTGAGTAAGGAGTCAGTCGGTTAATCCCGGAGACCAGGACGCGCGCAGGAGCAAATCGATGCGCGGCGGGTCTTTCTGGCGCGCAGGAAGTTGCTGATGCCCGGAAGAAGGTGGCCGTGAAGAGCTGACGCGCCATGCGGAGGTGAATGGTTTGCAATATACTTCTGCTAATCGTGTCCAAGAGACTCTTCTTTTGCAGGTCGCGCGTGGTTGACACGCCGTGCTGGGTTCGCAGAGGGTGCCTGGCCGGCGAGTGGGGCTTAGCAGCCCTGTGGCGTTCGGCTGGCTTGTGGCGCTTAGCCGGCAGACGACCCTTGGCTGGCAGGAGGCGCTTGTT
>DASTJB010000253.1:0-2956 GCA_035717005.1 Candidatus Angelobacter sp.
GGATAGTAGTATTGCTCTTCTTTCCAGTGGACTGCGATCTGGGCTTCAGTGAGTTCTGTTTCCTGTTCTCTCTCTTGCATTACGCGAGCGTCAGCCATGGTGAATGCCCTCTCCGTTTTCAGACCCCGAAGGATACTCCGCGCGGCCTTTGGCCGCAATAGGCAGACAAGTGGCCCCGCGCTGCCACCGGCTGGGGTCAAAATACGACTATCCTATACCTCTGGCGCATGAATGCGGCAAGCCCAGCGCTCTGAATTTTTCTCCGCCGCGGCGCCCCGCGGGACGCGTGATGCCGCTCACAGCCAACTGAAATCGAGAAAGGATAACATTAAGGGCTCGGATTCTTCTTATGGCAACGTCGGTTGTCACATCCAGGGTAGTGGGCTTCCTCCGGACGGTCCCACCCTTTCTGTTCCTGCCCCAGACGGAACTGGAAGCTATCGCCGGCAGTGTCTCCCTGGAATACTTTCCCCGTAACACCGTGATTCTCAGCGCCGGCTGCAAGGCGGCTGAGTCGCTCTACGTGGTGCAGAAGGGCGGCGTCAAGCTGACTCTGAGCACCGAGCAGGAAGAAGAGATTATCCTCGATATGCGTGCCGAAGGTGAGATGTTCGGCCTGCTGTCCATCCTGGGCGGCGATGTTGCGCGGCTCGATGTGACCGCCGTAGAAGACACTCTCTGTTACACGGTCCCGTGGGCCCAGGTACAGCGGCTGATCTCACAGCACCCGGAGTTCTCCGCTTACCTGCTCAAGACTTCCGTCACCCGTTACATGGACCACGCCCTGGCGGAGATGCGCGCCCGCACTCGCCTGCTGGGTGAGGGCGAACGTCTGCTCTATTCGCTCAAGGTCGACGATGTGGCCCACAAACCCGCTCTGCTGTGCTCTGAGACCACCAGCGTGCAGGAAGCTGCCCGGCAAATGCGCGCTGCCGACGCCAGCTGCATTTTTATCGCCCGCAGCGACGGCCGTGCGGCCGGCATCGTGACCGACAACGACTTCACGGAAAAGGTAGTGGCCGGAGGCATACCGCTGAATAGTCCGATCACCGAGGTGATGTGCTCCCCGGTGATCGCCGTGGAGAGCACCGAACACATATTCCAGGTCCTGCTCCAGATGCTCGCCCATGATATCCATCATGTCCTGGTCACTGAAGATGGGCTGCCCCGCAATATCGTGACCTACCACGATCTGATGTTGCTGCAAGGCAAGTCTCCGCTGAATGTATCGCGTAACATCGAACGCCAGGAGACGCTCGAAGGGCTGGCCCTTGCGCAGCGGGACACGGTGGACCTGATTCCCCTGCTGATGCGCGAAGGCGCCCGGGCCAGCCACATCACGCGCGTCGTGGCCGAAATCAATGACCGCATCATGCTCAAGATCCTCGAGCTGGCCCATGCTCAGGTGGGCCCGCCTCCGGTGCCGTTTTGCTGGGTCGCTCTCGGCAGTGAAGGCCGCCGCGAGCAGACTTTCAAGACGGACCAGGACAACGCGCTCATCTTGGATGACGCTGCCACGCAGGACCCGCATGCGGAAGACTATTTCGCCCGGCTGGCACAGTTCGCGCAGGACGCCCTGGCTCGTTGCGGGTACCCGCTGTGTCTGGGCGGATTTATGGCCAGCAACCCGCGCTGGCGCATGAGCCTGAGCGGCTGGATGCGGGAGTTCGAGCACTGGGTCAGCGAGCCCGTTCAACGCGGCGTACAGAATGCATTGATCTTCTTCGATATGCGTCCCGTTGCCGGCGACTGCGCTCTCTTCGAGCAGCTCAGGGAAAACATCCGGGCCCTGCTCAAGAGCGCCTCATTTTTCAAGTCGGTGCTGGCCCATATCTCCATCAATCACAAGCCGCCGCTGGGCTTCTTCCGCACCTTCGTCGTGGAGCAGAGCGGCGAGCACAAAAACGAGCTGGACCTGAAATTGTTCGGCACCTGGCCAATCGTGAATGCGGCCCGCCTGTTCGCGCTCGATGCCGGTATGGACCAGACCAATACCATTGACCGGCTGAACGCCCTGGAGACCGCCAAATACGGCGATCCCGGCCTGCTCCACGATTTGCGCGAGGCTTTCGAATTCCTGACCGCCCTGCGCCTGGAGCGCCAACTGGAGCAGAAGGCGGCTGGCCAGCCGATCAATAATTATCTGAGCCCTTCCGCGCTGAGCAATCTGCAAAAAAGCCTGTTAAAGGAGGCGTTTCAGACCATCGTGCGGGCACAATCGGCGATTGAAGCCCGCTTCAAGACCGCGGTATGGACGCAGCTCCGCTGACCATGCCGGCCTGGCTCAAACGATTATTCTCCTCTGCCGAAGCGGGTTCGCCCTTTCCGGCGGAGACAAGCCTCGACGCGCTGCGATACGTCGTGGTCGATACCGAACTCACCTCGCTCGATAGCGCCACGAACCGTATTCTCTCCATCGGGGCCATCACCATGGATGGGACCAGGATTCGCCTGGGCGAGCAATTCTACGAAGTCATCAACCCAGGCACGGCGGTCCCGGCGGAAACCGTGGTCATTCACGGGCTGCGTCCGGTCGACGTGCTGATGGGCTCCACCCCGGCACATGCGATAACGGAGTTTCTCAAGTTTGCCGGGAAAGCCGTGCTGGCCGGGCATTTTGTCGCGATCGATCTGGCGGCGCTCAAGAAGGAGCTGCCCTCCGCCGCGCCACGGCTCGACGAACCTGCTGTCTGCACGGCGCGAGTGCAGCGCTGGCTCGATCAACGCCGCACCGCCTACCCGGTAGACCGCGGACACCACGTGGAAAATGTTGACCTGGCCTCTCTGGTGGAGCGGCATGGCATCGAGACCGGCGAACCTCATCATGCGCTCTCGGATGCCTTCCAGACGGCAATGCTGTGGCAGCGGCTCATTCCCGCACTGGAAGCTCACGGTATCAGGACGCTGGCCGAGCTGCTGCGCATCGGCCGCGCATCGCGCTAAAAGCGTGCAGCAA
>DASTJB010000254.1:0-9335 GCA_035717005.1 Candidatus Angelobacter sp.
CGCTCCACGCGCTCCGTCAGCTCCATCAGCCGGTACTTCCCTGCTTCGGCGTTGTGATACGACTCGATCGAGGGCGTGGCCGAGGCCAGCACCACCGCCGCTTCGCTCAGCTTGGCTCGCATGACAGCGACGTCGCGGCCGTTGTAACGCGGCGTCTCTTCCTGCTTGTACGAGCTGTCATGCTCTTCATCGACCACGATCAGCGCAAGATTTGTCACCGGCGCAAACACCGCCGAGCGCGTTCCCACAACAATGCGCGCCTCGCCGCGCCGGATGCGGTGCCATTGCTCCGCGCGTTCGTCGGCAGAAAGCGCCGAGTGAAGAATGGCCACCTCGTCGCCGAACACCTGATGCAGATTCGCAGCCGCAGCCGGCGTGAGCCCAATCTCCGGGACCAGAAGAATGGCCGAGCGGCCAGACTCGAGCACGGCCTGCATCGCGGCCAAATAGACAGCGGTTTTGCCGGAGCCGGTCACGCCATGCAGCAGCGAGACGGAGAATTTTTTCTCTTCCACCGCCTTCTGCACCGCCGCCAAGGCGGCTTTCTGCTGCGCGTTGAAAATAAAGTCCAGATGCGAGGGGCCGCGCTTCTTCATGCTGGTAACACTGAACCCTGCCGCCTCTTCCGCCAGCTCAATCAGTCGGCGCTTTACCAGCGTTTGCAGCGTGGTGCGCGGAACGCCGAGCGCGCGGATCCGCTCTACCGGAGCCCGTCCTCCTTGCTCCTGCAAAAAACGCACGATCTTCTGCTGGTTCTCATTCAATTTACTCTCGCTGGATTTCAGCACCGCAATTTTCACCAAACGCCGCGCGTCGCGCGCCGAGGTTGCGTCCTCGCGCGCGATCCACTTCTTTCGCAGCAGCAGATCGAGCACCTGGCGCGTGGCTCCTGTCGCCGAGCGGATCGTTCCCTCCAGCGCGTCTTCGGACATCGCAAGATAGTCGAGCACGGCATATTCGAGCATCTGCGTGTCGATGTCCTGGCGCGAGCGCCGCGAAGAGCCGGCAGTCGCCGAAGCATGCAGCGCTTCATGCCCGGCTTCAGTGATCTGGTAAATCCGCGCCTTCCTGATCTCCGCCGCCAGCGGCAGCATACTGCGAAACACTTCGCCGATCGGCGCCAGGTAATATTGCGCGATCCATTGCCCCAGCTTCATCAGGCCCTCGTCGAGCACCGGTTCCCGATCCAGAACCTGCAGCACTGTCTTGGCCTGCATCGAGGGCGCGCGGTCATGCAGCGCCGTCACCACGCCGGAGAGCCGCTCCGTGCGGAACGGGACCAGCACACGTCCGCCGAGAATGGGTTGATGATCGCCAGTTTTGTAGGTGAAGACCATGTCCAGTGGCACGGACAAGGCTACGTCGCAGTAGGTGGGCATGGCGATAAGAAAGATTGTACGTTATGGCAACGCCGCAGCTGGCAATCGAGCGCGTTACTCGGCGGGCGCTTTCGCCAGCGGCTTCAATGCCAGATACTTCATCGCCATCTGCAAATCCTTCCACGCTTCTTTCTTCTGCCGCGGGTCGCGCAGCAAATACGCCGGATGATACGTGACCAGCAGCCTGGAATCCTTGAAGTCATACCACCGCCCGCGCAGGTTGGCCATGGAATCATTTACCGCGAGCAGGTTTTTGGCCGCCACAGCGCCCAGCGCCACGATCACTTTCGGCTTGATCACCTCAATCTGCCGCATGAGGAATGGCGAGCAGGTATCGCACTCGTCCTTTTCCGGAGTGCGGTTTCCCGGCGGGCGGCACTTGACCACGTTGGCAATGTAAACGTCCTCACGCTTCAGCCCCATGGCCACGATCATGTTGTTCAGCAGCTGCCCGGCCCGGCCCACGAACGGCTCGCCCTGCGCATCTTCATCGGCGCCTGGTCCCTCGCCGACAAACATGAGCTCGGCATTCACGTTGCCCACGCCAAACACCAGGTTCGTACGGCCTTTGTGCAGCCGGCAGCGGGTGCAGTCGCCGATATCCTGGCGAATGATTTTCAGAGCCGCGGCCTTGTCCTGCACCACCGGCAGGGGCGATTCGATCGCGGGCCGCTCGCGACCTGGAAGCGCAGCCGCACGCTCTCCGGCAGCCGTCGCGCTCACCGCCGAGATCGCCAGCGCGCCTTCTTCCGCCGGCCGGCGATAGAAGTCGTAAATCCCCATCTCGCGATAGTAGTTTACGCGGGCAGCAAGTTGTTTCTTGGTTTCAGGATCCAGAGGCTTGGGCATCTCTTCAGCAAAATAAATGCTAGCGCCGAAGAAGTAAACGCCTCAATGAAGCTTTCTAGAATTCAAAGCTCACTCCCGCTGTCGGCGTCGCCGGAAGCCCCTTCTCCGTCACTGCAATAAATTTACCCGTCGCGGGGTTGAAGGCAGAGGTGATGAAGCGCGGATTGTCATGGTTGGTCAGGTTCAATCCTTCCACGTAAAGTGTCATCTTCCACCGCGAAAAGGCCCAGGCCTTGTCAAAGCGCAGATCCAGCCGCTGGTACGGTCCAAAGACGTCATGCCCCGGCCCAATGGGAACAAAGGTGTTCCCCACCTGCAGCACCTGCAAAGCCGAGATGGGAATGCCCGAGCCATAGATGAATTTGCCGCTCAGGTTGATGGTCGGCGTGAGGCGGTACATGGCGAATGTGTTGAGTGTGTGGCGCTGGTCAGTCAAAGTTGGCGCCTCGATAGAGACCGGGGTGGGCGAGCCGGCGACCAGCAATTTCTGCCGCGAATAATCCAGGGTGTAGCCGATCCATCCCGAAAGCCGGTTCGCACTGCGCCGCTGCACAATCACCTGCATGCCGCGCGAATTGTTCGGCTGGGCAAACGGATCCAGGCTGGAATCCGGTTTGATCGAAGAACAGCCGGCCGGTGTAATGGTCTCCAGTCCAAAGATGTTGCGGTTCTCGCGGGCAAAGCCTTCCACGCGCACGCGCACATTCTCCGTCACGCGCTGCTCCAGCGCGGCGGTGTACTGGTTTGACCGGATCAACATTCCTTCCGGAACAATGACCGTGCCTTGTGCGGGAGTCGCGCAGGGCGTGGCCAGAAGCTGGAAGCCGGGAAACTCCGCGTAACGCCCATAGCCAAACTGGAGCTGGGTGCGCCGCGCAAACCTCCAGGCGGCCGAGACCTGCGGTGTGATCGGGTGAAAGCCAATCTGACCAATGCTGTCCCAGCGTAACCCCGCCATCACGCTGAGACGATGGCCGAAAAAGTTCGATCCCTGCTGCACGAATCCGCTCTGCCGCAATCCCGTGCCGTTGCTCAGGTTGCCAATCGAAGGTCCGGGATCTACAAAATCGAAGAACTGCAGATAGCCGGAATCGCGCAGGCGCCGCGTCGTGTATCCCGCTTCGAGCACGTGGTCTTTGTTCCAACTCCACGCCAGCCGGGTACCGCCCTCCCATTCACCGTAGTAATCCGTGTTGAGCGTCACGTCGGAAAAGTTGCGCAGATCGAATTTCTGGCGGATGAAACCGGCGTGGGAGTCCAGCATCAGGCTCGGCGTGGCGGCAAAGCGCCAGCCCAGACGCAGCAGTGCAAGATCATTGGTTCCGGTATTCAGCGTGTTGGCGTCGGGGTTCGGCTCGGAATGGTTGAAATCCGTATGCCCAATCAGCGAATAGAAGCTCAGCGAGTGCTGCGAACTGAGGTCATAGTTGAGCTTCACATCGATATCTTCGAAAGCAACGTCAGTCGTCGGGTCCCCGCCGCGCCGGCGATAGAGATAATTCAGATAGCTCTTGCGCGCCGATATCAGCCATGAACCTTTACCGGCACTGCCCAGTCCGCCTTCGCCCAGCAATTCGCTGTCTGCCAGCCCGGCGGAGATGGTGAAGTGCGGCCTCGTGCGGCTGCCCTCGCGCGTGCGGATCGCCAACGCCGCGCCACTCATCTCGGCGTAGCGCACAGGATAAGCAACCTCCATCAGGCTCAGCTCCTGCAGTGTCTCCGTGCTGAAGACGCTGAGCGATGCGCCGTCACTGAGGTTGGGAATGGTATGGAACGGCTGGGGCACCACTACATCGTCCAGGTAGACGCCGACACGTGCAAACGGCGCACCCAGAACCGAGAACTGCCCGAAGAAATCGTTGTTGTCGGTCGGTGAAACGCCGGGCAACGTCTGGAGGGCACGAAACGGATCGTTGGCCAGCACCGTCGCTGCCTCTTTCAGCTCCTGCGGCGTCAGGGTCAACTGGCTGGGAATGGCCGGATTTTCACCGTGAAAAATGTCTCCCTTCACCTCAACCACTTCGGTCCGGCGCAGCGTCTCCGGCGCCAGCGTGATGGAAAAATCCTTGTTGTCGTCGTCACTGCTGATCACGAACGCGGTGTTCACCAGCCGATACCCCACCGCCGCCGTCTGCAGCGTGTATTTTCCCGGAGGCAGGTTGTAGAGAGTAAAAGTGCCGTCGTCCGAGGTCACGGTCGAGTTCTTGCGCTCCAACACTGTTACCTGGACGCGCCGCAGTGCTTCGCCGCCGATGGCGCTCACCACCTTGCCCCTGATCTCTGCCGCCTGGGCAACACATGCGCCTAAAATTGCGAACACTGCCGCGTATCTCTTCACGCCCGCCTCAACCAATGAAAGATTCTCGGAGAAGTCGATGGAAGAACGCAACATCTAAGAGCTTTTTGCATCTGTGTTGCAGACTTTTACTTTCTTTACAAGAAGAAATGTTCCCGGATTGCTAGCGCGCGGTCTGGGGCGAATTTGCTTTGCGCGTAGATTTGATCCGCACCACGGCATCCAGCACGCGGTGCGCGATCTCCCATTTGCTGGTCTCGGGCACACTTTCAGTGCCGCTGTGGGTAAGGATAGTAACGGCGTTGCGCTCCGAGTCGAACCCGATTCCCGGCTGGGAGACATCGTTGAGCACGATGGCGTCGAGCGATTTACTTTCCAGTTTCTTCCGGGCATTGGCAAGGACATCATTCGTTTCCGCGGCGAAGCCCACCACAATGCGCTTCCCTTTCTTCGCGCCGATCTCGGCCAGGATGTCCACCGTCGGTTCCAGTTCCAGGGAAATCGGACCTCTGCGTTTGATCTTCTCCTCGGCGGCTCGCCGTACCGTGAAGTCGGCCACCGCCGCAGCTTTGATCACAATGGTCGCGTGGTCCAGATGAGCATTGACGGCGTCTCGCATCTCCGCCGCGGTCTGCACCTGAACGGTCTCTGCGGCTGACGGGGGTTTGAGCGCTGTCGGCCCGCTGATCAGTATCACCTTCGCGCCTCGCCGCAGCGCCGCCTCGGCCAGCGCGTAGCCCATCTTGCCGCTGGAGCGATTGCCGAGGTAGCGCACCGGATCAATCGGCTCGCGCGTGCCGCCGGCCGTAATCATGACGGTTTCGCCTGCCAGGTCCTGCTCCGCATGGAGCGCCTTCAGCACAGCCGCCACAATCGATTCATTCGCCGCCAGCCGGCCGGCGCCGATCATCCCGCAGGCCAGATATCCGCTGTCCGGCTCAACCACATTCACGCCGCGCGCCTTTAGCGTCTGGAGATTCGACTGCGTCGCCGCGTTCTCCCACATGTTTACGTTCATCGCCGGCGCGACTACGACCGGCGCCGTGGTTGCCAGGAAGAGCGTTGTCAGAAAATCGTTGGCTTCGCCGTGCGCGAACTTGGCAATCACGTCCGCCGTCGCCGGCGCCACCACCAGCGCGTCGATCGATTGCGCGACGGCAATATGCTCGACCGCAGAATCGATATTGGGCTCCTCTGCTCCGGCGCCAAACAAGTCGGTGATGACCTTCTCGCCACTGAGCGCCGCGAATGTAAGCGGGCGGATAAATTCCTGCGCGGCGCGCGTCATCACTACCTGCACGCGGATCCCGCGGTCCTGGAGCAGGCGCACCAGCTCCGCCGCCTTGTACGCGGCAATTCCGCCGGTCACGCCCAGAGCGATCTTCATAGGAAAATTGTAGCCCGCTTATCGATAGAGTAATAGTGGCAGGGTTGGGACGCTATTTTTGTGCAATCCCGAGCGTAGCGAGGGAACCCTATGGCTTTTCACACGCTTCGCGCAGCCAAATCGCCCGCCGGAAGTCAGCTTATTGAAGCTACTTCGACTCTTCCTGCTTGGGCGGTTCCTGCACCGGAGCCGCCGGCTGCTCCGTCTTGGCGCCTGTGATGAACTGGATCTTGCCCGCGTCAATCTCTTCCTGTGCAATCTTGCAGGGCTTGCGCGCCGTGGTGGCCACCAGAGGAGGCGCTCCGCCTGAAAGCTGGCGGGCGCGGCGCGCCGCTACCAGGACGTAGCGGTAGTTGCTGTCGAAACCATCCTTGAGCTTCATAGGTCACCTCTCTTCGTCGTCAGGCGGGGGTGGATCATCGAAGGAGTCCAGAATACCCTTGATCTTTTCTTCCATATTCGACTTCAGGCATTTCTCGGCGGTTTCTAGGTACCGTTTTTCCTCGGCGCATGGAGGTTTGCCCGAACGGCGTATTCTCTCGCCCAGAACAATGGCCTGCAGCCGGTCGACCGATTCTTCCAGCCGGTCATTGATCACAATATAGTCGTAATTCTTATAGTTCTCAATCTCCCGGCGGGCCGTGGCCAAACGGCGCTGGATGATCTCTTCAGAATTTACCCCTTCGCTGCGGCTGCGCTTCCTGAGGCGCGACTCCAGTTCCGCACGGCTCGGCGGCAGGACAAAAATCGTAACCGCCTCCGCAACCTTCTGTTTGACCTGGCGCTCGCCCTGCACGTCGATATCGAGCAGCAGATCGTTGCCGCGCTGCTTGGCCTGTTGCAGCACCGAGCGCGCCGTTCCGTAGTAGTTGCCGAAGACCTGCGCGTACTCCAGAAACTCGCTGCGCTCGATCATGTTCTCAAATTCCCCGCGGGTGATGAAGTGGTATTCCCGCCCATCCTGTTCGCTGCCCCGGGGCGAGCGCGTGGTGTAGGAAACCGAAAACTCCAGGCTGGGCACATACTGGCGCAGTTCGTTCACCAGCGTGGTCTTGCCCGAACCCGAAGGCGCCGAGATGATATAGAGTATGCCGCTCATTCCAGGTTCTGTACCTGCTCGCGGCATTTTTCGATCTCGGCCTTCATCTGCAAGCCCAGTTCCGTAATGCGCAGCCCCTCGCCCGCGACCCCGGAGGTCTTGGATAGCAGCGTGTTGGCCTCGCGATTCAGCTCCTGTAGCAGGAAATCAAGCTTCTTGCCTACCTCGCCGCCCTGGTCCAGCAGTTTGCGGAAGTGATCAATGTGATTGTGCAGGCGCACCAGCTCTTCCTGGATGTCACTGCGCTCGGCCAGGATTGCGGCCTCCTGCAGGATGCGGTCCTGATCAGCGCTTTCCAGCAGCTCCTGCATACGCGACCGGACCTTTTCCATGTAGGCGCGGGAAACGCCGGCACGAAGCTTTGAGACCTCCTCGGTGGCCTTCTCCAGCACGCCCAGCCGTTGCCGCAGCTCCGCATCGATCCCCCGGCCCTCCTGCTCGCGCATCACGTTCAGCTTCTGGATGGCCTGCTCAAGGGCCGCCATCACCGCGGTTTGAAAGTTGCCGTCCAGCGGAGACATGGCGCCCAGCGCTCCCGGCATGCGGAAGACATTATTGAGATCGGGTTCGCCGGCCGTGCCGAACTCGCTTGCCGCCTTGCGAAAGGCCTCGATGTATCCGCCCACCAGTTCGCGATTGAACTCGTAGCCCTGGCCGCCGCGGCGTTCCACGGACAAGCTCACCTCCACGTGCCCGCGCGCGAGCCGCTCTTTGAGCAAACGCCGGACCTTCATCTCCAGCTCGTCCATCTCCATTGGCAGACGAAGCTGCGGATCGAGAAAGCGGTGGTTGACCGACTTTAATGACAATGTGAATGAGGTCCCCTCATCGGCCTGGGACTTCACCTGCGCAAATCCCGTCATGGATCGGATGGACATTCTGTTTTGGGCGGCCTTTAGTGGTTGATGGTCCCGCGCGCGGTGACACCGGCGGGCTCGTCACCCATTTTGGAGTCTAAATCCATAAACTGCAATTCATATAATTTCCGATAGGTGCCCAGGCGCGTCAAAAGGTCTTCGTGGGTCCCGGAATCGGAGATGTGGCCGCCCTCAAGCACAACAATACGGTCCGCGTGGCGCACCGTGGTGAGCCGGTGGGCAATCACGAACACCGTGCGTCCTGACATGAGATTCTGCAGCGCCGACTGCACCAGCGCCTCCGATTCGGTATCGAGCGCCGAAGTGGCCTCGTCCAGAATCAGGATGGGCGCATTCTTCAGCAAGGCACGCGCAATCGCAATGCGCTGGCGCTCGCCTCCCGAGAGCCGCAACCCGCGCTCGCCAATGACGGTGTCATAACCCTCCGGCAGCCGCAGGATGAAATCGTGGGCCAGCGCGGCCTTGGCCGCTTCAATGACCGCCTCAGGCGTCACGTCGGGCTGTCCATATGCGATGTTGTTGCGCACAGATTCGTTGAACAGGATCGTCTCCTGGGTCACAATGCCGATCTGCGCGCGCAGGGAAGCCAGTGTAACGTCGCGGATGTCCTGGTCATCGATCTTGATCGCGCCGGAGGTCACGTCGAAGAAGCGCGGAATCAGGTGGACCAGTGTGCTCTTCCCCGCGCCACTGGAGCCGACAATCGCCACAATCTCGCCGGCGCGCGTTTCCAGGCTCACCTTGCTCAGGATCTCCGGCTCGGAGCCGTTCGCGCCGTCATAGGAAAAGCTGACATTCTCAAAGCGAACGCGGTCGCGGAAGGCCGGCAACGCGATCGCGCCCAGCTTGTCCTTGATCGGCTCCTCCTCGTCCATGAAGCGGAAGATCTGCTGTGACGCGCCCAGGGCCTGCTGGAAGCTGTTGTTGAAGAAGGCCATCTTGCGCACCGGGTCGTAGAGCCGGAAGACCGCGGCGATGAACGCGATGAAGATTCCCGGGGTCATCGCGCCGCCCTTCACCTGCGTGCGGCCGACAAAAAGAAGCAGAGCCACGGCGCACGCGCCGATCATGTCCATCAGCGGTGAGCTCACGGCCTGTGCCGCCACCGATTTCAAATTGGCGCGAAATAATTTTTTTGCCGCGGCGCGAAAGCGCACGCTTTCCCATTTCTCCATCCCGAAGGCCTTCACAATGCGGTTGCCGGTGATCGTCTCATGCAGGATGTTCTGGATCTCCGCCAGCTTGTCCTGCCCCCTGCGCGTCGTGGTCCGCACTCGCCGGCCGATTTTGCCCGCGGAAAAGATCACGACCGGAACAAAAAACAGCAGGACAAAGGCAAGCTTGTGCCCCAGCAGAATGACTGCGACCACAAGAAACAGCAATGCGAAAAACTGCTGCAAGAATTCCGCCAGCGCGATGGTAAAGGTCACCTGGACCTTCTCCACGT
>DASTJB010000255.1:0-16480 GCA_035717005.1 Candidatus Angelobacter sp.
GCAGGTCACGCGGCATCCAGACGCTTGCTCCCACCGGCAGCGTGTGCTTCTCGCTTCCGACTTCAAAGATGAATTCGCCGCTAAGCACGTAACACCATTCGTCCTCGCGATGATGAACGTGGCGCACTGGCCCGGAATGGGGCGCCACGTTCAGCTCGAAAATGCTCAACGCTCCTGCGGTGTCGTCGCTGGTCAGTTTGCAGGGTGAGCGCTTCGCCTGTTCCGCGCTCGTGTAGGAGAAACGATTCTCCCCGGGACTGGCCACCACAGCTCTTCGGACCGCCGGTTCAGGCAAAGCCGAAAGCGGCGCGAAAGATGCCGCTCCAAGCGCGTACAAGAGCGTTCGCCGGTTCAACAAGAGTCACCTCTTTGGAATTAAACTACACCCAGTAACTGCGATCCAACGTTCTGTACTGGATCGCCTCGGCGATGTGCTTGCCCTCGATCTGCCCTGCGCCCTCCATGTCGGCAATCGTGCGCGCGACTTTCAAGATGCGATCATGCGCCCGTGCGCTCAGCCCCTGCTGCTGCATGGCGCGCTCCAGCATGCGCTCGCTCTCCGTACCCAGGTCGCAATAAGCCCGGATCTGGCGCGAACTCATCTGTGCGTTCGAGTAGTTCCGCTCGCCCGCGGCGGCAAAGCGGTTGAGCTGGACCTCACGTGCCCGCACCACGCGCTCGCGGATCTGCGCCGAGCTCTCGCTCCGGCTGTCGCTCCCGCGCAGCTCCTTGTAGTTCACCGCCGGAACGTCAATGTGAATGTCGATGCGGTCCATCAGCGGCCCGGAAATCTTCGAGACGTAGCGCTCGATCATCGGCTTGGTGCAGTGGCATTCCCGCTGTCCCGATCCGTGATAACCGCACGGACACGGGTTCATCGCCGCCGTCAGCATGAAGCGCGCGGGAAAGGTCAGTGACATGGCTGCCCGCGCGATCGTCACGTGGCCGTCTTCCAGCGGCTGGCGCATTACCTCAAGCACGTTGCGCGGAAATTCCGGCAGCTCGTCCAGAAACAGCACGCCGTTGTGCGCCAGTGAGACCTCGCCCGGTCGCGGAATGATCCCGCCGCCGATCAGCCCGGCATCGGAAATCGTATGGTGCGGCGCGCGGAACGGCCGGGCGTTCACCAGCCCGGCATGCGCGTCCAGCACGCCGGCCACGCTGTGGATTTTTGTCGTCTCCAGCGCCTCTTCAAACGTGAGCGGCGGCAGGATCCCGGAGATGCGCTTGGCCAGCATCGTCTTGCCTGAGCCCGGCGGCCCGATCATCAGAATGTTGTGCCCGCCGGCGCACGCGATCTCCAGCGCGCGCTTGGCCGTGAACTGCCCGCGCACTTCCTTGAAGTCGGCGACGCCGCCCGGGTCGGCCGTGCCCAGCATCTGCGCCGGATCCACCGTCACCGGTGAAACTCCGTTGCCGCTGTTCAGCAGGCTTACCACATCGATCAGGGACTTCACCGGATAAACATTCACGCCGCTGACCACCGCGGCTTCGCGCGCGTTGACCTCCGGCACAATCAGGTTGGGAATCTTCTTCGCGCGCGCCGCAAGCGCGATCGGCAGCGCGCCGCGCACGCCGCGCAGTCCACCGTCGAGGGAAAGCTCGCCCACCATTACGTATTCGGCCAGCTCTTTCTTCACCAGGCCACCGTAGGCGCCCAGGATTCCCATCGCCATGGGCAGGTCGAAACCCGAGCCTTCCTTCTTGATATCGGCCGGCGCCAGGTTAATGGTGATCTTGGTGAGCGGGACCTCGAACCCGCAGTTTCTGAGCGCGGCGGTGATGCGCTGCCGGCTCTCCTTGACAGCGGTGTCTGGCAATCCTACGGTCTGGAAATTCTCTTTCGGGTCGCGCGACGGGCTGACGTCCACTTCCACCTCAATAATATTGGCGTCAATGCCGTATACGGCCGCGCTCTGGGTCTTGAACAGCATGCTTGCGGGTTCTCCTGCCGGGCAGAGCATTCTAGCAAGACTCGGAGAAATCAGGGCGAAGAAAGTGCGGGGTCGTGGGCGCGGCTGAGCCGAGGCCGCTATCCTGTACCTGAGCAGGCGGGGGCTTTTCCTCGGCAATGAAGCGGCGAGGCCGTCCACGCGCCGAGCCGCGTGCAACAGGAGCATAAAAGGACTAAAAAGCGACAACGCTCTCTAGCGGTTTGGAGCGCAGCGACAAAAAAGAGGTTACGTAAGTGCATAAACCGTTGAATCCAGAGCCGTTTGCAAGTACCATCAAAGCAATTACGCAAGACGTTTTATGTTGCTGCAACGGCCCGAGCCACGGATCCAGATAAGCCTCGACGTGAAAGTGTGGGGAATGGACGAGTATGGCCGTCCTTTCGTGCAGCACGCGCGCACAGTGAATGCCAGCTCCCTCGGCGCACGGCTCATCGGCATCGATTGCGTGCGCGAAGGCGAGGTGATCTCGCTTCAGCATCAGGACCGGCAGTCACGCTGCCGTGTCGTCTGGGTCGGACGCGATGCCGCCAAGGCGCGGCAGATCGGTATCTGCAGCGTGGAACCAGGCAAGACCCTCTTCGGCGCGAGCTTGAAGCCGCTCTCGGCCAAAGCTGCCGCCGCTCCTCCCTCTTCATTCGCCGGCAAACCAGCCGGGGCCACCAGGCCGCACACTGCAAGGAGCGTTATGCCAGAAGCCCAAGGAACCAGGAGAAGCCAGCAGCGTTTTCACTGCACCGGCGGCGTCGAACTCCGCCGCCATGAGGGTGCAGCGCCCGTCTTCGGCAACCTCAGCGACATCAGTCTAACCGGTTGTTACGTTCAGACTGTCTCCAGCCTGCCGGTTGGGACGGAAGTCCTCTTCATGATCCGCGTGCGCGATACCGTGGTGCGCGGCCGCGCTGAGGTCAAAGCTTCGCATCACGCCGTCGGCGTCGGCCTCATCTTCAGCGAAGTGAATGCCGGCGACCGGGAAAAGCTGGAGTTCCTTATCGGCACTCTGGCTGGCTCAAATGAACTCCAACCCGGAGGCCAGCGATTGCTTGTTCCCGAGGATCCTATGCCCGCGACCCAGGGTTTTTCCGGCAGCCCACGCCCTGCCGCCCAGGGAGGGACCAGCGGCATGTCCGTGCAGATCACGCGCACCATCGCCGAACTGAACCAACTGGAGCAGGCCCTGGTCATTGACCGCGTCGACCCGCGCATCATCGCGCAGTTTCATGACGCCGTCGAACACATCCGCCAGACCGCGTGGTCCGCGGTGCAGTGGGCGGAGCTTGATCGCTCCGGCGGCGATCCTTTTGAAGTGCTCCCGCAACTGGAGGCCGAGCGCATGCACATGCTGCGCAAGCTGGCCCACAACGTTACCGCCGATCTCGACTCCGGCAGCCTCACCCGCTATACCGAGGGGATTTCACAAGTCTATGAAGTGGTGCAGGCCTTGTATCGGGGACTGAGGAAGATCGTGATGGATGGCGCGGAGGAGTGACCTCCGAAGTCCCGACCCTGAGCGAAGCGAACGGAGAGGGATCCCTATAGCCGCCACGCTCTTAAGGCAGGAACATCTAAGAATGCAAACACCCGCAGAAACATTGGCGACCTGAACATCGATATTTCAGGTCGCCTTAAAGTTTTAGGCTCGGGTAGGGTTCCCTCGCCACGCTCGGGATACAGAACCGCTTAAGCCCTTTCCACCGCCATCGCCACGGAATTCCCGCCGCCCAGACACAGGGCCGCGATTCCACGCTTGCCGTTGCGGCGAATCAGTTCATAGATCAGCGTCACCAGTACGCGCGTGCCGCTCGCGCCAATCGGGTGTCCCAGCGCCACGGCGCCGCCGTTCACGTTCACGCGCGCCGGATCGAGGCCCAGCTCTTTGATCACTGCAACCGACTGTACGGAGAACGCCTCATTGATCTCGTAGAGGTCAACGTCCTCCGGCTTCCACCCGGTCTTGGCCCAGATCTTGCGGATGCCGTCCACCGGCGCCATCATCACCCACTCCGGCGCAGTGCCACTTGTCGCCTGCGCGACGATGCGCACCATCGGCTGCGCGCCCAGTTGTTTTGCTCGCGATGCGGAAGTCACTACCACCGCTGCCGAGCCGTCATTCATGGTTGAAGCGTTTCCGGCGGTGACGGTTCCATCTTTCTTGAATACGGGCTTCAGATTCCCGAGCGCCGCGGCCGTCGTGTCCTCGCGCGGCCCTTCGTCTTTGTCGAAGAGCGTGGGCGCTTCGCCTTTTTTCCTGGCCGGCAGCTCCACGGGGACAATCTGGCTCTTGAACCGGCACTCTTTCCACGCCTGCACCGCCTTGTGGTGCGAGTTCACCGCGTACTCGTCCTGCTGCTCGCGCGTGATGCCGTATTTCTGCGCCACGTTCTCGCCGGTCATGCCCATGTGATAGTTGTTGTAAATGTCCCACAAGCCGTCATTCACCACCGAATCGATGATCTGCGAATTGCCCAGCCGGTAGCCCTTGCGCGCCTGCGGCAGCAGGTACGGTGCGTTGGTCATTGACTCCATGCCCCCGGCCACAACGATCTCCGCGTTGCCGGTCTGGATCGCCTGCGCTGCCAGCGCCACCGCTTTCAATCCTGATCCGCAAACTTTATTAATGGTCATCGCGCCGACTGTATTTGGCAGCCCGCCGTTCAGCGCTGCCTGGCGCGCGGGGTTCTGTCCCAGTCCGGCTGCCACCACCAGCCCCATGATGCATTCATCCACCTGCTGCGGGTCTACGTTCGCCCGTTTTACCGCCTCGCGCACCGCCATCGCGCCCATTTGCGGCGCTGAGAGCGGCTCCAGCGCTCCCTGAAATTTCCCGATCGGCGTGCGTACTCCGCTTATGATTACCACGTCATCCATAACTCTCTCCTTCTGCAATCCAAACCCTTCATTATAAGATGAAGCACAGCGCCAGTGCGCTCCAAAACCATGTCCATGGAACCGCAACCGCCCCCCGATCTTCCTGTGCCCGCCGCTGCGCCAGTCAGCGCGACGGCCCAGGTAAAACCCGCTCCCATTGCGCCCTGGTGGCATACGCTGCTGATCGCGGCGCTGGTCCTGGGCAATTCTTTTCTCGGCTCATCCAAACTGGAGCACGTGGGCAGCGGCGCTCATGGGACGCGACTGATCCTCTACTCTGCTACGTTCGTCATGGAGCTGGTGCTGGTCCTGCTCATCTGGTTCGGAATCCACCTGCGTGGCGTGCGCCTGCGCGATGTCATCGGCGGACGCTGGAACAGGGTGGAAGATTTCCTGATCGATCTCGGGCTTGCAGCCGTGTTTCTGCTGGTTTCGCTGGGGCTGCTTTTCGGCCTGCGCGTCGCGCTCGGGTTGATCGACCTTCACAATCTGCAGAAGTCGCAGGAAGAGACCATGCGCGCTCTGGGCTCGCTGGCTCCGCACAGTTATCTTGAAGCCGGCGTCTTTGTCGCGCTCAGCGTTTCCGCGGGCCTGTTTGAAGAAATTATTTTTCGCGGTTACTTCCAGAAGCAGTTTCAGGCGCTGGCGCGTAATGCTGTTCCTGCCATTGTTCTCTCCGGGATCATCTTTGGTCTCGCTCACGGATATCAGGGCTGGCGGAACATGATCGTCATCGCGGCTTTCGGAATCTTCTTCGGGACTCTGGCGTACCTGCGCAAGAGCCTGCGTCCTGGCATGATGGCGCACGCGTTCCAGGATTCCATCGCCGGTGTCGCTCTCTTCTTCCTTGTACGCAGGCATGGATAGAGCGCATTTCGATGATTACCAAGGTACTCGCAATTTGATTGCATGGACCGCACGAGATGCCCGATGGTCCCCTTCATCGCGAGTGTAGACCGTTCGCAGGAGTGATCCCACGTGCGTAAACAGCGGACAATCTGCACGCGACGCAGAAAAAGTTTTCAACATCAACCGCCTGATTGACTCTCGACCTCTGATTCCGGCAGCAACGAACCGGCCGGCCATCAAAAATGACATCAATTTTTTTCTTGACTTCGATTTTCAACCACTCTATACATTCATCAATTGCGGTTTTTCATTCGGACCGCAGATCCATGAAAAATGGAAAGGGAGAATAGAAACATGGCAACCAAGAAAAAGGCCAAGAAGAAGAGCAAAAAGAAATAACAACTCTTCACCAAAAACCTGAGGGGACGCGTCAAGCGTCCCCTTTAGTTTTGTCGCTTCGCTCCAAACCGCTTATGAACCTCGCTCGCGCTGAGATTCTCCTGCTCCTGTCGCATGCGGCTCGGCGCGTGCTCGGCCTCGCCGCGTTCATGTTTCTCCGATCACCCGATGACCCGATCTCCCGATCACCCGATGGCTTTCAATCGGAAGCTTTACTCGTGAATGCCTTCTTGCTCTGAGCAGTGTCCTCATGTTCTGACGGTTCCGTACTCTGTGGCAGCTCCATTTGCTCGGTATCGTCGAACTCCAGGGTGAGATTGCGCGTCGTCTTCTCGATAGGCTCAATAGAAGTTATTTCTTCGGTCACGGTTGCGCCCAGCTCAGCAAACTTCCGAGCGGAAACCATCACGCGGCTCTCCAATGAGCCGACGGCCGCGTTGTACGCTTCAACAGCCGTGTCCAGCTCTTTTCCCACACTTTTCATGTATCCGCCGAATTTGCGCAGTCGATCATGGAGTTCCTTGCCCAGCGCACTGATCTCCCTGGCGTTGCGCGCCAATTTCTCCTGGTTCCATCCGTAAGCAACCGCCCGCAGCAGCGCAATGAGGGTTGTCGGGGAAGCGAGGACCACATTTTGTGACATCCCAAACTCGATCAACCCGGGCTCGTGCTCCAGTGCTGCGCTGAAGAAAGTCTCGCCGGGCAGGAACATCACCACAAAATCCGGCGTATGCTCGAATTGCTCCTGATACGCCTTGGAGCTCAGCTGTGTCATGTGATTTCGCACCTGGCGGGCGTGCTCCAGCAGCTTCTGGCGCCTGATGTCATCAGTGGTAGCGGCGATTGCATCAAAGTACGAGTCTGACGGTGTCTTCGCGTCCACCACCACGCTCTTACCCCCGGGCAGCTTTACCACCAGGTCCGGACGCAGTCGCCCCGCGGCCGTAGTCACGGTCTCCTGTTCTACAAAGTCGCAGTAAGGCAGCATGCCGGCGATCTCCACCACACGACGCAGCTGGATCTCGCCCCAGCGTCCGCGGACAATGGGTGTACGCAGCGCGCGGACCAGGTTCCCGGTTTCGCTCTGCAGTTTCTCTTGCGTTGCGATCAGCGATTTCACTTGCTCTCTTAGACCGCCATACGCATCATGCCGCGTTTTTTCGATCTCCCGGATCTGCTCATCCACCTTCTTCAGTGACTCGCCAATCGGAGCCACCAAATTTTCCACCGCCTGCTGCCGCAGCTCCAGATCGCCCTGCGCTTCGCTGTGAAACTTGCCCAGGGTCTCATGCGCCAGATGAAGGAACGCCTGGTTGTTGCTTTTAAGCGCCTCGGCGGAGAGCGCCTGAAAACTCTCGCGCAGCTTCTCTTCCATCTGGTTCAGGAGCGCGACTTTTTCTTCAATGGCCTTGCGCTCCATTGCTACTTTGGTTTCCAGCGTGGCCATGTCTGACCTGAGCTGCGCCGTTTTTGCCGCCTCGGCCCGCGTGCGCTCCAACTCCTGCTGTAGAAGTGACAATCTCGTCTTCAGCGACGCCGCGGCAGGCCGCGACATCAGCCACGCCAGCAGGAATCCCAGCCCGGCTCCCAGCAGGACAAGCAGAACATTTCCGAGTCCGATCATTGGGTCACTCCGATCTTCAAACTCGCGGCAAACTCGGTGGTAGAGACGTAGCATGCTACGTCTCTACGGTAAGGGTTCTTGCACATCTCCAGATCCTTCCCATCCATTCCGATCTCCGATTCTCCGTGCCTCCGTGTCTCCGTGGTAGGTTTTGCTTTACCTCACGGCGGCCAGCGGCTTCACCGGCAAAAACACCCGCTGTTCGGTTGCCGGACACAACCGTTGGAAGTCGCACCAGCGGCAATGCTGTCCTGTCTTCGGCTCGAACTCGCCGCGCCCGATGCCCTCGGCTGCTTCTTCAATCTTCTGCTGCGCGTCGCTCAACTGTTTCGCGGTGCGGCAGGCCGAGGCCTCGCTCGCATCCTGTACGTTTACCAGCACCAGCTCTTTGGGCGAGAGGTTCATCTGTTGCACGGCCATTGCGTAGATCGAAAGTTGCAGGCTCTCTTCGGCGAACTTGCGGTCCTTGGGCGTGCCTGTCTTGTAATCGATCACGCGCACCGCGCCGTCCTCCAGCCGGTCTATCCGGTCGATCCGCCCAACGATCTCCCGCGCGCCCAGTTTGAAGCTGAACCGGTGCTCGGTGGCCATCACATCGGCCGAGCCGCGCGGGCTTGCTTCCAGGAACGCGCGCAACTGCACCGTGCCGCGATCTTCGTAAATCTTCTTCTGTACCGGATCGTCGATGTAGCCCTTGGCAAATTCACTTCTGAACGCAGCCACGGCTTCTTCAATACTCATCTGTGGCGCGCCTGGCGCCGGGTCGTAATAATTCTTGAGCACCGTGTGCATGGCAAAACCAAACTGCATGGCCGCAGCGGCCTCGCCCGGGATCCTCCAGTCACGTTCCAGCTTGAATTTCATTGGACATGTTGAATAGCTCTGCACTGCGTTGGCGCTCAGCTTCATGGCGTCTTTGTCGAAGGCGGGCGGCAGCAGCATCCACTGGCCCACCGATGAGGGCTCGAGCGGCAGCTTGGCTGAGGCGGCCCCGCCGCTTTGGCGGGTCCGCAGCGCGCCGCTCAATTTGCGATCGCCGATCAGGTTCCGCAAAAATCCCGGGGGCGTGGGATCTTTTTTCCCCTTGCCTGGCCGCGAACCGATGCTCAACCGGTCGCGCGACCGTGTAATCGCCACGTAGAACAACCGGCGCTCTTCCTGTTCGTGCACCAGCTTGCTGTCGCCCACGGCAATCGAGCTGCGCAGCGCTGCCGGAAATTCAAAGAGGTTTTCCTTGAAATACGTGGGGAACGCTCCGGACGTGACACGCAGCAGCCACACGTGCGAAAACTCAAGGCCCTTGGCTGAGTGCACGGTCATCAGCTGCACCGCGTCCGGATACTGGCGTTCCAGTTCAGCCATCTGGGCTTCCGTGAACAGCGGAATAATGCCCCGGCCTTTTTGGTAATAGTCCAGGTATTCCAGAAATTCCTGCAAAGAGCCTTCGCGTACCAGAGGTTTCTTTTTCCAGTCGGCCGCAAACCGCAGGATGGCCTGCACTACCGCGTCCTGCTCCGGTAGCTCGAATTTGCGGACCAGCCAGGTGAGAGCTCCCTCAGCGCTCAGCCCCTTCTGGGCGACGAACTGCCTCGCTTCTTTCACCGCCGCCAGCACCGGCCCGGCCGGTTCCAGCGTCAGCAGCACGGCCCTGAAGCTCTTCTGCCCGGCGGCAGCATTCAGCTTGGTGCGCAGGTCATCCGGCGGAATGTTGAACCTGGGCAACGCACAAATCCGGAACAGGCTTTCGGCGTCATTGTCATTGCATGCGGCGCCGGCCACGGCCAGCAGGTCGCGCGCCATCGCTGTCTCCAGCACGTTCAGCCCGATCACAATGAAGGGAATGTCCCGCGCTGCCAGCTCCGCCATCACATCTTCACGTTGCAGGTGCTGGCGATAAAGCACCGCCATGGAGCGCTCGCCCGAACGCAACTGGCTGCGCAGTTGTTCGATCTCTTCCGCGATCACCGCTGCCTCGCCTTCATGCGAGCCGTTCAAGACAATTTCCACCGGCTCATCGAAGACGAAGCGGCCTTCCTGCTGGTCACGGCGGTCGCGGCCTGACTCCAGCGGCGCGCGCTGGAACTTTACCCGCTCGCCCAGCGACTGCACCGGAGGGTTCTCGTCGATGGCGGCAAAAGCAACTTTCAGGATGTTGCCGCGCGACCGCTGGTTCTCATCCAGCACCACCCCCGCAGTCTGGGGAAAACGCTTCTGGAATTCCTCGAAGGCCGCGCTGGAAGCGCCGCGAAAGCGGTAGATAGCCTGGTCCGGGTCCCCGACGGCAAAGATATTCTGCTCCGCGCCGGCCAGAAGCTCGGCCAGAATGATGTTGCTGGAGTTGCAATCCTGAAATTCGTCGATCAGCATGAAACGCGCTTTTTGCCGCTCCCGCTCCAGCAGCGCCTTGTCCGATTGCAGCAGCCGCACGGCATTGCGGATCATCATGCCGAAGGTGCCCATGTTCTCGCGCTCCAGCAGGCGCATGGCATTCGAGTAAACGCGGCCGATCTCTTTCCACCGGGCGATAATCTCGTCGGCACCAACCTCATCCACATCTTTCGACCGGCAGTTTCGCGGCAGATCCGCTCCTGGACGCAGGCTGTCGACATACTGCTGGAACTGCTCCGGCCCAACCAGCTCTTCATGGCAGCGGTCAAAAAAGTTCTTGAGGTCCTCCAGGAAAAGGCCAAGGTCAGCCGGGCGGATAAACCGCTCCAGCTCAAGCTGGTCCACACGCTGGCGCAGGAAGACGTAGACGTCTTCGGGCAGGAGCAGATTGAACTCCTGTCCGGCGCGCTTGAGAATCCCCAGGCAGTAGGCGTGAAACGTCCCCGCCCAGATCTTGCTTCTGACGGCCGGAGCTTTGCGACGCAGCCGTTTCGCCACTCGCTCCTGAAGTTCTTCCGCGGCATTGTCGGTAAACGTGATGCCGAGAATCTCTTCCGGCCGGGCGTGTCCCTGCTCAATCAGCCAGGCAATGCGCTCCACCAGCACCGTGGTCTTGCCGGTGCCCGCGCCGGCCAGCACCAGCATGGGTCCATGGGCGTGCTCAATGGCCTGCTGCTGCTTCGAATTGGGAGTGAACTGCGTCACCGCGTGCTCCTATTATGCGAATCCGCGGCGAAAGGTACAATCCCTAAATGCACCTAGCCTGAGGAAAACCAGGTGGTTTCGGAAAAACAGGGGATCGGATCACGTTTCGCAACCGGGCCCCGGCCAATATCGGAAGCCGTCTCCCCTCGGGCCATGCTGAAACGCAATGCTTCACGCTTTTCACCCCGGCACTTGTAGCTTTTAGCTACGGTCGGCCATAGCTGATCGAAACACATCACTTACATCACGGAGCGCACTTCTACTGCACCGTCAGGCCAAACTATAAATCGAAAGAGGTGTTTGGTTTGCAAGCTAAGTTCCCGCTTCGCTATCCTGTACCTCGTGAAGGAGAAGCCATGAAACATTTTCTTACCTTCGCTCTCAGCCTGGTCTTTATCTTCATCGGGTGTGGAGGTAGTTCCACCCATCCTCCCGGACCGGGCAGTCCAATTGGACCATTCGTCTTCATGGTCGGCCAGACGTCCGACAATCTCTTTACCCTCAAAGGCTCTGACAGCGGAGCGATCTCAGCCATGACCTCAACCTCCACCGGCCACGCTCCTACCGCGGTGCTCATGGAAGCGCTGAGCAGCTTTCAGATGAACCTGTTTGTTGCGAACTCGGTCGACAACAACGTCACTGTTTTCAGCCTCGATCCCTCCACGGGCGTCGCGAGTCCAACTGGTATCTCGGCCGGAGTGGGCGCACACCCATCCGCAATTGGATTGCGCCCGCCATCCGGAACCGCCGGTCCGGGCACGCCGGTCGATCACGGATCGTTATACGTGCTGAATCAGGGTTCCAACAGCATCTCCGGCTTCCAGATCACCGACGCTTCGGGCCACCTGACCGCACTGCCGGGTTCTCCTTATGCAACCCAGGGAAATCCGCGTGCGCTCGCCGTCGTGACTGGCGGCACCTCACCGACGAATATTGCCACGTTCGTTTATGTGGCCAATGGCATTGCGGGAACGATTTCAGCCTTCAAGATGAACCCCGATAATTCGCTCACCGAGGTGGCGGGCTCTCCTTTTGCGGCCGGAACCGACATCACCGCGCTGACTTCCCGCCCTGGCGGAGTATTTGTCCTGGCATCAGATGCCGGCACAAACAAAGTGCTCGCCTTCAAAATTCAGCAGGACACCGGTGCGCTCACCGCGCTCCCCGGAGCCACAGTCGCGGCAGGCACTCAGCCCGGAACTCTTAGCTTTGCTTTCGGAGATTTTGTCTACGTGGCGAATCAGGGTAGTAACAACGTTTCCGGCTACAAATTTGATTTCTCGACTGCCACGCTCGCGCCTGTACCCGGCTCGCCCTTTGCTGCGGGAACAAACCCGGTCGCCCTGGGTACAACGCGGCCTTTGCAACTCTATGTTGCCAATCAGGGCTCCAGCGAAATCAGCGGTTTCAATATCGACTCGAACACGGGGGCTTTGACGCCGATTGCCGGTTCACCATTTCATACTCCGGCGCCGCCAAATTCGATCCAGACGTTGTTTGTGATGAATGTGGACTGAGCAGCTAGCAACTGGCAGCTAGCAGTTTGCCAGACCTGTTTACCGCAGAAACCACGAAGAACGCCAGGATAAGAAACAATTTAGATCCACGTCCCTTTGGGCCTCTTCGTATCCGTCGCTCTGGAAGTTTTTTGGCTAGTTGCCAGGTGCTAGCCGATCAAGTTCCGCCATGGCCACCGCCACGGCCGCAATCGCCGCGGTCTCAGCGCGCAGGATAGTCTGACCCAGTGACGCCGCCTGCCAGGCATGGTCGTTGAAGACTTGCAGCTCGCCTTCCGTCCAGCCACCCTCCGGCCCAAAAGCCAGCGCAAGCGGAGGCTTGCACCCGGCAAGCAGCGCTTTCATCGAAGTCCGCTCTTCTGCTTCAGAGAGCACAATCCGGTGGCCCGGCTCATCCGCTATGGCCATAGCAAGGCTCAGCGGATTGGCGATTTCCGGCGCCGTGACGCGCCGCGACTGCTGTGCGGCTTCACGTGCCAGTTTGCGCCAGCGTTCCACGCGTTTTGCCGCCGCTTTTGCCAGGTGATGCTCCGTGCGTTGCGCGATCACCGGCGCAATCCGGCTAACGCCCAGCTCTGTGAGCTTTTCCACTGCCCATTCCAGCCGGTCGAACTTGAAGATGGATAGGTAAACAGTGACCTGCGGCAAGGCTTCGCTTTCGATGACCGCGCCCAGCCTGAACTCCACCTGGTCGTGCGAAGCGGAAATCACCTCACCCCAGCGCGGCACGCCTTCGGCAACCACATCAAACGCCTGGCCGACTTTCACGCGCAGAACGCGGAAGAGATGGGCCGCGTTGGGTCCGAGCAGGTAAGCGCGGTCGCCTTCAACGCGGTCGGCGATCCAGCGGCGGCGCGTCATGGCCGCCTGAGAATGAGGTAAGAGGCCGCGGCCAGCCCGAGATACAGGATCCCGAGCAGCCGGCTTTGAAAGACGAGCGCCTCCAGCGTGGGGAACTGGGTCTGGAAGAAAGTTTCAGCGGCGCTGAGCAGGGAAAAGATGGTGCCGATGATGATCCAGCTCTGGTGTCCCCAGGGCAAAAAATAGAGGGCGCCGAAAATCACACCCACGATTACGAAGAGCAGCGCGCGCAAGCGAGCGCGGCCCAGCGCGTTGGGGGCACGGAAGCGCTCCATCTGGAGTTCGGCAAAACGCCGCGGCAGCAGCACGCGTACGATTCCCGCCAGGCCGGCAACCACCACGACAAACCAGATGTAGTATCTAGCCAAAAATATCTTTCACTTTCTCTAGTAGGCTGCGTGGTTCCGGCTTGTTTTCCACGCCCACGGTGGTGCCGAACTCGGTGAGCAGCTCGCGCTGGCGTTTGGTGAGCTTCGCCGGCGTCTGTACCCGCACGTGCACATAAAGATCGCCTTTGCCGTGGCTTTGCAGCGCCGGCACGCCCTTGCCGCGGATGCGGAATGTCGTGCCAGACTGGGTCCCTTCCGGAACTTTGAGCTTGTGCTCGCTGCCATCGAGCGTGGGGATGGTGAGCTCATCGCCAAGAGCGGCCTGAGTGAAAGATATCGGCACGGAGCAGTGCAGGTCGCGGCCTTCGCGCTCAAAAAAAGGATGCGGTTTCACCTTCAGCACGACGTAGAGATCGCCGGCCGGCCCGCCCTGCACGCCGGCGTCGCCCTGCTCGGAATAGCGTATGCGCGTGCCGTCTTCCACGCCCGCGGGAACGGTGACCTCAACCGTGCGCTCCTTCATCGAGCGCATCTCGCCTTTACACTTCGTGCACGGATCGGAGATCACGCGCCCAGCCCCCTGGCACGATGGGCATGTTCGGGCGATGCTAAAGAGTCCTTGCTGATAGCGCACCTGGCCGCGGCCGCCGCACGTGGGACATGTTGCCGGGGCTTTGCCTGCCGCAGATCCGCTGCCATGGCAGTGCTCGCAACTTTCGTAGCGGCGTACCTTCACTTCAGTCTTCTTGCCGAACGCGGCTTCTTCGAAGGTGAGTGTCAGGTCGGCGCGCGCATCAGCGCCGCGCTGCGCCCGTGTGCGCCTTCCGCCGCCCATGTTCACGCCGAAAAAGTCGCTGAAGATGTCGCCGAAAATGTCGCTGAAGTCGGCGAAGTTCGCCGGATCGAAGCCCTGGAACCCGCCGCCGCCGTTCACGCCCGCGTGGCCGAACTGGTCATAGCGAGCGCGCTTGTCGGCGTCCATCAGCACGCTGTAGGCTTCCGTGCACTCCTTGAACTTTTCTTCGGCGTCCTTATTGCCGGGATTGCGGTCCGGATGGTACTGCATGGCCAGCTTGCGGTAAGAGCTCTTGATCTCCTGCTCGGTGGCCGTGCGGGTCACGCTCAGGACCTCGTAGTAATCGCGTTTTGCCTGTGTCGCCAAAAATCCCTCTATTTCCAGAAATCCAACAGATCCAAAAGCCCGCCCAGAAAACCGGTGCGCCTGTTCGTATGCCGATGTCTCCGGCTGACGCTTTGCAGATAAGCATTCAGCTCCGCATCTTTCTTGTCCTGCTCCGTGTCAGCGTGGCGAATCTTCTTATCGTACTGCGCTCGCCGGCCGGGATCATGCAGTACGGCGTAAGCCTGCTCGACTTCGGCCAGCTCTTCGGGCGCATCTTCTACCTTCGAGGCGCGCAGCTCAGCAACTCTATGCTGGTAGACGCGCTCAATCTCCTGCTGGCTGGCCTTGGTGTCAACTCCGAGATCCATGTAGTAGTCGGGCAGTTCCGCCATTTTTTCTGTCATCCCGAACGCGCGATTTTTGCGCGTGAGGGACCCCTGCATTTTCCAGTCTGTTACTGCTCTTTATCTGAAGTCCCTCGTGGCCATAGGGGCCCTCGCTCCCAGCCTCACAAAGCCAAAACCGGGCTTTGCGGGGACCCCGTTCGCTCGGGATTTCAGAAAGGAATCACTCAGCCTTCTTCGCCACCCTTACCATCGCCGGCCGCAGCAATCTTCCTTTGATGCGATAGCCCGGCTGGAGCTCTTCCAGCACGTGATGGTCGGGCACGTCATTGCTTTCGACCACCTCGATCGCCTCGTGTACGTTTGGGTCAAACGGCTGGCCCTGCGCCGGTATGCGCTCCACGTTCAGTCTTTGCAGTACGTCCTGCAGCTGCTTGTGGATCAGCTCCACGCCCTTGCGCAGGTCTTCGGGCTTGGCGGATGCGTTCTTCAGGGCGAGCGAGAAGTTGTCGATCACCGGCAGCAGCGTGCGCGCGGCATCGGCCACGGCAAAGTCGCGGAAGTCGGCATTCTCTCGCACCGAGCGCTTGCGGTAGTTGTCAAACTCGGCCTGCAACCGCGCCAGCCGGTCGAACAAATTGTCGCGCTCGGCCTGCAGCTTCTCGAGCTCATCTTCGCGCGCGACCGTGGCCGAAGCCGGCGGATCCCCGGCCGCCTTCTCTTCAAAGCCGTCAGCCGGATCGGCCGCGGGAAGCTCATTTTCCTGGATTTTCTTCTGCTGCTCGTCCACTTCGACGTCAGCTCTTCCATTGCCCTTGCTCATTACAGCACCTGGTCTCCTGATTGGGATTTTCACGCGTTCTCATTCAACAGCTTGTCAAAAAGCTGCGCGATGTAGGAGACCGCCGTGATCGTGTGTTGATAGTCCATGCGGGTCGGGCCGATCACCGCCAGCGAGCCGCGCATCTCTTCGCCTACGCGCGCCGGCGCGCCGATCAGGACAAAGTTGCGCATCTCCGGCACCGCTTCTTCCAGGCCAATCACCACGCGCACCGCTTCCTGCCGCGTGTCCAGATAGGCGGAGAGCAGGTCGGCCACCCGCTCTTTCTCTTCCAGCGTCTTCACCAGCTCGCGCAGCCGCTCGCGGTCCTGCTGATTGCCCACCAGATTCGCCACACCCTCTACAAAGATGTTCTTCGGGGGCTCCGCGGCTGCCAGCGCGCCGCTCTTGTAAAGTTCCTCAAGGCTCTTCATCAGCCGGTCATACTCGCTGCGCTCTTGTTCGATGCGCCGGCCCAGCTCGGCCTTCACGCTGCTCAGGATCCAGCCCCGGAAATTCTCATTGATGTAATTCGCGGCGGTGTTCAGATCGTCCTGGCTCAGGTCCTGCTCCAGCCGCATCATGCGGTCATGAACAACTCCGGACTTCGTGACTACAACGGCCAGCACGCGATTATTCGCCTGGCGCGAGAAATAGACGTGCTCCAGCGCGTTCCTGGGCCCGCTGCTCCCGATCGCCAC
>DASTJB010000256.1:0-2491 GCA_035717005.1 Candidatus Angelobacter sp.
CAGGAAGGACCGTAAAAAACAGGAAGCTCTCGTCGACAATCAGGCCTCGGCCAACGTGTACGACCTGCAGAAGCGCGTCGCCGGTGTGCTTCCCGTTCGCATCGACGTGCCGCACGCGGGCAATTCGTACCGCTTTGCCCGTGCCCTGGTGCTCGATGAGGAAACCAAGGTGACGTTCAGCTACAAGACTGAACAGAAGAAGAACCGCTGATTAACTTTGCCGTTCCGAAAGACCGCGAGTTGCGCGAATACCTGCGAATCTATCCTTGATTCGCGTGTATTCGCGGTTAACTCATTTCACGTACTTCGGCTGCTCGCCCTTGCTCCAAGGATCATAATTGTGGGCCCAGCGCACACGGTCGGGAATCGAGGGATGGTCGTAATACCAGAACACCACCGCCTTGCTGGGGTAGGGATACGTGAGCGAGAGTTCACCCAGAATCTGGAAGGCGTGCGCGGCGGCTTCCTGCGGATTGGCGTTAATGCCGTGCGTCACCTCCAGGCCATACACGTCTGCGTTGTGCTCCAGCTGGCGGCCGAAACCGTTGCCGATCGGCGCTGAAAGCGTCCCCATGATGGAGAAAATCAGAAGCAGCATCACCAGGGCCGACCAGTCGCTCGGTTCCTGCATCCGCCAGCGCAGCTGAAAGCGCGGGAACGCCCAGTTGGCGATCAGGTACAGCAGGTAGAAGCCGATGAACAGGCCAACCGCGGTCGCGGCGAGGCCGATCCTGATGTGGTTCAACACATAGTGCCCCATCTCGTGGCCGTAGACATAAAGCGTCTCCGCTGTGGTGGCGTTCTTGATTGTCGTGTCCCACACCACCACGCGCTTCGATGGCCCAAAGCCGGTGACGTAAGCGTTGAGCGTGGTGACCTTCTCGCTGGCATTCATCAGGAACATGCGATCGCGTGGGATTGTAAGGCCGCCGCGCTGCGTGACCTTCTCAATCGCGTCCACCAGTTGCGGATTTTTCTTGTCCAGCGGCTCAAATGTGTTGAACATCGGATCGATCACCACCGGCGCGATCACGACAAGAGACAGCGCGAGCGCCATCACAATCATCCAGCTATAAAGCCACCAGCGGCGCGGGCTCACGCGGATGAGGGTAGTAATCAGGTAGCCAACCACGGTGAAAATGACCACGCTGATGATCAACCCCTTGAGTACATCCCCGAACCAGGAGCCCCAGCCTTGCACTGACAACCCGTACCGCCGGCTGATGCTTTGCTGGTAGGCGTTGAGCGGCAAGTGCAATACGGTGAGAGTCGCCAGCAGCATCGGGACGAACACCAGCGCCTGTATAAAACGGTATCGATTTGCCTGTTGCGCTATATCGCGATATTTCGCAGCCACTCCAAAGTAGAGAAGAGCCAACAGCACCAGAAATCCATATACCGTCCCAACAATCCGCAGGTTGCCATGGAGCTCATAGAGCGCCTTCGACTTTGCCAGCTTGTCCGGCGGCAGCGTGTACTCAGCGGTCTGCGGGGCCGGCGCCTTCTGCTCGACCGCGGGCGAGGGAGACGCAGCGATAGCCTGGCCTGCAGCGCCCTTCGGCTGAATCGTTAGAAAAAGCGCGAACAACAATAACGAACCGAGCACCTTCATGGACCTGGCCTCCGGGGGAAATTGAGCGGAACTCGGAAGGGTAGCAGAAAAACCGTTGCCGGCGCCGGTTGCGCTGGCATTCGGCGTACTTCGTCCCTTTAACTTCGAACGCTTTCCTTTGGCCCCGCAACAACCCTGGCGCCAAACAAGGGTTATAAAATAGAGGCATCTTATGGCGCGGCTGCTTAAGTCTATTCTCCTCCTGGCAACGGCGATCACAGCCATTTCTCTTGTGACTTCCTCCGTCAACGCCCAGCAGAATCCCAAACGCCTCATCATGAAAGACGGCACTTACCAGACGGCCACGCAGTGGGAGATCAAGGGCGAGCGCGTGCGCTACTACAGCGCCGAGCGTTATGACTGGGAGGAGCTTCCTAAAGACCTGGTCGACTGGCCCGCCACGGAAAAATACAACAACGAACACGCCGGCGTGCGTGACGAGGACATCAAGGAGATCGCCAAAGCGGATGAAGCCGATGAGCGCGAGGCGCCGCTGGTCGCGCCCGGCCTGCGCCTGCCCAACACCGGCGGCGTCTTTCTCTTTGACCAGTTCAACAGGCAGCCGCAGCTGGTGGAGCTGATCCAGAACGGGAGCGAGCTCAACAAGCATATGGGCCGCAACATCCTGCGCTCCGCCATCAATCCGCTGGCGCTTTCCTCCACCCAGACCATCGAACTCAAGGGCCTGCACGCGAGGGTGCAGGCGCACACCGGCCAGCCCGCGATCTACCTGAACATAGACACGGCAGACGAGTCACAACCGCAGTTCACGCAGAAGCCTGACAAAGATCAGCAGCCCAACCGCTATGGCCTGGTCCGCGTAGAGCAGAAAAAAGACGTTCGCATTGTGGGCAAGCTTAACGTCGCCATGTACGGCAA
>DASTJB010000257.1:0-21388 GCA_035717005.1 Candidatus Angelobacter sp.
TCCTTCATTTTCAAAGTGGTGAGCGGCCAATGATCCAGGGTGGGGATCCGTCGTTGTGGCGCTCGGGTAAACCTGGGTTCCGTCGTCGTACTGATTGCTTCTGCGGAGTGAGACAATGCCGGTAAGTGATTGAAACAAAAGAGACAAATTAAAATTTCTTATGCTTCTGTCGCTTCGCTCCAAACCGCTTGTGGTTATGGCCGCGGAAGAAATTTTCTTTGCTTCTGCGGCACGGCGATCGGCGACAAATGGACCTCGCGCCAGGAAATTGTGAGAAAGGGGGGCAGCGCATCGGGAAGCACGCGCAGGCGTGGTCCTCAGCGCGAGCGCCGAGTATGAGCGGTGCCGGAATTCTCCCGAATCGTGCATTGCTGCCTTCCAGTGCTGGCGCACAAGAATTTCCCAAGCCTCCATGGCGCAAGGCTCATGGAAGAGGAGTCCACGCGGAGGCTATGCAAACCTCTTCGTCGTGACTTTCAGTTCGTCTGTCCTTTTTCGAGGGACCGGCCGGAGCCGCACGAAGTCGCTTCGGGCTAGAGTGGCGACTTTTTCAGCTCAACTGCAGCTGGGCTACACCTGCCGCTGAGCACATCCGGAATTCGCCTTTCACCTACTAAAGTGCGGTCACCACGAGAGTGTGATATGGAGAAAGCAAATTAATTTCCCTAATCACGTTTCGAATTAAAATTTCTCAGAGATGGAATCGTGATGCTTCAGGTTCTTCTCACAACCGGTGGAGAGCTATCGTCGTGAAGCAGGATGCGACGGCGGCGCGCGAGGGAGCGAGGAATTGCTCCTGGTTCAGGATCTCATCAAGGGAAATCCGCCCTGCTCCAGAAAGATTTGGCTGGATTCTTACGGCTTCGCTTTCAGTCTGAGGCCGGCGCGCTCTTCCAGCAGCGTGATGGTCGCTGCATAGTCCATCTCTTCAAGGCCGGCCTTGACCGCCTCTTCATAGATCTCGTCGATCTTGATGAGCCCGGGAAGGTCCACGCCGCTTTCCTTCGCGGCGTCCATCATCAGATGCATGTCTTTGTGCATGAGCTTAAGCGGGAAGTTTGCGCTGTAGTCCTGGTTGAGGATAAAAGGCTTTTTGTATTCCGCCACGCCGGAGCGGATCATCGATGCCTCGATCAACTGGAACATCTTTTCCGGCGGCACGCCGAGCTTCTTTGCCAGGGTCAGGCTTTCACACAAGCCTTCGTAAATGAAAACGATGTTCATGTTCTGCGCGAGCTTGGCGGAGAGGCCTTTTCCGTTGTCGCCCATGTGGATGACCTTCTGTCCCATGGCGCGCAGCAGCGGTTCAACGCGCTCAATGTTGTGTGGCGCGCCCCCGATCATGAAGATGAGCGTGCCATTTTCCGCGGCAATTTTGGATCCGGTCACCGGCGCGTCGAGGAACTCGCACCCTTTTTCCTGCAGCCCTTCCATGAAGAGGAGGCTGGCCGAGGGCGAGATGGTGCTGGAATCGACAACGACGGTGCCGCTGGAAAGCCCTTCCGCGCCGCCGTTCGGGCCGAAGAGCACGGTCTGCACCGCCTTGGTATCGGATACGCAGATCCAGACGGCTTCCTTGTCCTTGGCTGCCTCGGCCGGTGTGGACGCGGTGACCGCTCCCGGAACCTCTTTGGGCGTCCGGTTCCAAACGGTGACTTCGTGTCCGGCTTTCACCAGATTGGCGGCCATGGGCCGCCCCATGATTCCAAGTCCTAAGAAGGCAACGCGCATGCATGGCATTAAACGGCGTCCGAGCAGAAGTCGTCAAGGGGGATTGCTGACTGCCGTGCTCCGGTTGCTATACAATTCTTTGTTCCCTACTCTTTCTCAAGGATTCCTGCGATGTCCCAAGTTTCCGCCCAGATCGCTGCGCCGCCCCAGCCTTTGCTGGCGCTGACCGAAGATGAAATCCTGTTTCGCGATAACGTGCGCCAATTTGCCGACCAGGCGCTTCGTCCGAAGGTGCGCGAGATGGACGAGAAGGGCGTCTTCGATCATGACCTGATCGAGCAGTTCTTCCAGCTCGGACTGATGGGCATCGAGGTGCCGGAGCAGTATGGCGGCGCCGGGGGAAAGTTCTTTGACGCCATTCTTGCCGTTGAGGAAGTTTCGCGGGTCGATGCTTCGGCGGGCGTGATCGTCGACGTGCAAAACACGCTGGTCAACAACGCGCTGCTGCGCTGGACCAATGAGGAGCAGAAGCGCCGTTATCTCCCGCAAATGTGCAGCAACACGATAGGCGCCTACGCGCTCAGCGAGGCCGGATCCGGCTCCGATGCCTTCGCCATGACCACGCGCGCCGAACTCAAAGGCAGCGAGTACGTCCTGAACGGGCGCAAGCTGTGGATCACCAACGGCAAAGAGGCGGGAATTTTTATTCTGTTTGCGACCGTGGACCCCTCCGCCGGTTACAAGGGGATCACGGCGTTCATCGTCGAAAAAAAGTTTCCCGGCTTCAGCGTTGGAAAGAAGGAAGACAAGCTCGGCATTCGCGCCTCTTCCACCTGCGAGCTGCTGCTGGAAGACTGCCGGGTGCCGCGGGAGAACGTACTGGGCGAGGCCGGCAAAGGCTACAAGATCGCCATTGAGACGCTGAATGAAGGCCGCATAGGCATAGGGGCGCAAATGCTCGGACTGGCGCGCGGCGCCTGGGAGAGCGCGCTCAAGTATTCGCAGGAACGCAAGCAATTCGGCAGGAGCATCTCTGATTTTCAGGGCATCCAGTTCCAGTTGGCCCAGATGGCCACGGAGATCGAGGCCGTGCGGATGATGGTCTATAACGCCGCCCGAATGAAGGACGCGGGAATGAATTTTGTGAAGGAAGCTGCGATGGTCAAACTGTTCGCGTCTCAGGTGGCGGAGCGCGTCGCCTCGCTCGCCGTCGAAATCTACGGCGGCAACGGATTCACCAAGGACTATCCGGTGGAGAAGTATTACCGTGACGCCAAGATCGGCAAGATTTACGAGGGCACCTCGAACATGCAGTTGCAGACCATCGCCAAGCTGCTCCTGGGCGGAAAATAAGCCTGTTCATCCGAATAAAGCCATATTCTTCAAACGCTTGGGATAGGGTTACCTTTATCGTAAGGTGGCCTCCCGATTGTGCCAAAAGATTCGCGTAGGGTAAACTAACCGGTAAATTCCGGCTTCTCACCCAGGCAGGACAGCTGAAAAATCTGCGGGCAGGAGTTTACTTTGGGTCAGGACCCTCAACAGGAACTGCAAGACCTCACTACTGTTCACAATTTTTACCTCAAGTTGTTGCAGGACAACCTGGGGCATGCCGTGCCTGTCCCTGAAGAAATCAAGAACGCGGCGGCAACGCAGGAAAATTCTGCCTCAGTCCTCCCGAATTTCAAGTTATGGCTGGATGTGCTGGACCTGGCGCTGACGCCGCCACTGGTCCGCGATGCCTTGAAATCGCTTCCCGGTTACGATACCGCCCACGCGCTGCTCCGCTATTTCATCACCAAGGCATCCCAGCGTTCGGGCGATCGCGACAAAACTGACTGCATCATCACCTATCTGTTTCGCACGCCACCGGGGGACAGGCCGAACGCCTGGCACCGACCCGAGGTCGACAGCTCTTACGCTTTCATCTCGCAATCATCGCTTGCCTTTGAAAGCGAGCTTTACCGCGCCCTGGGGGAAATACCCTTCGAGTCGATGCCGGCGGAGCACGTCACGCTGCTACAGGAGTTCGAGTATCTCTACCAGGAGTTGGAAGAGTTCCGGCACTTTGATCAGATCATCGATTCCGGGATCGTACAACGCGTGCGGGAATTGAAGCAGTCGCTGGGCAAGTCTTTCTACCATCCCGACTCGCTGGCCAATATGGCGGTGTGGAATGACGTGTTTGGACGCAAGTTTGACGAGTTGTTCCATGACGCCGCCAACCAGATCAAAACCTATGCGGAGACGGTGCAGCGTGAAGGCGGAAGCATTCTTTCGCGCGTGGAAGGCGATATCACGGTCAAGAACCTGAGCGAGGTGGAAACCAAGCAGATCCTGGCCGAGGATTATCAGTTCGCGCAGGACGAGTTCCGGAAAGTTTCAAAGTACAAGAAGGCCGTGGACAGCAAGAAGCCGGTGCGCATCTCCGCGCCCCTGCCGCCACGCGGGCCAGCGGGGCCGCCGCCCGATCCTCCGCCTCCGCCGCGGCCAACTATTCCGCCTCCGCAAATTTCAACCAAGGTTGCGCCGCCTCCGCCGCCGGCGGCAGCCAAGTCGCACCCGGCTTTTTCATCGCAGACCATCAAAGCCGAGGTGCTGGCGGTCCCACCGTCACAGGCAGTGCAGAACGCAGTGCAGGAAGGCAAGATCCACAGCGCTCGCCAGGCCATTCGAGAGCATGTGCGGGCATCAGATCCGAAATTCGCGGCCATTTTCCCGGTCAAGAGCTCCAAGCTCACGCTGTCTCCCGCGGAAGTGGAGGCCTTCAAGGCGGATTACCAGGGCGAGAAGAGCTTCCGCGCCGATTATGCCAACGTCCTCATGACGATTGTGGCTTACCTCTCACGCATGGTGGTGGAGGTGGACGAATACAATCAGAAGGCCGGGTCTGCGTATCTATGGAAGCCGCACGCCGACGCTCTTGGATACCTCGTCAGCACGCTTGAGCGGCTGAGCATGGAAGCTGAACAGGTGCTGGCGGTTGCGCGCGCCCGCGGCCTGCAGGAGAAAGCCACGTCACTTTCAGCATCGCTCGATAAGGTGAAGGAATACGCGAAGACCGTCTCGCAGACACTCCAGTCAGGCAATCACGCCGGCTAATGCTGGATCGGCGAAGCAGAGCTGCGGAAGACAGCAACTGATCAGAAGTGGAATCCTATTGCCCCGCCTACCGTTTGGAACCGTCCTCACGGAACTTGAAGCCGGAGTAGGGTTCTGTCTTGGCGGTCTGATGAGCGCTGGCGGACGGCGCTTTCTTCTTTTTCACCGCCGGCTTCTTGATCCCTAAAGCGATGTCGGCCAATTCGAGAAAGCGGCTGCTATTGGGCGCTCCTCCGGGACGGTTTTCCCAGGCGCGTTCGCCGGCCGGCCCTTTGAGGCTATATCGTGGCGCGATCCAAAGGTCCTTGGAGACCTTGGGGTCCTTATCATTCTTGCGGGGCATGAGTGTGCTCATTATGCCCATTTTTCCTCGTGTTTTCAATCCAAAACGTCTGCTGCCCGCCGAAAACACGAGCGCCGCGGCCGGCACTCGAAGGAGAAGCGCCAAGCAGGCTGCCGGCAAAGAGAAAGTCGCCTGAAAATTGAGAACACCCGGCGAACCATTCCCAA
The DNA here is from genome assembly GCA_035717005.1 of Candidatus Angelobacter sp. Classification (GTDB taxonomy): domain Bacteria; phylum Acidobacteriota; class Terriglobia; order Terriglobales; family Acidobacteriaceae; genus Angelobacter. The sequence continues at coordinate 5,284 of DASTJB010000257.1, forward strand.
CAGACTCGGGCTGGAGAGCATCCAAGCTGATATGGAGCACCGCCAGAGGAATTGGAAGCGTTTGCTTAAGCGGCATGCGCCGCTGTTGTTGCCCGCCGCGTGTGATGCCCTGACCGCCAAGCTGATCGAGCAAGCCGGCTTCCCTGCTTATCAAATCGGAGGCTTCGCCCTGGATGGCATGCGCTTCGGGTTCCCCGACATGGATGTGACGCGGCTGGGTGAAAAGTCGACGGCAGTGCGCGACATTGTCCACGCTTGCAGCCTGCCGGTACTGGTGGACTGTGACGATGGCTATGGCGACGAAAAGAGCGTTGTACACACCATCCATACTTATGACGACGTCGGCGCATCGGCCATCTTCATGGAAGACCAGAAGGCGCCCAAGCGCTGCGGGCACATGAGCGGCAAAGAGGTGATCGATCCCAAACAGATGGTGAACAAGATCCGCGCGGCAAAATCGGCGCGGCGCTATGCCGACCGGCTTTTCATCCTGGCTCGCACCGACGCGCTGGCCGTGAACGGCGTCGAGGATGCAATCCGGCGCGCGGAGATGTACCTGAAGGCCGGAGCGGACGGGGTCTATGTCGAGGGACCTGAAACGGTCGACCACCTGAAAAAGATCGGGCGTGCGTTTAAGGGCGAACCCCTGGCTGTGAGCATTCTGGAAGGAGGCGGCAAGACGCCATGGTTGCCGCCCGCAGAAATGTATGCGCTCGGTTTCAATATGCTCCTGTATCCCACCACCCTTCTCTTCCGCCAGACACGCGCCGTGCAAGAGGCGCTGGCCGATCTTAAGGCCGGACGGCCAATGGCTCAGGCAGAAGCAGTGACCATGACGGAGTTCGAAGCCATCGTCGACCTCGCGTACTGGAAATCAATTGAGTTGAAGGCGCTTCCCCTGGGTGAACGGGTGCGGCAGGCGATCAACAAGGTAGTCAAAAAAGTCGCATAAGAATAGGTCCCGCGGAGGCCGCGGGCGTGGCCGCCGGGACCATGCTGCTGGCGTTTTATGGACTATGGTTTGGCGTAAGCTCACTGCGGGAAAAAGTAGGATCGCACGGCCCCGCGACTGAGAAGATAAAGAAAGATCAATGAGACAAACACGCCTGCGGCGGCGCGCACGCTGTCGTGAGTCACGAAATAGCTGACCGCATCGCCGGCGCTGTTGACGGCAAACAGAGCTACCGCGAACCACCAGGCCCATTCCCGGCCGCGAAGCAAGCCGAATCCAGCTGCCAGCGTCCCAAAGCCCAGAGCGAGCAAGAAAAGTCCCGCAATTCGTCCGATCGAGTGAAAGAGCGCCGCGCCGGGCTTGTTCAGCTGCCAAAGAAAGTCGAGCCGCGTGCCGGGAAAGAGCAGTGCGATGCCCACCAGCGCGGCAATCGCAGTCGCGAGGAAGAGAAAAGCGGCGATGATGGCAACAGGAACGGGGCGTGGCATCGATCAAGATGATATCCTTTGCACACTTAATTCACGCCGTATTCTGAAGGAGCAGCCAGCCGCCATGAAAAAGCTACTTCCGTCTACACTCCTCGCCATTTCAGTTCTCACTTTCATCCTGGCGCCGGGAGTTTATTCGCGCAGCCAGGTTGCCGCAGCCCCGCATTCGCTCGATGACAGCACCGCGGGCGCCGCGGCCCCACTCGATACCCATTTTGACGGAAAGAGCTGGTGGAATTACGTAAAAGTGCTCGCCTCAGACGAAATGGAAGGTCGTGAAACCGGCAGCTTCGGCCTGCGCAAAGCGCAGGGATACGTGGTGGAGCAGTTGAAGCACGACGGACTGGAACCGGCGGGAGCGAGTGGTTTTTACCAGACGGTACGGTTTGTATCACGACAGATCGTGGAGAAAGACTCAAGCCTGGCGCTGCTGCGCAATGGGCAGACGGAGCCGCTCACGCTGGGTGAAGACGCGATTTTCAATACGCGCGTGGATCTGGCGCCGGCAGTTGATGCGCCGCTGGTGTTTGCCGGTTATGGATTGGCGGTTCCGGAGCTGAGTTACAACGATCTGCAGGGGCTGGACCTCAAAGGCAAGGTCGCGGTGGTGTTCGCAGGAGCGCCGGAGGAGATTCCCGGCGCGCTGGCTTCGCATTATCAATCGGCGGGCGAGCGCTGGAAGGCGATGTACAAAGCGGGCGCCGTGGGCATCATCACCGTTCCGAATCCTGCCGCGATGGATATTCCCTGGTCGCGCATCTCAGTGAACCGCGCGCACCCCAGCATGGCGCTCAGAGGCCAGGAGTTCGACGAAACAGCAGGCCAGGCTCTGGCAGTGACGTTCAATCCGGCCCATGCGGACAAATTGTTCGACGGCTCCGGGCATACGTTCCAGGAGATTCTCGAGGTAGCCAGAGAGCGCAAGCAGCTGCCGCGCTTTCCGCTGACGGCATCCATCCGGGCGCGCGCGGCGGTCGCCAGGAAGCAGCTTGAGTCGGACAACATCGTCGCACAGTTTCCCGGAAGCGATGCCAAATTGAAGAACGAATATGTGGTGCTTTCCGCGCACCTGGACCATCTGGGGATCGGCGAGCCCATCAATGGCGACCGCATCTACAACGGCGCCATGGACAATGCCTCCGGCAGCGCCGTACTGCTGGACCTTGCCGCCTCGCTCCGCAAATCCAAACGGACCAAGCGCTCCCTGCTGTTTGTGTTTGTCACCGGCGAGGAGAAAGGCCTGCTGGGATCCCGCTACTTCACAACCCATCCGACCGTGAAGCCGGAATCGATGATTGCCAACATCAATATCGATATGTTTTTGCCGATTGTGCCGTTGAAGGTCCTGACCGTCTACGGTCTGAGCGAATCTGATATGGGAGATTCGGCCCGGGAGGTGGCGCAATCGCTTGGCGTGGAAGTGCAGCCCGATCCCGAACCCCAACGGAACTCGTTTATCCGCAGCGACCAGTACAACTTTATCCGCCACGGCGTGCCCGCGCTGGCGATGAAAGTCGGCTTCGTGAAAGGCTCGCCGGAACAGGCGCTCTTCAAGGACTGGCTCACACAGCGCTATCACGCGCCCTCCGATGACATCCATCAGCCGGTGGACGCGGCCGCCGCGGGCAAATATGAAGAGATTGTTCGCGCGCTGATGATCAAGACTGCCAACCAGGAAAAACGCCCGCAGTGGAAGGCGAACAGTTTCTTCCGCCGCTACGCGCCCATGGCGAGTGGCAGCTATTAGGGCACAGAAATGAACAGCCCCGCTTTTGGCGGGGCTGAAGTGTGCAGGCTCATCCACACTTGGTTCGAATACTTACGGCGTGGTGCCTCCGGAAGTACTGCCGTCCGTACTCACTTGCAGAAACTGCCGACGCCTATGCTGGAGAGCGCCTGGCAAAAGTCGATCCGGCCGTGGCCCATCTGCTGAACAGCGGCGCTGCGCGAAATGGCGTTGGCGACGTCGCCCGGATGATATGCGGGCCGGGCCTGCAGGACCAGCGCAGCCTCGCCTGCGACCATCGGCGTGCTGAAGGATGTTCCCCATCCTGCCGCGTAGTTGCCGCCGGGATAGGTGGTAACCACGCCTTCGCCCGGTGCGGCGACGAACACCGCATTTGTACCGAAGTTCGTAAATGCGCTCTTGCTGTCATTATTGCTGGTGGAACCAACACCCACCACGGTGTTGTAAGCGGCCGGGTAGACCAGGATCTGCTGCCCATCATTGCCCGAAGCGGCGATCACAGTGATGTTCTTGCCGAGCGCATATTGAACCGCGGCCTGAAGTGAGGGCGAGCTTTGCGAAATCTCAAAGCTCATGCTGATGACGTTGGCTCCGTGATCGGCAGCGTAATAGATGGCGCGGACAATGTTGAACAGGTCCGAGGTGCCATCGCCGGCGAATGCCTTCAACGGCATGATTTTCGCGCCGGGAGCCACCAGGTGCACCAGGCCGGCGGTCATTGTGCCATGGCCAAATGCAGCCGGAGGTCCGTCCAGAATGCTGGTACTCGACTGGCTTAGGATCGCGACTGTCGAAGAGTTCAGCTGCACCAGGTTCTGGCCGTCAAGAATGCTGGTTGAGGACTGGGACAAGGCCGCCGCCATCCCCGGCGGCAGATCCAGCAACTCAGAGGGAGCCGCGGCTTCGTTGATGAAGTTATACCCCGCAAGCAAAACCTGGGAGAGCGCCGGATGGGAAAAATCAACTCCGGTATCGATGATCGCTACAGTGAATCCTGCACCCGTCAGGTTGCTTGTCGCCTGCAGATCCTGCTGCCGAGTAATGGCGGTTGCGGGTTGTTGCACGTAATTGCTGGCGACCGCAGAACCGAAGTAGTTGACAACGGTGCGGCCCGGCAGACCGTCAAGGATTGACGTGGACGATTGCGTGAGGCTGGCAATGGTTGCGCCAGAGAGTTCAGGCACGCCCAGCGCCCGATTGGCTTCAAAGCTCTGCACAGAGGAATCAGTGGCGATGGTGGGATCTACCGAGAAGGTGGAGACAAGAAAAACGCCGCGCGAGGAGATTTGCGTGATCTGGGTGAGACCGTGGCGGCCGCATACATCCTGGACCTTGGTGGGCGAGGTGACCAGAATGTATTTGTCCTGGGCCAGCAACGGCAGACCCAGCAGACACACCGAGATATACAAAATTCGCGCAAGCACCCTGAGATACGACATTTCCGGCCTGTCCACTAAGCGTTGTCCGAAAGCCGCTTAGAGGCTCCCTTCGGGTTTAATCCGTCGAACCGCAGTGAGTATAGCCAGAGTCTTGTTTCATCTCGAAGAGGAAAAATCTCCCGGCGCTCCGGCGCTGGCGCTTATAAGGCGAATAAAAGAATGAATGCTCGCGGAGTCAAAGGAACGTCCTGGGGTTTCCAGATCAGATGGAAGTCTATGCCTGTCAATAAGTTAACAAAAACAAGAGCAGTGCTCGGACGGTGCACGAGGCGATGCCTACGTGGACTGCGCTAAAGGGGTCAAGCCCGATCAAAAACAGGCCATTTGCGCTCAAAATTGGACACAAAGAATTAGACTTGCTAATAAATTTTGGGGCTTAAAAGGTCTTGCTTCCGGAATTACCGCCGCCGGCGTTGGTGGTGGTGTTGGCTACCAGATTTGTGAGGGACAGATAGAGATCGATGCGGCCATAACCCATGTCACTGATTTGCTTGGTTTTTGAGAGCGCGTTCAGCACGTCGCCGGCCTTGGCTGTGGGCCGCACCTGCAGGACCAGGCTGGCCGAGCCGGCCAGCATCGGCGTGCTGAAAGAGGTGCCCCATCCGGCCGCGTAATTGCCGCCGGGATAGCTGGTAACCACGCCTTCTCCCGGGGCCGCGAACATCACTACGCCGGAACCGTAATTCGAGAAAGCGCTCCTCAGGTCAGTGTTGGTGGTTGAGCCGACCCCGATCACCGAGTTATAGGACGCAGGATAGACCAGCGTCTTCACGCCATCGTTTCCTGATGCTGCCACCAGAATGACGTTCTTGCTCAAAGCGTACTGCACTGCGGCCTGCAATCCCGGGGAGGGCTGGGCAATGCTGAAGCTCATGCTGATCACGTTCGCGCCGTTGTTGGCCGCGTAGTAAATGGCCCGGATAATATCGGAAAGATTCGAGGAGCCGTCGGCACGAAACGCCTTGAGCGGCATGATCTTCGCCGTAGGTGCAACCAGATGTACGATCCCGGCCGTCATGGTGCCGTGTCCGAACTCAGCCAGCGAACTATCCAGAATCGACGTGCTCGATTGATCGAGAATCGAGGTGCTGGATTGGTTCAGGATGGCCAGTGCCGAGGTGTTCAGGAGCAGCGTGTTCTGTGCGTCCAGAATGCTGGTGGAACTCTGCTGCAGCTGGGCGGCGACGGTGGGATTCAGGTCGAGCAACTCGGACGATCCTGCCTGGTTGCGGGTAAAGTCGAAGCCGGGAACCAGTACACCTGCCAGCGCGGGATGGTTCGGGTCAGCGCCGGTGTCGATGATCGCCACGACACCGCTGCCCGTCAGATTCGTGGCTGTGCGCGCGTCGCTGAGACGGATGATGCTTGTAGCAGTCTGCGCAGTGTAGTTGCTGGGCACCGTGCTGCCGAAGAACGAAACCAGGGTGCGTCCCGGCAGACCATCAAGAATACTGGTGCTGGATTGCGTAAGAATGGGTTGAGTGAGGGCGCTCAATTCCGGCAGCAATGGCTGCTGCTCCGGCTCAAAGCTCACGACCCTGATGTCTGACTCGACCTCGGTTTCGACTGCAGACACATTCGCCGAAGGCGAGGTAACCAGCATGACGCAATTGGTGCCGTCAAAAAGTTCTTTCACCACGGTGAGGCCGTGGCTCGTGACAATCGACTGAACATTGGATGGGGAGGCGGTGAGGATGTAGCTCGTCTGCGCCCCCAGCGGGAGGGCCGTCAGCAAGGCCGCCAGAATTAAGATTCGCAGGTTCCTCATCGTCGACGTCCAGACATCAAAAACTTAGATCTGCGGAGTTTTCCCCAAAACCACTTCCAGTTCCTGGCCCCGGGACTCCAGAGGGACCAGCAAACGCAAATCGCTTTCCGGAACGTATTCCAACTGAAATTCACCAAAAGTATTGCTGATGGACCTTGTTAGCTCACGACTCCCGGCGACCAGAATCACAGGGACATTGGCCAGGTTCTCATCAGGAGCTTTCTGATTGGCAATCTGCCCGACCAACACCATGCTGGCCGAGCCTTTTTCATGCTCGAAACGAAGATCAACTGAGTAATCGCCCGCATGGAACAGGACCTGACGGTTGATCTGGTGGGTTCCGCGAACACCGACCGGCTGAGGATCATTCTGGCTGTCATACACCAGGCCGCCTAAAAGACGTTGCAGAGTTGTGCGGCGAGGCGCTCTAGCCAGCCCGATAAGTGCCTTTACCTGCTGCTCTGCGAACCGAGGAACCTCGTAGGCCGCCTCACGCCGGCAGATACCGGCGAACTTTGACAGCATGGCCTGAATCTTCTCGCACCTGGAGCACCCGGCCTCGAGATGCGCAAGCATTTGCTCACGGTGGGCCGCAGGAGCCACGTTCCTGACGTAGTCAGCCCAATCGGTTATATCGAAATGACGCGCCTGAGTCATATTTGACTTTCTTCGTCCGTAATTCAATCAAGGGGAACACGGCTTCCGGGTCCGTATCCCCCTCTTTAGCAGTCGACGGATGAGCCTGCTTCTGAACATATAGAGTCTTGCCGTACCGGAAAAATATAGCTTCCCGGCAATTTTTACGCGCTTTACGAAAATTTACCGACTAGCGCAAACGCTGCCCAATAGTACGGATGGCGATGTTTTTCCTTCAGCCTCATCACAGCCATTCGCAGCGCATTCGCTTTATTGGATGAACTCCGGTAAAAGTTGTAAAAGTCGCCCATAAACTCCGCTGTGCTCTGATCGTGCACCTCCCAAAGGCTGACCATCAGCGTCTGGGCGCCCGCATAAAGCAGGCCGCGCACCAGGCCAATGAGTTCATCGCCGCCGATCACCACGTTCATGCCCGTCCCACAGCCGCTCAGGGTTACCAGCTCAGCATCAAAACGGAGCTGATAGAGATCGAAAAGGCTCAGGAGCGAGTTTCCCAGCCGGATGGAGGAGAACATGGGATTGTCCTGGCGGAAATAGCCATGGGTGGCGATGTGAATAAACCGGCTCTCCGGGCCAAATCGGCGCAGTTGTTCCTCAGTGGCTTCTTCTCCCAGAAAAAGGCGTGCGTTTTCCATGGAGGCGGCAACGAAGCGCGCTTCGTCGGCGATATAGGGAGCCCGGGCATCCGGGACCGCCAGCACCAGCGAGCCACCATTGCTTCCCGCTCGCTGCTGTTTTTCCTGACACACGGCGAAGATGCTGCTGCTGGGCGCATAGGAAACCGAGAAGTCATCGATCAGATAACTCTGTCCGTCCGAGAGCGCGTGGAACGGCAGGTAGTGCAGGAAGGCGTGGGGCACAATGATGAGGTGCTCCGCCTTGAGCTGGTCCCGGACCGGCGCGATCAAAAGCGAATAAAGCTCTTCCAGGTGGGCCTGCGTGGCCTCAAGAAATGTCTTCTCCAGCGGACGAATGTAGTCTTCACCCAGCCGGAACTTGGCCAGCTGCAATTGCAGAAGGCGGAGTTTTTCCCGCACCGGCAACACCTCACCCAGCGGGACGATCTTGAACTGGTGGCGGCCCACCAGGCAGACATAAAACCGGTTGCGCGCGGTGTAATACTCCACCAGCAGCGCATTCTCGGGCACAATGCGTTGCAGCTCCTCGATGGGAACGGTCCTGGAATTTTGCAGGCTGGCGAATTCGCGGTCGACGCTCTGCACGCGGGAAAAAGCCTTCACCAGTGAATCTTCATACTTGCGGCTCAGTTGCCGCAGCTGCTGGATCCGTTCCTCGGAACGGCCTTCGCGGTTCAGCTCCTCGAGTTCGATCTGGTGGTAGGTCCAGTTCAGCTTCTGGCGCATGTCGCGGAATTCGCCCATGGCGGGCGAGATTGCGTCTGACTCGTGCGAGGCCAGCGATGAGGCGCGAAAAGCAATCAGGTCGGCCAGGCTGCGCGACTTGGCCTGCTCGATGTACCCGAACGCTTCTTTCTGCGCCCGCGTGCCGAAGCTTACCGCCAGCGAGGTGACGACCAGCCCTTCATAGACCGCCAATTTGTTTTTCAGGAAGGCGATCTTCAACTCTTCCTTGCCCAGGTGGCTGCGCAAGCCCTCGAGCTTCTTGAATGCCTGCTCGTACGCCTGGCGCGCCAGCTCGGTATTGCCGCTGGCCTCCTCCACCTGCCCGAGCATGAAATACGCCTGGTAAACGGCAGGAGAGTCCAGATGAGTGAGGCGGGAGAGCGCGGCACTGCAATACCGGCGCGCTTCTTCCGGGTCTGAGCCGCGCAGCTCTATGGCGGCGAGCAGGAGTTCGCATAACGCGGCTTTCGAGGGCAAGGGCGAGTCGGCAAAATAATCCAGCGCCGAGCCGGCCAGGTCCTCGGCCTGGTCGTTTTCTCCGGCTTCATACAAAACCAGCGCTTTGTACAAGTCGATCAGCGACGGCCACAGCGGATTACCTTCGATTACGAATAAGTGGCGCGCGCGGTCGAAGCCCTCAATCGCCTGCTTGTAGCGGCCTTGCTGGCTGGTGGCGATGGCGGAGAATGTAGCGGCCTTGCCGGCTTCATAGGTCATGCCCAGTTCGCTGAAGGCCATAAAGGCATCCTGGGCCAGCTCGGTACCGCCTTCCGTCAGGTTCAGCTCCAGATAGATCTCTGATTCATCGAGATCGCAAAGCGCCTGATGATAACGATCGCCCAGCTCAGCGCAGAGGGTCCGGGTATGGTCATAGAGCTGGATGGCCCGCAGATACTCACCGCGCAGGTAGTGCAGGTACGCCACGTTGTAATCGGCTTCCGCGACAAGCAGCGAGAAGCCGTGCTCCAGACAATGCTGCCGCGCCAGACGGTAGGTCTCTTCCGCGCGGTCAAAATCATTCAAACTGTAGTAGCAGACGGCGAGATTGCGGAGCACGGCAGCGATGTCGAGCGGTTCGCCGTATTGCAGGAACTCCTTGTAAGCAGTTTCATAGACTTCGACGGCTTCCTGAAAACGGTCCTGGCGAAAATAAATGTTGGCGATGTTGCTGTTCAGCCGGGACAGGCGGAGGCGGTCCTTGTGCTTGTGGAAGATGCTGCGCGCTTCTTCGCCCAGACGGAAGGCGCGCTCGTATTGGCCGCAATAAATCAGGCTTTGCAGGGCGCCGCTGATGGTGCGGGCATAATCCACGTCGCGGCCAATCTGCTGAAAGATGACCAGCGCCTTTTCGTATTCCTGAATGGCTTGCTTGTATTTGCCGGTTAGATAGAGCACGTGGCCCACGGCGCGCGCGCTCTGCGCCAGAGCGTAAGGGTCTTTGATCTGCTCTGCGATCCAGCTCGCGGCCTGCGCCATGCGCTCTGCCTTCTGCAGGTCGACCCGGGCAAAGACGACGACGGCGTTGTAAAGAGCTTCGACGGCGGCGGCGGTGTGCACCTCGGGGCGGGCGGCAAGGAATTCGCGGCGCCGGCATTCGTCGGCAAGGGCAGAGAGATCGATGATCCACTGCTCCACCCCAAAATTCGGCGGCTGCGACATCTCAGAATCCCAGTTCCGCCAGGATTTTCTGGAGACGGTTCAGACAGCGGCCGCGGATGAAGCCGATGGAGCCGGTGGCCAGCCCCAGCTTCTGTGCCACCTCGTTGTAGGGAACGGGCGGCTGCTCGTAAAACAAGAGCTTCACCAGCTGAGCGCAACGCGGCGTAAGGCGTTCAATGGCATCGCGCACAGCCTGCTCCTCCTGTATTTCCTGAAGCACCTGCGGGGCGGCCGCAATTTCCTCCGCCACTTCCTGCTCCATGGCGTCCAGCTCCACGTCCGGCTTCTGCTGTTTCTTCCAGTGGAAACACTTGTGCGTCGCCACCGTGATCAGCCAGGAGCGCAGCGATTCAATCTTGCGCACCTTGGCGAGATTCGTGAACAGGTCAATGCAGACATTCTGAAAAATGTCTCCGGCATCGTCGGGGCTGAATCCGTACTTGACCGGCACGGAGTAGATCAGGCGCTTGTACTTGTCGATGAGCGTGTTCCAGGCCCGCTCATCGCCGGCCAGACACGCCTGCACCAGTTTTTCGTCTTCAGCCGCTGTGTCCCGTGTTGTTGGTAACGTAATCTCCCTGGCGTTGTCGTCCATCAATGCTTTCCGGCGGGGGTGTGCCAAAAAAGTTCATCTGCGTTCCAAAAAGTATACTGTTCAACGATGGCGGGACGAAAGTTACCCAGGTTTTCCTGCGCGCCAACCAGGATGTTGGGGCTGATGAGATAAACCACGGGGAGCTGCTGGGCCAGAATAGCCTGCACCCGGTCATAAATTTTCTTCCGCTGCTGGTAATTCATGGTGACCAGTTGTTTCTGCATGAGCTGGTCCAGTTCGGCCTCCCAGGGCGTAGCCGGGGTCTTCTCGCCCATATGCCAGAGATGGGTCCCGCCGGTCGACATGAGAATGTTCATGTCAGGAGTGGGATCGGCGTCGCCACTGACCAGTCCCATCACCACGGCTTCATATTCATGGGAGCGCAGCACGCGATCATTGGCCGAACGCGACTCCATGGGGACCACGCTTGCGGCAAGGCCAATCTGCTTGAGGTCGGCCTGGATGAGGGTGGCTATCTGGGCGCGCTGCGCGTTGTTGGCGCCGACGATGATCGAGAACTCCACGGGCTGGCCGGCCGGGTCGACCAGTGAGCCGTCGGGCTTCCATGAGAATCCGGCCAACTTCAGAAGCTCCCTGGCTTTGGACACGTCATGCACCGGCGCCGGAACAGCCGAATTGAACCACTGCCGGTTGCCGGGACTTACGTGCGAGGCCAACGGCACGGCGCGGTTGTGATATACCAGCCGAACGATGGCGGCGCGATCGATGGCCGCGGAAACAGCCTGGCGGAAACGGACATCGCGAAACCACTTCTGCCGCCGCGCGATCGCGGGAAAGCCTTCCGTATCGTCATTCAGGTTGAACACCAGGAAGTTGTATTCCAGGCCCGGGCCGGCGTCGTACAGTTTGAAGTGGCGGGCAGTTTGTTGCGGCTCGAGCGCGGTGAAATTGTCAGCGCTGAGACCACTGATGATTTGCGATTCGCCCGCCTGAAAGCGGATCACCTGCGCGTCCTGCGTGGGAACAACAAGGAAAGTCAGCTCATCAAGATACGGGAGTTGCTGGCCCTTGCCGTCTATCTTCCAGTAGTACGGATTGCGTTCGAGTACCACGCGATCGCCCGGGATGACCTGCTTCAGGCGAAAAGCGCCCAGTCCGGCGAGATTCTGCGGCGGAGTATTGAGCGTCCAGGTCTGGGCGATCTTCCCCTCTTTGTAGTCTTTTTCCAGCAGGTGGCGCGGCAGGATCGCCAGCCCGTCAAAAACGCGTTCGGCGGCGGAGTACGGCGCGGGAAAAGTGAAGCGGACGGTATAGGAATCAATTTTTTGGACGGCCACCGGCTTGTCATGGATGAGCAGCAGGTCGCGCTGCGGCGAATGCAGCTGCTCATCCTGGTAAAGCTGGAAGGAAAAGATGACGTCGTCGGCGTCGAAGGGCTGGCCGTCAGAGAAGCGGATTCCACGACGTAGCTTTAAGGTGAACTGGGTGCCGTCTTTCGAGATCGTCCATGACTTGGCCAGCGCCGGCTCGGTCTTCTGCGTGGCGCGGTTGATGTGGATCAGGTCGGCATTGATTCGCGCATTTACGCCAAACGAGTTCTGATCATTGGCCATTACGGGGTTGAAGGTCCGCGGCTCAGAGCGCAGAGTGATCACCAGCTTGCCGCCGCGACTGCCGGGTTCAGAGGTGGTGCGGAACAGGTCCGGATCCGCGGCCGAGGCACCAGCCGCCTTCGCGGAAGAAACCTGCTTGCCGGATTGGCCCCAGGCGAGCGCCGGAAGCGCCGCCAGGACACACCACAGGATGAACCGGACCGGAAGCAAGTACCCCCACTTTCCTCGGTGAATCAGATGTTTGATTTTACCCGCTCCTGCAGTTTCTCCGCCAATGAGTGCCAGGCGAGGAACACTGGGATGGGCGCAAGGCCGGGGAGAAGCATCCACCAATACGAGACCAGCACGTGATATTGCTGGGCCGCGGCAAGCATGTTGCCCCAACTGGGGAAGGGCTCGCCAATGCCAAGCCCGAGGAAAGACAAAATCACCTCGGCCAGGATGAACTGGGGGATCAGCACGGTCATCTGGGTGAGCAGCACACGAAAAGTCAGCGGCATGAGATGGCGGCGCAGCAAATAACTGTTGGATGCGCCGAAGCCGCGCGCCGCAAGAACAAAGTTGCGCTCGCGCGCGCCCAGCACCACGCCGCGGACCAGACGCGCCGGCCGCCCCCAGCCCACAATGCCGATCACGCAGACAACAAGGACAAAGGCCGCGACAGGACTGATATGCAGGGGCAGGAAGGCGCGCACCGCGATCAGCAGATAAAACCAGGGCACGGCGATGAAGATTTCGGCGAAGCGCATGGCCACGTCATCGATCCAGCCGCCGTACATGCCGGCGATGGCGCCCAGGAACAACCCGACGATTGCGGAAAGAGCCGCGGCGATCAAACCGGCGAAGAGCGAGACCTGGCCGCCATAGAGCAGGCGCGAGAACTGGTCGCGCCCAAAGCCGTCAGTTCCCATCACATACAAGCCCACCGACGGATCGACGCCGAACAGGTGCAGATCAGAATGAAAAACTCCCAGCAATGTATACCGGTCGCCACGGACAAAGAAGTGAATGGCTGCCGGCTGGGAACAGTCCGGCGCGTACTCGGAAGGATTGCTCTCGTTCAGTTTGGTGGCGTAAACGAAGGGCCGGAGATGAAAATGGCCCTGGCAATCGATGAAGTGCACCCGGGTCGGCGGCGCGTAGGGATAGAGGCGCGCCTGGGTCTCGAAGCTGTAGGGCGCAATGAAGCCGGCCAGCAGGACGATGGCATGGATGCCCAGTAAGAACCAAAAGGCCCATGTTCTCTGGAAGGCGTTTTTCTGAAATCCCGAGCGAAGCGAGGGACCCCTATTACTGAGAATGCTTTTTAGGTTCATTCGTGAACCTCAAGGGATGTGTTGCCCATAGGGTTCCCTCTCTTCGCTTGGGATTTCACCGAGCTCCGAATCCGCGGATCCAGGGAGTAGAGCAGGATGTCGCCCAGCAGATTTCCGGCAAGCAAGAAAACCGTGGAGAGAAGCACCGCGCCGATCACTACGAACAGATCGCGGGAGAGGATCGATTCCAGCAGCAGCGGGCCCATCCCGGGCCAGCCCATCACTACCTCGATGAGGAGCGAGACGCTCAGCAGCAATGCGATGGAGAGGCCGAAGAGGGAGATGAGCGGATTGGCCGCAGCGGGCAGGGCGTAGCGGAAAAGCAGTTTCATGCGCGGCAAGCCGTGGCCTTCGGCGGCGCGCATAAATGTCGAGTCAAGAATTTCGGCGACGCCGGCGCGCACGTGGCGGAGAATCATCGGCAGCAAGCCAATGACAAGCGCAGCCACCGGCAGCGCCATATGCCAGAGGAGATCGCGCAACGTGGCCCAGGCGCCCGGCTGATCGCCAGCCGAAGAGCTCATGCCGCCGACGGGAAACAGCCCGGTCTTGAGCGCGACGAGGAGCGCCAGCAAGGCAATCAACACATCAGGCAGGGCAAGCAGGGTTGAGGTTCCGGCGGAAAACAATCGATCCACCCAGCGCCACCGGCTGCCCGCAACGAGAACTCCCAGCGGCACTGCGATGAGCCAGGAGAGCAGCACGGCGGGAAAGGAGAGCAGCAGCGTGTTGCGCGCGCGCGGCCACAGGAGCGCTGACGCGGGCACGTTGTAGGCAAAGGAGTAACCGAAGTCGCCGTGGGCGGCGGACTTCACCCACTTCCAGTAGCGCACCGGCAGCGGCTGGTCGAGCCCGTATTGCGCGCGCAGCGCCGTGACGGTTTCCGGGGAAATCTGCGAGTTGAGGCGCAGGTCGCTCAGGTAGTCGCCCGGTGCAGCTTGCAAAAGAATGAACAGAAGGAGCGAGATGCCGAACAGCATCAGGACGCCATTCGCGATGCGGCGGAAAACGTAGCGAATCATACGGCAGCCTCCACGCCCGGAGCATGCATGCGCTCGGCGGCTTCGACCAGAGAGCGCGTTACGGGATTCAGGCTACGGACCAGTTGCGCTGGAGCAAGTTGCTCAACAATGCGGCCGGCCTCCATCACGATGACTTGCTGCGCGAAGAGCGAGATGAAGTTGAGGTCGTGCGAGATGTAGAGATAGGTGAGACCGTGCCGCGCCTGAAGATCCATGAGCAAGCGCACCATCTGAGCTTGCAGAGGGACGTCAAGGCCGGAGAGCGCTTCATCAAGGATGAGCAGTTTCGGTTCGGCGGCCAGAGCGCGCGCCAGGGCAAGGCGCTGGCGCTGGCCGCCGCTGAATTCGCCGGCAAGCCGCGCGGTCGAGGCGGGATCGAGACCGACTTCTGCCATTAATTCCAGCGCGCGTTCGGTGCGTTCGCGTTCAGTCTTCCAGCGCGAAATCTCCATCGGCTCAGTGACGATCTGGCGGGCGGTAAAGCGCGGATTGAGTGAGGTGGCCGCATCCTGAAAGATCATCTGCACTGACCGGTTAAGCATTTGCTTGCTTCCGTCGAGCAGAATCTCGCCTGAATCCGGTGTTTCGAATCCGGCAATGCAGCGCGCCAGCGTCGACTTGCCCGAGCCGGAGCGGCCCAGGACCGCAGTGGTTGTGCCGGGCTGCAAGACCAGATCGACCGAGTCGACCGCCGGCACGACAAATTTTTTACGCGAGAAGAGATGATGCTGGAGGAAGCTCTTACTGAGCTTGCAGACCTCGAGCATAGGCTCGGCCGCGGCTGGGGGCTTCTGCGCCTGGTTCTCCGCGAGGGCCTTCTCGGGAAAAAGCAGGCTTTGTACGTAGGGATCGGGGCTGCGCTGAAGGTCGGGGATTGTTCCCCGCGCATGGACCTCGCCTTCGCGCAGGACGATCACCTGATCGGCTGACGACCAGAGCACGCCGGCGTTGTGCGTGATGAAGAGCATGGCGAGTCCGAGATCGCGTTTGAGGCGCTGGAGCACCTCGACGATTTCGGCCTGCGTGGCGGCATCGAGCGAGCTGAGCGGCTCATCGGCGATCAGCAACTGCGGGCGGCAGACCAGGGCCTGCGCAATAGCGACGCGCTGGCGCTGGCCTCCGCTGAGCTGGTGCGGGTAGGCGCGCATGATGCGCTCCGGATCTTCAAAACCCATTTTGCCCAGAATGTCATTGCACCTGGACTCCTGTTGCGCGCGATCCAGACTGGTGTGGGCCTTGAGCACGTCTTTGAGTTGCGTGCCCAGCGTGAGCACGGGATTGAGCGCCAGCGCAGGCTCCTGCGAGATGAGCGTCACCTCTGCGCCGCGAATCTTGCGGAGCTGTTTTGGACTGAAGGTCGAGAGGTCGGCGCCGCGATGTTCGATAGACCCACCGGCGATGCGGGCATTGCGCGGAAGGAGCCGCATCAAGGCCAGCGCGAGCGAACTCTTCCCCGATCCCGATTCCCCGAGCACACCGACGGTCTGGCCCGGAGCGATTTCCAGGTCCACGCCGCGCAGTGCG
>DASTJB010000258.1:0-3126 GCA_035717005.1 Candidatus Angelobacter sp.
TTGATTCATCAAATGAATCAGCCGAATAGTGTAAGATTTGTGCCGTGCATCTGAGCCAGGTCGACCTCAATTTGTTCGTGGTGCTGGAGGCCATCTATCGCGAAGGCAATTTGACGCGCGCCGGCCGCCAGCTCAAGCTCACCCAGCCGGCCATGAGCCACGCGCTCAAGCGCCTGCGCGAGCTGCTGAAGGACCCGCTTTTCATCCGCGAAGGCGCCCATATGGTGCCCACGCCGTTCAGCCGCAACATGATCAATGACGTGCGCCAGGCATTGCAGATCCTGGAGGTCAATCTTTACGAGAACCGTAAGTTCGATCCCGCGCACACCCGGCGCAATTTCATGGTCGGATTCTGGGAGCTGATGGAGGCAATGATCCTGCCTGCCCTCGCCGGGACGCTCATGCGCGCGGCGCCCGAGATTTCGATTACAACATTGAGGGTGAAGCGCCGCGAGATCGAGGCCGAGCTCTCCAGCGGGGCGCTCGACCTGGCGCTGGATGTCCCGATCAACATGAGCGAGAGTATCCGCCGCAAGCCGCTCTTTTCCGACCGCGTGGTGGTGGTGGCGCGGCAGGGACATCCGGCCATCGGCCGCGAGCTTGATCTGGAAACCTATCTTTCGCAGGACCATATCCTTGTTTCTTCGCGGCGATACGGCCCCAGTCTGGTGGATGCGGAGCTGAACCGCAAAGGCAAAGGACGGAAGGTCGTCCTGCGCTGCCAGAATTATTTTGCCGCGTGCCGCATTGCCGGCGAGACCGACATGCTGCTGACCATGCCGGAGCATTACGCGGAGATGCTCAACGGCCGCTTCGAGAACCGGCTGTATCCGTTTCCGCTCAAAAGCCTGCAGACGCTCGACATTCACATGTACTGGCATGAGAGCGCGGACAACGATCCACCGAACCGCTGGCTGCGGGAGGAGATTACCCGCATTGCCGAAGCATCCATCAACACGACGGCGGGGCTGGCGCCGAAGAAGCGCGCGCAGTCGCGCGGCGGGAGGTGAAAGGAATGAAGGCCGCAGTCCTGCACGAATTGAAAAAACCGCTGGCGGTTGAAGAGGTCGAGCGCCCAAAGCCGGGCGCGAATGAAGTGCTGATCAAGGTCGAGGCCTGCGGTGTCTGCCACTCCGACCTGCACATCATTGAAGGCGACTGGAAGCAGTTTGGCGGGATCACCAAAATTCCGCTTATTCCCGGCCATGAGATTGCGGGTCGCGTTGCCGAAGTGGGCAGCGCGGTGCGCGACCTCAAAGTGGGTGATCGCGTAGGCGTCCCGTGGGTCCACTGGACTTGCGGCGAGTGCGAATTCTGCCGCGCCGGCTATGAGAACCTCTGTTCGAAGCAGAAGATCACCGGCTGCACTGTGGACGGCGGCTACGCCGAATACATCAAAGCGCCGGCCACGCACGCCACCCGAATTCCCGAAGGGATCTCCGCAGCCGGGGCCGCGCCGCTCTTTTGCGCCGGAGTTACGGTGTATCGCGCGATCAAGCAGGCCAGGCTCGCCCGCGGAGAGCGGCTCGCGGTATTTGGCGTTGGCGGGCTGGGCCATCTGGCCATCCAAATTGGAAGAGAGATGGGCCTTGAGGTCGCGGCAGTAGATGTTTCAGACCACAAGCTGGCGCTGGCCACATCACTGGGCGCAACACGAACCCTGAACGCGAGCTCGACCAACGTCGCCAAAGAACTGCGGCGCGCGGGAGGAATGCACGCCGTATTGGTCACTTCTGGATCCAAGGCGGCTTATGACACGGCGTTTCCCTGCGTGCGCCCGACGGGAAAGCTCCTGGTGGTGGGACTGCCGCCGGAAATCAGCTTTCCCCCGATCATGATGGCGGCGGGCGAGGTGCGGGTGCAGGCTTCGGCGGTCGGCACGCGGCAGGACCTGGAAGAAGTGCTGGCGATGGCTGCGGCAGGCAAGCTGCATTGCCAGATCTCGACGCGCCGATTGGACGAGATCAACACGATCTTCGAGGAGATGAAGGCCGGGAAGATCGCCGGGCGCGTCGTGCTGGCGATGTGAGCGGCACCTTGGTATGTATTAAAGAGTGCGTTTCTCCGGCGGCTTGCCCGAGCTGGGGCGAGGCCACCAAGCGAGCCATTGAGCTTTATGGGCGGCAATAGACTGGAGCAAAACGAGATTCCTTTTCTGTATGCTAGGATCATGCCGCTTAATATCCTTGGGTACGTGGCATTGGCCGCGGCCCTTGTCGCGTGGTTCTTCATTAGCGACAACATGCCGATCAATCTTGTCGGGACACTTGTGATCTTTGGCATCGCCAAATGGATCGTTGAGTACAGAAACCGCAAAAAACAAGGCTCTTCCATACTCTGATACGGAATCGGAAAACTCACGACCGAGGACGAAAAGCCGGTGATCGGGAATAATTATTTTGAGGGAGATCGATGAGAGAAGCAGTCGTAGTTACCAGCTCGCGCACGGCGCTGGCAAAATCCTTCCGCGGGTCATTTAACCTGACGCGCCCTGACGATCTGGCGGCGCACTGCATACAGGATGTGCTGCGCAAGACGCCGAAACTCGATCCGGCCGAGATCGAAGATGTGGTTCTCGGCTGCGGCCAACCCCACGGATCGCAGGGCCACAACGTGGCGCGAGTGGCGGCAATGTTGGCCGGCTTGCCGCCGTCGGTGGCGGGGCTCACGGTGAACCGCTTCTGTTCTTCAGGACTGCAGGCGATCGCGCTGGTGGCGCACCAGATCATGCATGAAGGCGTGGATGTCGCGATCGGCGGCGGGGTGGAGAGCATCACGATGGCTATCCGCGACAGCAGCCCTAATCCGCGCCTGAAAGAGGAGATGCCGGGCATTTATATGGTGATGGGCGACACCGCTGAAGTTGTCGCCAAACGTTATAAGGTCAGCCGCCAGTCGCAGGACGAGTACTCGCTGCTCAGCCAGCAACGCACGGCGCGGGCGCAAGAGGAAGGCTTCTTCGAAAAAGAGATCGCCCCGATAAAAGTCACGCGCGGCATTCTGGACAAGAAGACAAATGAAGTGGTCGGCAAAGAAGAGGTCTGCGTCACCAAAGACGAATGCAACCGCCCGGATACGACGCTTGAAGGCCTGCTGGCGCTCAAGCCGCACTTTGATCCTCACAGC
>DASTJB010000259.1:0-7225 GCA_035717005.1 Candidatus Angelobacter sp.
GAGTAGATCCTCGAGTCAGATGGCGAGATAAGGGATCTGGGAGTTTCCGGTGGGCCCGGTAGGATTCGAACCTACAACCAACAGATTATGAGTCTGCTGCTCTAACCGTTGAGCTACAGGCCCCCGGATTCCAGTGTCGCACAGGCGTGCATGGTTTGCACAGGGTGGACGAGTGTCGCCCCTTAAAAGGGGCTCGATTGTCTTGCTTGCCTTCCCCGGGCTTCCGCCCGGGGCTACCTTTGTTTCGCGCCTGCGGCGCTCGATTGCAGGGCGGATTGGACTGAACTCTTTCGCGTCATGTCTTAGTTGTGCGGGAAAGAGTCTCTAAGAGAACTCCCTGAATCGGCATGGCAACGGACACATTTTCTGGATGTAGAGGTCCCTCGACTGCGCTCGGGATTTCGCCTGCGGGCTCGAACGCCCGCAAAGCGGCTCAACTTCGACTTCGCGCGCATCCCGGCACAGCCGAGATGCGTGCTCCGCTCAGCATGACAAGTCCTTGGATGATCGGATGTGGAAAGAGCAGCGGAGCAGATCCCTCGCGTCCTTGCGCGCGGGCTCGCAAGGAGCGCTCGGGATGGCGGGCGCGACGAGGTCTTTTCTTCGAAGGTCTTTCTGATGCCAACGGAGCACAGGCAAGAGTGCCTGTGCCACAAAGACGATCATCAATCCGCTACCGCGGTCCTGGCTGCTTCCTCGCCCGGCTTGCGTTTGACCAGGTACTCATCGGCCAGGACCATGACCAGCGCGGCGGTGGGAACGGAGACCAGCGCGCCGACGACTCCGGCGAGCGAGCCGCCGAGAGTGAGGGCGATGATGACCGCCAGCGGCGAGAGGTTGAGCGTGTGCTTCATGATGCGCGGGGTGAGGAAGACGCTCTCAATCTGGAAGTAGACGGCAAAAAAGATGAGCACGCCGACGAGCTTTTCCGGCGAGTCGAGCACGGCGACGACCGAGGCGAGCACCACGGCGCTGATGGGGCCGGCGATCGGCACGATGTTGGCGACGCCGGCGAACATGGCCAGCAAGTAGAAATATTTGAGGCCCAGGAGCCAGTACACCAGCAGGCTGCACAGGCCGAGCGAGAGCATGAGCAGTGCCTGTCCCAGGAGCCAGTTGCGCATGCGGGCGCGGGCGCGCTGGAGGGTTGCGGCCAGGCGTTCCTGTTGATCGAGAGGGAAGAGCGAGACGGTCCAGTGAAAGGTGCGGTCGCCATCGATGATGAAGTAGGCGGTGAGGATGACCGCGGTAAAGAGTCCGAAGATGCCGCCGGCGAGGTTGAGGAAGAGACCGCCGGCGCCGCCCACAATCTCAGCCGCGTATTTCTGCAGCGCGGTGGGATCGATTTTGCCGGCAAACGGCAGATGCTTGATGCCTTCGCTGAGCGTGGCCATATGGCGCGGCCAGTCGGCGGAGAAGGCGCGCGCGTCACGATAGACGGGAGGCAGCGCAAAGACCGCAAACACTGTACCCACAAGCACGATCATGAGAATCAGGAAGATGATGGCGAAGCCGCGCCCGGCGCGCCACTTGTTGAGGCGCATCTTCTGGATGAAGCCGATGGCGGGCGAGAGCACGACCGCGAACAGCGCGCTGACATAGATGAGCATGAGGACGTCGCGCACGGAGTAGGCGATCCAGAGGGCAATGGCTACGCCGAAAAAGAAAACGATATCGGAGCGGTGGTTGTTCACTGATTTGGTAAGTTGGTAAGTTGGTAATTTGAGAGCAGCCCTTAGCTCCTAGCCTTTAGCCACTACAGATGGCGGAGCAAAGGCTAATGGCTAAATGCTAATGGCTTTTCAATTACTAACTTACCAACTTACCAACCCCGTCAATCCCGGATCACTTCCACATTGCTGCCGGCCACGGTCATCTTGATGATTTTGTATTGATCATCCACCCAGAGGATCCACTGCATAACGTCGGACTCGCGGGCCTGGTCGTTGAGCCAGGTGAGGGCCTGCGGGCCGTTGGTCTCGAGCTTTACCTTATTGAGTTCACGCTGGGCGCCTTTGATCATGACTTTGTCGGGACCGAGGAGTTCGAGCGTGGCGTTGCCGGAGAGATGCTGGTGAGGTATCAGGATGACGAATTTGCCGGTACCGCACAACAGGTCATTGTTCTCCCGGCGGCAGCTGGCCAGATACCACCACAGAAGGATTTCGCGCTGGGAAAAGAAGTTGTCGTCGAGGATGACGGTGGAGACGGGAAGCATGTGGGGCACGTCGACCTTTTTCTGGTCGGCGGGGATGACGTGTTCCACCAGAAGCTGGTCTTTGGGCTCGACGCTGGCCTCTTCCTTCTGCGGCGCGGTGGCGCGCCAGAGATAAGACCGCAGTTCGCCTTTGGGCGAGATCTGCATCTCGGCGGTCTGCGTGGCCTTGAATTTTCCGTCGTCAAATTTGATCTCAGAAGTTGCCGTGGAATACTCCGGACGGCGGTCGCTGTTGAGCGTCTCAGTAATGTTGAAGGTTTCCGTGCCGACGCGCTTGCCGTTCACAAAAATGCCGAAGCTGCCGGAATCAGCCACATGTGAATTGGCCTTCTCCTTGGGCTTGTCCGCGGCGATGGACGCGGATGAGAGTGCGAACACGGCGCTCATAAGAATGGCCAGCTTGACTGCTTTCACTTCGGTACCTCCAAATCAGTTACTGCCCGCAATACGTTTTCGATCTCCGCCGCGACTTGCTCCACGGGCTTGCCCTGCGTCTGCACCCGGTATTGCGCCCGCTGGTAGTCAGCGTGGCGCGCGGCAAACAGCTCAGCGAAGCGCTCCTGCTGCTGCGCCAAGGGACGAACCTTGTGCTCACCCAGGCAGCGCCGTTGCAACTCTTCCAGCGGCGCTTCCAGCAGCACGGTAACTGCGCCGGCTTGCTCCAGCAGCGCCCGGTTTTCGGGTTGCACGAAGGCCCCGCCGCCGAGGGCCAAGATCAGATTGCCCGCCGGCGCGCTTTCTTCAAGCAGGTGGCGAAGCGCGGCGGTTTCTGATCGGCGAAAGGCAGTTTCACCGTGCTGCGAAAATATCACGCCGATGGTCTGCCGTTCGCGCTGCTCGATCACGTCGTCGAGATCAAAAAAGGGCCAGCGCAGCCGTTTGGCCAGCACGCGGCCTACGGTGGTCTTGCCTGCGCCCATGAATCCGATGAGCACGATGCGCCGCATGGAGCGAGTTTTTGCGGACGCGCCGCTCATGTGCTGTTCGTTGCTTCTTTTCAGGGGCCAAAGCCCGGTAAAAATTTGCGCCACAGCGCACAACGAAAGTGGTGCCGTGACACAGGTTGCGGAGGAAGAACTTTGCCGGTTCGCCCAGCCGCGCGTTATTGCTTCTTTACGCGGATTTTACCACTGATGGATTGGAGCTCAACGGAAGATGAGCCGGAATTGGAGGTGCCTGCGAAGGAACGTCCCTGGATTGGGGGATTCACCTGATGCTGTTTTTCTTCAAGAGGGAACTCGTTGTCGACCGCGCCGCTGCGCGAACGCGCGGAGAGGTCGACAGAGGCGTAAGCCGGGAGCCACATCTCGATATCGCCGCTGTGGGTGCTGAAGCGGTAGTCGCCGCCGCCGGCGCAGTCACCGTGATAGTCGATGTTGCCGTTGGCGGTGGCCACGGCCACGCGCGGCCCGGTAACTTTGCTGAGATGCACGGCGCCGCCACTGGACTGAACATCGATGTAGGTGCCGGTAATGGCAGTGAGGCTCACTGGGGCGGTCATGCTGCGCGCGTGCAAGTGCGACTTGCTCATGTTGTGGACGTCAATCTGCCCGGTTTCAGAGGACAAACTGATATCGCCGGCGAGACCGTCAGAGGTGATGGGCGCAGAAACGGTGGTTACATTTACGGAGATGCCGGCCGGGACGGTGAGTTCGTAGTCGACGCGAGCTTCTTCTGCGGTGGGCTTCTGTCCGGCGATGGCGTGGGTAAGGAGCTCGATGCGCTGCTTATCAGGAGTGGCGTTCTGGTCGACTTCGACCTTGTCAGAATGCGTGGTGTAGGCGATGAGCACCTGACGTCCGGAGCCGGCCGAGTGGAGGGTGACGGAACCGCCGTTGTTGACGATGGTCACGTTGCCGCCGGGAGCGATGTCGAGCCGGGATTCCTTGCGAGTGTCGGCGGCGTAGGCGGAGGAGAGCAGGAGAGTGGCGGCGACGAGCAGTGCAGATCTGCCGGCCGGGCGTGTTGCGATTCCAGCGGCCGCGTTCGTGGGGAACAGTTTCATGGCCGTTCAAGCCTCCTCATCCGCTCAGGGCAGGGAGCGGGCAATTGCCATCTGGTAGAGCATCTCTTTCTGCTGATAAGCGTCGAGCAACAGCTCCTGGGCGTCGGCGTCGTCGGGGTCGCGCTGGGCGGCCGCCTGGGCGTCAGAGATATAGGCGTTCACCTCGCGCAGGCTGTTTTCGTAAGCGCCGCGCGCACCGGGGTCGGCCTGGGCAAGCTGGCTGACCAGTTGCTGATCGTCGCTGGACATCGAAAGGGAAGATGGTTCAGAGGTATTTTGCGCCGAGAGCTGGCCAGAAGGCAACTGGTGCGGTTTGTAATTGATGAGAACAACGGCAAAGACGATGGTCGCGGTAAGGGCCATCGCCCAGCCTAGAGGCGTCCAGCTTTTCGTTTGGGTCGAGGTTTTCGTTATATGTCCCAGGCGGGACATTCGACCCTCCGTAGGGAGGAGACCCTCCCGGTGAAGCGAAGCCTCGATGTTGCTCCAAACCCTGGGGCTTGGATCGCGCATGGGCAAGAGCAATTTCGCCTGGGCAGCGATATATTGCAGATCTTCGACCAACGCCGAGCACGCGGGACACGTCTTCAGGTGCTCTTCTTCCTCGGGCTTGCCGCCCGACTCGATGATATACGGCAGTACTTCCTGGAACTGCTGGCAATTCATTGTCTTCATCCTCTCCCAACTTACTTTGCAGGGGGACCATCAGCCCATTCGCCTCTGCCCATTAGTTCCCTAAAGAACGCGGCACGTATGGGGCCCCGGCAAACCCGGTGCGCGAATGGCAGCCCGTTTCTTCTCCCGTCACGAGCGCTATGGTTTTTCTTTCCTGCTCAGCCCGCCTGCTTCTTTCTAGCGACGGCCGGCCTTTTCGGCTCTACTGAGCTTCAACAGATCCCGCAGCTTCATTCTTGCTTTGTGCAGCTGCGACTTACTATTCCCAATCGAGCACCCCATCATCTCCGCAATTTCATTGTGCTCGTAGCCTTCCACGTCATGCAGTACGAAGATGATTCTGTATCCCGGGGGCAGGCTCTCAATCGCCCGCTCCAGGTTCACCCGATCAATCGACCCCGCCAGCACGTTGTCCCTGGCGCCAATGTCTTTCTTCGGACCGTCTTCATGCTGCGGCTCCAGCGCCTCGTCCAGCGATATCTCGGGCAATCCCTTCTTCCTGAGGTGCATCAGCACCACGTTCACCGCCAGCCGATGCAGCCAGGTTGAAAACGCCGACTCCCCCCGGAACGTCGCAATCTTCCTATACAGCTGGAGGAACGCCTCCTGGGTCAGGTCTTCGGCCTCAGCCGTATTGCCCGTCATGCGCAGACACAGCGAATACACACGGCGCTTATGCAGCCCGTACAGGCCTTCAAAAGCTTCCGCGTCACCGCCTTTGGCCCGCTCAATCGCCTCGGCTTCGGTCATACCGGATGCGACTAGTTTTTTGGCTTGTGTCAATTTGCCCTTTTGAGGCCGCTGCCCCGTAGGATGCGGCATTGTAGCTGCTTTGTTGTCCAGCCAGCCTTGCTTTTGCGTCTCCAGCACACTTTGTCGTAGTCCCATTGGAATAGCTAATGGAAGCTATTTCCGGGAACTTTGGTTGCCTGAAGCCTCCTCCACGCGCCGCTTATGAGCTTCGACTGCAAACGTTTGCGTCCGGGAACCCATTTTATACAAGAAATCATATTCGTTTTCGATCGCCAGTCTCAATCTGCGCCAACCGGTTTCTCCGCGCTGGCCCGCCCTTTCCGATTCTGATTTCCGATCAGTGTTAATCAGCGTCATCCGTGTTATCAGTGGTGAGGTCTTGCCTTTCCGATTTCCCGATGTCCCGATCTCCCGATTTCCTCCGTGTCTCTGTGGTAGGTGTTGGTTTTGCTTTTCCGATCACCCGATCTCCCGATCACCAGATCACCCGATTCCCTTCGTGTTCCTTCGTGTCCTTTGTGGTTAATGGTTTTGTTTTTCCGATCAGCGTCATCAGCGTTCATCAGCGGCAAGGTTTTAGCCTTTCTCTTTCCGGCGATGACGGGCGATGTCGGCGATGACGGCGCTGTCGGCGATTCTCCTGGTTTTGCTTTTCCGATCACCCGATCTCCCGATCACCAGATCACCCGATTTTGTCCACCCCCCATGCTCCCTTTCCTGCAACGCGCCCACCAGCTTGCGCAATTCGATGACCTCCAGCGGACATTCCGGCCAGTTATGTTTCCAGCACACCAGGATGTGCGCTCCCCCGGCCGCATGCCCATGTTTCACGTAGTTGCGGCTCTCCAGCTCGAATTCAATCTTCTTGAACTGCCAACGTCCCGGCTCAACTTCTCTAAAGCCTTCGCCGTCCGGAAATCCCGTCTGCAGCCTCACCATCAGGAACCCCAGGTCCCTCGCCACCGCGCCAAACAAAAAGATCACCGCATTCTCGCTCATCGGAGCCATCGCCAGCGGCGCATCAAAAAGCGGCGGACCATAAATCGGTTCTCCCGGCGTCACCCAGGGCTTCGCCTCTGCTGCCGCCGTCCTCACCAGCGCATTCCGGAATTTCGGCGCCGGCTCGGCGTTCCAGGCCAGCAACTCCATCACGTCCTCCCAACCCTGCTCCAGTTTGTGCTCACGGGCGTGCTGCAGCAGTCCTCCGGGCACGTGCAGCCATCCCCCAAAATGCCGGATCAGCGGTACATGGCTGTGCCGCGCGTGCATGTCATATTCGTTGATCGTCGGAATCTTCCCCAGCTTCCGCGCCACCCCCGCCCAGTCTGCAAACAGCTCATCCACCGAGATCCGGAACGCCCTTCCCCTCAGCCCGCTCGCCGCCAGCGCCTCCCTGTAGTTCAGGAACGTCCGGTTCAGCTCGTGCCGCGTCACGCTCGATGACCGCAACAGCTCCGTCCGGCTTGGCGTCCGCTTCAGCTTCTTCGCCAGCTTCTTGATTTCGGCAATGATCTCCTGCTTGCCCGCGGCGCTTCTCACGCCGGCGGCTTGCGTGCTTGCATTTTCGTGGCTGC
>DASTJB010000260.1:0-15881 GCA_035717005.1 Candidatus Angelobacter sp.
ACCGTCATGGCTGAAGGCGGCATTGCCGCGGCCATGGCCAACGTTGACAAGGCCGACAGCTGGCGCACGCACTTCCGTGACACCATGCGCGGCGGCAAGCTGATGAACAACTGGCGCATGGCCCAGCTCCACGCCCAGGAATCGCCCGACCGCGTGCGCGAACTCGAGCAATGGGGCGCGCTCTTCGACCGCACCTCTGACGGCGACATCCTGCAGCGCGCCTTCGGCGGCCACACCTTCAAACGCCTTTGCCACGTGGGTGATCGCACCGGTCTGGAGATGATCCGCACGCTCCAGGACCGCGGCGTGCAGATGGGTTTTGACGTCTTCATGGAATGCACGGTCATCTGCCTGCTCACTGACGGCAAGCGCGTCGTCGGCGCCTTTGGCTACTGGCGCGAGCAGGGCCGCTTCGTCGTGCTGAAAGCCAGGGCCGTGGTGATCGCAACCGGCGGCATCGGCAAAGCCTGGCCCATTACCTCCAACTCCTGGGAATGCACCGGCGATGGCATGGCCCTGGCCTACGAAGCCGGCGCTGATCTTCTCGACATGGAGTTCGTGCAGTTTCATCCCACCGGCATGGTCTGGCCTCCGGGGGTGCAGGGGCTGCTGGTGACCGAAGCCGTGCGCGGCGAAGGCGGCATCCTGCGCAACAAAAACGGCGAGCGCTTCATGGAGAAGTATGACCCCAAGCGCATGGAACTCTCTACCCGCGACCTGGTTGCGCGGTCGATCTACACCGAGGTCAAAGAGGGCCGCGGCACCGAACACGGCGGCGCCTACCTCGACATCTCACACAAGCCGGCCGAGTATGTGAAGAAGAAGCTCCCCAGCATGTATCACCAGTTTAAAGAACTGGCCGACGTCGATATCACCAAGGGCCCCATGGAGGTCGGCCCTACCTGCCATTACATGATGGGCGGTATCCGCGTTGAAGCCGAGACCGCAGCAACTTCACTGCCCGGACTCTTTGCCGCGGGCGAGGCCGCCGCCGGATTGCACGGCGCCAACCGCCTGGGGGGAAATTCGCTTTCGGATCTGGTGGTCTTTGGCCGTCGCGCCGGGCTGGCTGCCGCGGCGTTTGCCGCGAAAGCCGCGCCCGCGTCCATCGACGCGGCGCAGATGGCCGAGGCTGAGCGCGCCATGCTCGCGCCTTTCGATCGCGGCGAAGGAGAGAACCCGTATAGCGTGCATCGCGACCTGCAGAAGGTGATGCACAACATGGTAGGCATCTTCCGCACCGCGGACGACCTGGCCACTGCGCTGGCCGAACTCGAGAAACTCAAACAGCGCGCGGCCCAGGTTCGCGTAGAAGGCTCGCGGCTTTTCAATCCCGGCTGGCATCTGGCGCGCGATCTCCAGTGCATGCTGACCGTCTCTGAAGCCGTGGCTCGCAGTGCCCAGGCGCGCCAGGAGAGCCGCGGTGCGCATAGCCGTATCGATTACCCCAAGCTCGACGAGCAGGTGTGGGGCAGGCAACACAATTTGATCACCAAAGACGGGGCAGGAATGAAGGTGACGCAGGTTCCGGTCGATCCCGTGCCGGATGAGTTGAAAGAACTGGTCGCAGAGGAAAAATAAAACATGGCAGATGCAATCCTCGAAGTCTTTCGCGGCAATCAGGAGACCGGCAGCGCCAAGCAATACAAAGTCCCGATCGCGCCCGGTATGGTCGTGCTCGACGCCCTGCACTACATCCAAGGCCATCTCGAGCCCGATCTTGCCGTGCGCTGGAATTGCAAGGCCGGCAAGTGCGGCTCCTGCTCGGCGGAAGTCAACGGCCGTCCGCGCCTCACCTGCAAAACGCGCATGGACTCGCTGCCCACGGACAAACCGATCACCGTCTATCCCATGAAATCTTTTCCGGTGATCAAGGACCTGGTCACGGACGTCTCCTGGAATTATCGCGTCAACAAAAAGATCCCGCCGTTCACGCCCAAGCCCGGCACCGACTGGAAGATGTACCAGGAAGACATGGACCGGGTGCAGGAGTTCCGCAAATGCATCGAATGCTTCCTGTGCCAGAACATCTGCCACGTGGTGCGCGACCACCACATGAAAGAAGAGTTCGGCGGCCCGCGCTTTTTTGTTCGCGTGGCTTCGCTGGAAATGCACCCGCTGGACAACGTCTCGCGGGTCAAGCTGCTCAAGAACGAGCTCGGCATCGGCTACTGCAACATCACCAAGTGCTGCACCGAGGTGTGCCCCGAAGAGATCAAAATCACTGACAATGCCATCATCCCGCTCAAGGAGCGCGTGGTCGATGAGTACTACGATCCGATCCTGAAGCTGGTGCGCAAAATACGCGCCGCGCTGAAATCGGATTAAAATTATCAGAGGTGCGCTCAACGCGCGAGGCCGGCTTGCGCGCCGAGCGCGCTGCGGCAGGAGCAGATGTCTTTCGAGACAACGAGACTGGCCGGCGGTTTGGAGCGTAGCGACACAACTCATGGAGCGGGAATTTAAAACTATCTCCACCAGCGGCATTGCCGAAGCGCTGGCCAAGGTGCAGCATTATCGTTACCTGAACCAGGCGGAAGAGGCGGAATCCATCTGCCGCGATATCCTGGCCGCGGACCCCGAAAACCAGATGGCCCTGCGCCAGCTCGGCCTCGCCATCACTGACCAGTTCACCGGCGGCGCTGCTGACCGCTTCAACGAAGCGCACAGCTGCTTTGAGAAGCTCACCAACGCCTACGAGCGCTCCTACTATCTCGGGATCGTGCATGAGCGCCGGGCCAAGGCGCAGCTGCGCGCCGGGCATCGCTCGCACACGCTGCGCTCCAGCTTTGAAAGCGCCCTGCAGCACTTTGAAGAAGCGGAAAAGGTGCGCCCCAAAGGCAATGACGATGCGATCCTTCGCTGGAACCGCTGTCTGCGCCTGATGCAGAGCGTCCCCGAGCTGGCCCGCGAAGCTGAAACCTTCGAAGCCGGCGACGCACCGCCGATTTAGCAAATTCAGTATTTAGTATTTGGTACTTAGCTGTAAGACTTTGACCGTCTTACCAGACCCCGAGGTGCCCGCATCTTCCCGACAAAGCTAAATACTAACTACTAAGTACCAACTGCTGCTTTCCCCGTGATCCCCGTCACATCCTCTCTGTTCACTTGCTTCCTAAACTGGTCGGGTCATCTCCAGGGGAGGAGTCCCAATGAAGGTCCTGGAACAGCCGGCGCTTTCGTTGTCCTTAAAAAATGTCCTGCTCGCCACGGATTTCTCCGCGGGCTCCGATGCTGCTTTGAAGCTGGCTCTCGTGCTGGCTTCCCGGCAGCGGGCCCAGGTGCACACGCTGCACGTGGCTGCGCCGGATTGCTACCAGCTTCTCGATCCTGAGGCCTTTGCCATCACCTTCAACAGCTGGGCCGCCAATGCCAGCCATCCCTCGGAAATACTGCGCAGTCTGATCGATGGCCTGCCTTCTGAAGTCCCGCTCCACCCCGGCCGGATCTGGGAGGTGGTCAGTGAAATTGTCCAGCGCAATGAAATCGATCTTTTGGTGCTGGCTTCGCATGGCCGTCACGGCATTGCGCGGCTGCTCCTGGGCTCGGTAGCGGAAGACGTGTTTCGCAACGTGACCTGCCCGGTGCTGACTGTCGGTCCTGACGTGAAGCCATCTGACCGCAGTGAGCTCAGGATCAGCAAGATCCTGCTGGCCACGGATTTTGAACCTGACTCCTTCGCGCCCCGGTACGCACAGTGGCTTGCCAACGAGTTCCGGGCCGAGCTTACGGTGCTGCATGTGATCGAGGATAGGCCCACACCCACAGCTCTGGCGCAGCGCCTTCGCGAAGTTGTTCCCGATGATGGCAGCCTGTGGCGCAAGCCTGCATACATGTTGAGTCATGGCTCGCCTTCGGGCAGAATTCTGGATACCGCGTGGCAGCTCCTGCCGGACGTGATCATACTCGGCGCGCGTCATCCTGAGCCCGCCCGGATCAACTCGCATCTGCCCTGGGACACGGCAGCCCGCGTCATCGCGGGAGCTCCCTGCCCAGTGCTCACCATCAGGCAGGGCGGACGGCCATGACGGATATCAGGCAGGATTTTGCCGTGATCGAAACCGGCCGAGTGCACAACTTCAGCACCCGCCTCATGCTGGGCGGCTACTTTGCCGATATTGTTTCCAATCCTGGCCACAACGTCTGCCATTGGGTGGTTCAGCGCGTGGGTTCGCCGGAGGTATTGCGATTAGGGCAGGAACACAGTTTCCCGCTCGCATTGGAGCGGGCGCACCAGTGCCTGGAAAGCCTTGCCGTGCGGAGCCGGAAGAATACGCATCGCGCAGCTTTGTACCACTACGGAGAATCTCGCTAGCGGAAGATTTTTATTGCTGCGCGCTTTCCAGCACGCGCACCTTCCAGCGGTCTTCCGCACCGGTCATCACCGCGTAGTAGTGGACCTGCGCCTGGTCAGAATGGATGACCTTGCCGCCCTCGAGCACCTGCGTCTCAATGCTGGCGGTGTCTTTCAGTTCTATCGCGGCGCCATCGGGCGAGTAAAAGATCGCGTCCACCTTGTGCCCGTGATCGATGAGCCGCGTGCTCAGCCCCTGCTGCTTCTGGTCTTTCACGCGCTGGGTGAGCTTGTCCAGCGCAAAGCCGGTGAAATTCTCATTGAGCGGCTGGAGACTGTTGTTTGCCAATGACGTGCTGATGGCCTCCCAGGCCCGCGTGTAATCGCGCAGCACTGCCGTCTGCGTCACCTCTTCCACCTCGCGCGGCTGTGCGTTCTTGACGTTGAGCTGGACCTGCGGCTTGGTATCGGCAAAGATCCGCTGTAGCAGTGGCACGGCGCCGGAAACCGCCAGGGCGATGCCGCAGGTAAAAACCAGAATCCTTGCCCACTTCATCATCTGCCTCCTACGTGCAGTTCGTTGCCCAGCACCACACCGGCAGCCACGGTGATGGTGGCGTTGTCAGACGCCGGCAACTCCGCGCGCGCGATGCCCTTTTTGATCCGCGAATCCACCGTGCTTTTGCCCGTCTTATCGTTCTGGATGAACGTCACGATGGTCCCGTCCGGCACCGGATTGCCGCTGCAGTCGCGCACCGGCTCAGTCTCGACGATGATCCTGTTGGCCGTGCGTCCGGCCACGCGCATGGTCAGCCGGCAGGGATCGGCCGCCACCTGCTGCACCACGCGCTTCACCTCCGCGCCGCCGGCCGTAGCCACAAAATTAGCCGCACCCGCCTTCGCCGCCGAATTGCTGTTCGTCCAGGCCACGCCGTCGCGGCTCGTCACCGTCTTTGCGGATCCCGTACCTCCGACCGAAAGATTGAAGCTTACCGGCGCCGGTTCCACCACCATGTTGTTGTACTTGTCGAAGACAAAGGCGACGCCAGTGATCACGTTGGGCCGGGCCACCGGCACGCGCGAAGGCCGCGCGAGAAAGCTGAGGTTCTCCGGCTTTCCGGGCTTTACCCAGAACACCTGCGACTGGCCTCCTGCCGAGGCGATCCACCTGCCCGCACTGCGCAGTTCGTCAGCTTTGATTTCCACGCTGCCGGATTTCACTTCGCGCTTGATCACCTGCCCCGGCCCGATCAGATACAGTGTCCCGCCGCCGCTCACCGTGATGGTGAGCGGTTGGCCGGCTACGGCGTTCGCCGGGACCTGTAGCTCGGCCGCTCGCGCGCAGTCCGCCGCGAACCAGCAGACCGCAATCACCATGATGATGAAAATCAGTTTCTTCATCGCATTACTCCGAGCGGTTCAGGCTGTAGTGGTTCACAGTCACCCGATAACTGTGCACGCTGGCCGCCAGGTCGTCGCGCAGCGCTACGGAAAAGGGCTGTGGCGTCTGCGGCAACAGCGCGTGGTCAGAGTACGCGTCTGCCACCCAGATCACCTTGCCCGAGTTGTCGTAGAAAGTCGCCAGCACGTGCGGAATGTTCACCGTCGTGCCGCTCTCGTTCAGCAGCTCGCCCGTCAACACGGTGCGCCCCGTCTGGTCTTTCTGGATCTGCTGATGTAGCACGCCAATCACCGGATCGGCCGAGGCCGGGACCAGCATCCAGTTGTGCGTCATGCGTACGCTCTTGACGTCCGCTTTCTTCAGGCCCGGAAAATCGATGCGATACGGCGTGATCTCCTTGGGCAGCAGCACGTGAGAAATCTTGTCGAAGCTCGACTCCTCGGCCACGTCTTTCCCGGCCTGGTCGGTCAGCACCGCGCCCACGGTGATAAACGCCGGCACGGTGTCTTCATTCTCGACCTCGCCCATGATGGTGAGCCCACCCTCGCGCTCTACGGCATTCATGGAGAGAATGCGGCAATTGGGATTTTCCACGTTCTGCGCGCCCCAGTCGTCGCCCGCGCCGCGCCACACGATGTCCCAGCGCAGGTAGTTCACCGGAATCACCTGCGGCGGCACATTCACTTCTTTTTCCGCGGGCCACTGGACCTTCCACGTGCCCTCGTCTTTCACGACTTTCAGGTCCTTGGTGTCATACCACGCGCCGACTGCGGTCGCGTACTTGAGCTGGGTGCGGACCGTAGCTTCATTCTCCGCCTCATGCAGCACGCGCGTGTCTGCCGAATCGAGCTGCGAATAGGTGCGCAGGCTGCCGTTGCGGCCCGTAAGGTCGCGAGTGAATCCTTCCAGGCTCACGCTCCCGGCATTGGCAACGTAGGAGTAAGCGCCCTTCCAGTCATGCGACTTGGCATTGGCGAACATCGACTGCACGGCACCGTCCGGCGTCGAAGCCGGAGCGGTTGAGCTTCCGTGCACCGTCCCCACCACGATCAGGAAGACGGTAAGACCTGCAAAGATGATGGCAAGAAGGCGTCCCATTATCGTGCCTCCCTCAACAGCGGTTCCTCAGTGGCTACCAGCGGGAACTCAATCGTCTCGCGCCGCTGTCGCCGGTCCGGGAATGCCAGAACTAACAGCAATGCCAAAATGCTGCTGCCGATGGGCAGCGTCCCCCACAGCAGCCCTTCCATGGCGCTGGGCGGCTGGCCGTAAGGCGTGGGGTGCGCGGGCGGAATTCCGTCCTTCACCCACAGGCTCACGTTGCCGCGATCGTAAACCTCAGTCTTGCGCCAGCCGGCAAAGGCCAGCAGCGGCTCATAGTAGGGGTCGCGCACGAAGATCCACTTCAACCCGTACTGATCGGCGTGCTTGAGGACCGCGCGCAGTGACTCAATGCCGCTGGTCCCGTAATATTTCGAGTTGGTGAGCTGCGCCGATCCGTACTGCGTCATCTCCGGCAGCAGGCGCGCTGAGTTGTATTCGCCGTCCACGCTGCTGGCGTTGGCGTAAATCCCGACTTCTGACATCTTGCTGCCGAAGCCGAGCGTCAGGTAGCGGAACTTGTCATGGCCGTCGCGATTGAGGAATGAAACTATTTCTTGCGTGCTGAACGGCGCGTCGTGGATCGGGTGATAGACCGGCCACGCTACAGCCGCGGCAGTGCTTAGCGCGCCCAGAGCGCCGAGTGTGAAGATGGCCTTCATGCGATAGCGGTCAATCAGCCAGGCCGCCAGCAGCGCCACGATTGGCAGCGCCATCAGACTGGCCCAGAAGCTGAAACGCTCGAAGGTGAGAACGTCAAACGGGTTATGGATGTTCTTGCCGGTCAGCGCATTGACCACCGAAGCCATGGCGCCCAGAATCATTCGCGGAAGCGGTGTCGTGCCGCCGAGGGCGAAGATCATCGTGAGCCAGAAGCCGAAGAACAGCGGCCGCAAACGGGTCTCTTTCAGGCCTTTATAAAAGATGAAGGGCAGCGCCAGCAGCAGCGCTCCCCACGGCACCAGGATGTAATTGGTGGTAAGCCATCCCTGGGAGAAGAAGTTTTCGCGGCTGCCGTGCGGGATCGGCATCTGCTTGATCGGGTTCTTCATAAGAGAGATCCAGTACGGCAGCAGGACCACAATCACTCCCGCGAGCGAGAGGCCAAAGTGAACGATGGTGCGCGTCACCACGCCGGGCACTGAGGCATCAGCGCCATCGCGTTTGCGGTCGATCAGCGCGGTGAAAAACACCGGGATCGCGAACAGCACGCTGGCGAACAGCAATGTCACGTGGTGGGCCGAGGCGGCGGCCATGGTCAGCGCCAGCGATTTGATCAGGGCCATGAACTTGGCGTCGCGCGCCCAGTCATAGAAATAGGCCAGCGCCAGCAGGTAGAGCGGCGCGGCCCATGTAGTCGATAACTGTCCTGCCTCGTACACCAGGAAGGAGAGCGAGCCCAGCAGCACGCTGCCGATTGCTGCATAACTGGCCGCGCGTTCGCTCACCCATATTCGCGCATAGCGATAGACTCCGATCGGCAGCAACAGGATCGCAATCAGCTGCACCAGCCCGTACGCCAGGTTGAGCCCCATGACGTGCGAAAACAGCGCCATCCACTGCTGCTCCATGGGCGGGTAGGTGGTCTGCGAGAAGCCGGTAAACCACTTGTCATTCCACGGATTGAACCAGTGCTGCGCGTAATGCGCGGCAAAGAATTTGTGGAAGTCCGCGTCGTAGGAGTCGTTGGGCAGCTGCATCAGCAATAGTGGACCGTGCACCAGCAAGGCCAGCAACAGCACCCAGCTCAGGGGGATCGCCCGACTACGGCTCGGAGCGACGGTGGGGGAACTCATGAAAACCTCCGCGAAAAGCACCTGATGGACGTCAATCGGCGTGATCGAAAAAGACTGCTTCACAAAGGGGCGCCGGTTTCAGCAGCAGCTTTGCTCCAGCATTGAATTTCGATTCCAAAACAGTCTCAGGGGTTTGCTAAGTGGCACTTTCGTTCTCACCCGCAAGAGGCCGCTAGAGAACTTCACGCGGGCGAGCAATCCCCAGGCCCAAAAGTGGCATCTTGATTCAACATGCGAACAGAGCTGCTGCCGCCATGGCGGCGTGTAGCTTGCGCTAAATCCATACGGCGTCGTGGAACCTGGTTGCCACGTGTTTCCGCTGCAACTCTCGTTACGGTGGTCCCGTGAAGAAGACATTTTTGGGTCTCGCGTTTTTCTGCTCCCTGTTGCTGGCCGGCCGTGGCTGGTCGCAGACGTTCGACCTCAACGGCAACGCCCAGGACCAGAAGCAGAAGTCTCAGCAAAAGCAGAGCAGCAACAAACGCTCCTCCGCCGCAAGATCCGGCGGTGGCGGTGACGCCGGAGCGCCTTGCGGCACGTCGGGCTCGGGCTGGGGAGGCAGCATCGAAGCCGGACGCTATGCCCGCGCCGCCGAAACCGCGCTCAAGAACGGCAATCCCGCGGCGGCCATGAATTACGCCCAGCACCTCACGCAGGTCGCGCCCAACGACGCCTGCAACTGGTTCCTGCTCGGCTACACCGCGCGCCTCGCCGGCAATTCTCAAACTTCGCTCGACGCCTACCAGAAAGGTTTGCAGCGCTCGCCCAACTCGGTGGAAGGCCTCTCCGGCATGGCCCAGACGTACATCCGCATGGGCAAAGCCGATGAAGCCAAGAAGATCCTGCTCCAGGTGATCGCCGCCAACCCGCGCCGTCCCACCGATCTCACGATGGCGGGCGAGCTGTTCATGCAATCCGGCGACCTGGCCCGCGCGCAGGGCCTGCTGGAGCGGTCTGAGGGCATTAAACCTGCGGCGCATAACGAGCTCTTGCTGGCCATCACCTACATGAAGGCCAAACAGACTGACAAAGCCAAAGCTCTTCTGGACAAAGCCATGAAGCGCAGCCCCAAGAACACGGAAATCTTCCGCGCCGTGGCGCAGTTCTATCGGGAAGAACACGATTACAAGTCCGCCATCGCCATTCTGCAGAAAGCGCCGGTCAAGAACGCCGACGTCATGTCTGAGCTCGGCTACACCTACGAGCTGGCCGGCATGAAGAATGAGGCGGCTGACACGCTGGAAAAGGCGGCTGCGATGGCGCCCAAATCGGCCAACGTGCAGTTGGCGGCAGCGCAGGCGGAGCTGCGTGTCGGCAGTCTGGACAAGACGCGCACTTACTTAGCGCGCGCGGAGCAGATTGATCCCAACTACTATCGCCTGCACGCCATTCGCGGCGATCTGGCCAGGCTGGAGCGCCGCGACAGCGACGCGGTGCGTGAATACCTGGCCGCGCTTGCTGCTATGCCGCAAGGGCCGGCTGAGGGCGTGCTTTATCCCACTCAGCTGCGATTGAACCTGATCGACACTTACCGCAATCTGGATGACGATGTCGCAATCAATCAACAGCTCAGGATCGCGCAGCAGGATCTGGCAAAAATCCAGGTTACAGGGACAGACCAGATCGAATACCTGCGGCTTCGCGCAGCGCTGAAAATGCTGGGCAACGATTTCACCGGGGCCGAAGCCGACCTGAAGCAGGCCCTGCAACTCGATCCGCAGAATGACAACGTCACGCTGCAGTACGGCAGCCTGCTGTGGAAGATGGGCCGCAAGGCCGAAGCGCACCAGATGTACACTACGCTGCTGAAACGTGACCAGAAGAACCGCTACGCGCTGGAAGCCCTGGGTTATCTCTCGCGCGACGAAGGCGACAACAAGGCCGCCGAACAGTTCTTTACCCGCATGGCCGCCGCTTATCCCAACGATTACGTGCCTTACATGGCCCTGGGCGATCTCTACACCGCGACCAAGGAATATCCCAAGGCACAGGCCAGTTACGAAAAAGCTCACCAGCTGGCGCCGACCAACTCGCAGATCGTGGCCGGAGGATCCAATGCCGCCATTGAAGCCGGCCAGATCGATCTCGCCGGAAAATGGGTGGCGCGCGCCACCGGCGCGATGAAGAACGATCCGCGCATCATGCGTGAGACCGAGCGCTACCTCTTCCTGAAAGGCCGCTACGCGGAATCCGCCCGTCTGGGCGAGCAGGCCATCCAGAAGCTGCCGCGCGACCGCGACGCCGCGGTCTATCTGGGCTATGACTACTACAACCTGGGCCGCTATGACGAAGTCCTGGCGCTAGTGAGCCGCTACGAGGGAGTGCTTCCGAAGGAAGCCAATTTCCCGCTGCTCGCCGGCCACGTGCACAAGCAGAACCAGCTGTTGCAGCAGGCCATAGACGATTTCAGCCGCGCCATCCAAAAAGATCCGAACATGTTTGAAGCGCTGGTCAACCGCGGCTACGTCCGCAATGATATGCAGGACGCGCAGGGCGCCATCCGCGACTTTGAGCCTGCCATCAAGATGAACCCCAGCAGCGGCATCGCGCATCTGGGTCTGGCGTTCTCTTACCTGCAACTGCACCGCGCGCAGCAGGCATTGCAGGAAACCACCAAAGCAGAAAAGCTGCTGGGCGAATCCGGCGCCACGCACATGGCGCGCGCCACGGCCTATCGCCAGATGCGAGTGCTGGAGAAAGCCGTGGCCGAGTACCGCGTGGCGCTCAAGTACGCACCCGACGATCTGAAGCTGCATGAAGCGCTGGCCGACGCGCTCTACCACGGCCGCCATTACGGCCAGGCGATCAATGAATTGCAGACCGCTCTACAGCTTTCCCCCGGCGATCCGCTGATCTACGCGAATCTGGCTTCGGCCCACGCGCAACTCGGCCATCGCGCGGAAACCTTCAAGTACATTCAGGCCGCCGAACATGAGGCGGTGGACCAGTCGGCAATCCTGCTGGCGACGGGCGACGCGCTGATGACGCTGGGCGATCGCGCCGCAGCGCTGGAGCGCTTTAACCGCGCGCTCGACGCGCCCGACGCCAACCGGGTCGACGTGCGCATGGAGTTCGCCAAATTGTTCGTACAGCAGGGCAAACTGACGGACGCAAAGCAGGAAGTGGCGCTGGCCTTCGCTGAGTCGCGCATCGGTGAAGCCTCGCCGGTCACGGCGGACAATCTCATCGAAGCCGCGAACATCTTCCTCGCCGCGCACGACTTCGATCTGGCGGAGCGATATTTTGCCAAAGCCAAAGACCTGGGCGCTTCGGATGACACAGTTGCTATCGGCCTGGCGGACACATACATCGCGCAGGGCAACGATCGCAAGGCCGCGGCGGAACTTTCTGCGCTCGGCAACCCGGCTGACTACCAGCAGAGCTACGATTACCAGCTCGCGTGGGGCAACATCTACACGCAGCAGCATGACAATCCGAGGGCGATCACCGCATTTGCCCGCGCCAACCAGCTTGCCGCCGACGATCCCACGGCCGAGCGTGGCCTGCTCGGCGCAACCGGGCAGGAAGGAATGCCGGCGCCGTATGTTTCCAAACTCAATGTCCAGAGCGAACTGGCCAGCAGCGCTATCTTCGAAGACGCCACGCTTTATCAGATGGACAACAAGTTTTTCGGCGCGCCGGTGCCTCCGCGCTCGTCACAGGAAACCGACCTGGTCAGCGCGTTCCGCTACCATCCCGGCAACTTCCTGCCTATCAACGGCACGTTCGGCGTGAAGAATTATCGCGGCACGATTTCGATACCCAGCCAGCTGGCCATCGTCCACCGCAACACGTACGACACCATCTTCAACGTCGGCACCACGCCGGTGCTGCGGCTGGGAAGCTCGCGCATCATTCTCGATCCCGGAATCCAGTTCACCCTCCGGCGCGATACGGAATCGCCGTTCCAGATGAACCAGCAGTTGTTCCGGCAATACCTGTACTTAAGCACCTCGCCGTTCTTTAACTGGCTTACGGTGCGGGGCAGCGCGATCCATGAGTCCGGGCCGTTTACTGACCAGAACCTGTCTTCGCGCGACCTGGCAGCCAGCCTGGAATTTGAAGTTGGCCGGCCCTGGGGACACAACGCGCTGGTCACCGGATACTCCGTGCGCGATCTGCTCTTCCATCCCGCGGTGCGCGAATTCTTCACCACGTCAACGTGGCTGGGCGTGGAACATAAGTTCGGGGAAAAGATGTCGCTCACCGGACTGGGCAAATACATTCGCTCCTGGCGCGTGCAGGACCTGAGCTTTGCCACCGCGCAGATCATGGTTCCCGGTGTGCGTTTTGAATACAAACCCAGCGACCGCTGGTCATTCGACGGCTCATTCGATTACACCCGCGGCGAAGGCTTCCACCTGTATGACAACGTCCAGAGCGGATTCCTCATCTCCTACATGAGGCCGTGGCGGCGCAGCGTGGAAGACCCAAGCGGCGCGCTGGCGGTCGATTACCCGCTGCGGTTCTCCTTTGGACTACAGCAGCAGTCGTTTTACGGATTTACCGGCGCGGCGGGCAGCACGTCCAGCTTCCGTCCGGTGGTGAGAATCTCGATCTTTTAAGGTTTCCAGGGGCCCATGAAGATTTGCTTCGTCAGCGGTTTTCCTCCAAGCAAAGTGGTTCTGAACGAGTACGGATTTCATGTGGCCGTGGAACTTCAGGCGGACCCGCTGATCAGCCTGACCATCCTGGCCGACGAATATTCCGGCCCTGAACCCGAGCTGGCGGAGTTTGACGTCCACCGCTGCTGGAAGGAAAACCGTCTCAGCAACCACGCGCGGCTGCTGCGGGCCATCCGCGAATGCAAGCCGGACGTGGTCTGGTTCAACCTGGTCTTCTCGAGTTTCGGCAACAAGGAGCACCCGCTGGCGGCTTTTTCCGGCCTCACACTTCCCGCAGCCACGCGCATGGCGGGCTATTACACGCACGTCACACTGCACCACCTGATGGACCACATCGATCTGGACGATGCCGGCGTGCGCAACAAAACGCTCTTCCGCGCGGCCGGCAACGTGGCCACGCGCATGCTCCTGATGGCGAACTCCATTTCTGTGCTGCTGCCCGCGTACCGGCGAACGCTGATTGAGAAGTATCGCGGCGAAAACATACATTTCCGCGCCCACGGCATTCTCTCCGCGCGGCCGGAATTTCCCGATTTCTCCCGCCGCGGCAACCCGGAGCAACGCATCCTGGCGTTTGGCAAGTGGGGTACATACAAACGCTGCGAGATGCTGATCGAGGCGTTTGAAGGACAGGTGATGAAGCAGGTGCCCAATGCGAAGCTGGTCATTGCCGGCATCAACAACACGAATTCGCCGGGCTATATCGAAGGATTGAGCAAGAAGTATGCCGGCCATCCCCGGATCGAATTTACCGGGTACGTGCCCGAAGAAAAAATTCCCGAGATTTTCGGCACCGCATCATTCATGGTGATGCCATACACCTCGGCCACCGGCGCCAGCGGCGTGGCCAATCTTGCCGCCGCGCACGGCGTGCCCATCATCTGCTCTGACATTCCGGATTTTCGCGAGATGAGCGACAGCGGCGGCCTGGCGATCAAGTTTTATCCCGTCGGCG
Source organism: Candidatus Angelobacter sp. (assembly GCA_035717005.1). Lineage (GTDB taxonomy): Bacteria > Acidobacteriota > Terriglobia > Terriglobales > Acidobacteriaceae > Angelobacter. The sequence goes on from DASTJB010000260.1 coordinate 14,174, forward strand.
ACAAGGATGCGCTCGCCCGGAGCATGATCGAATTGCTGGAAAACGAACCGGAACAGCATGAGATGGCGGAGCAGAACTTTTCCGCGGCGCTGCGCATGACCATGCCGCAGATCATCCGCCAGTACGTCCGTGCCTTTGACCGCCACCAGCGTGCCCGCGCCCTGGAAGCGGTATCGCGCTTCCGCCGCATTCCCGCCTGGGTGCCTTCACGCTCGGCGATCTTCCGCGCTTCGCGCTGGGGCAGCTGGAGCTAGCTGCAATAAAACAATCTGGCCGGCAGGATATTGAGTGGTTCAAAGTCCTGGTCAATCTGCCGGAAGTGGCTGCGCAGATAAGGCAGGACGGCGCGGGTGAACTGGTACACCAGCGCTGCGCCGCCGGGGCGGAGCGCCTCGCGCGATTCGCGCATAATCTTCTCGCGCAGCTCCATGGGCATGGTGGTAAAAGGAATGCCGGAGATGATGTAATCGGCGCCATCGAGCTTCAGCCGGTCCAGCTCTTTCTGGACGTTTTCCGCCGAGCCGTGCACGACGTGCAGCCGTTCGTCGGGGAAGGCGCGCTTCAGGTAGCGGACAAAATCTTCATTCATCTCAAAGACCACTAGGCGCGCTTCGGGGGACATGCGCTGCAATATGTGCGCCGTGATGGTGCCGACGCCGGGGCCATATTCAACGATGGTACGGGCGCGGTTCCAGTCAACCTTGCGCAGTAGCCGGTCGATCAGGAAACGCGAACTGGGAATCAGCGATCCCAGCATTTTGGGGTGTTGCAGGAAATTCTTGGCGAACAGCAGGGTCTCTTCACTGCGCGAAGTCTTCCGAAGCATCAGTTGTGGTTCCTCAAGTGGTCTCTCCCGGCGAGTTAACGATACTCGCCACCTCTCTGAGATGTAAAGGGGCCCGAGCGCGGCGGCCGCTCGCGCGACAAATCTGCGTCCGGGGCTGCGGGTCCGCGGCAGCTCAGGCACGGGACGGTACGGAAGAAATTGTGCAAAAATCCTCGATTGCCGCGCCCGGGAAACCAGCATAGAATCAGATGTCAGACGCTCATCTTCCGTCCGACCCAGAGACCTGACTTGAATCTTGTGCGCGCCATTTATCCCGGCTCGTTTGACCCGCTCACCAACGGTCATCTCGACCTGATTGAGCGCGGCAGCAAGATTTTTGACGAGCTGATCGTGGCCATCCTGCGCAACGCGGAAAAAGACCCGCTGTTCACCCTGGCCGAACGCCAAGACATGCTGGAGCAGATGGTCAGGCGCTTTGAAAACGTGCGCGTGGAAACATTTGAAGGCATGCTGGTGGACTACGCCATGCAGAAGAAGGCCAAAGCCGTGCTGCGCGGGATCCGCGCCATCAGCGACTACGAATACGAGCTGCAGATGGCGCTGATGAACCGCAAGCTGCAGCCGCAACTGGAAACGGTTTTCATGATGCCGGCCGAAGCCTATTCCTATTTGAGCTCGCGGCTGGTCAAAGAGATTTTTCGCCTGGGCGGCTCCGTGCGCGGGCTGGTGCCGGAGCTGGTGGAGCAACGGCTGCGGGAAAAATTCCGTGGCAGCGCAGCCAATTTTTGAAAAGAGGTAACGATGGCGACGGTACCGGCAGTCAAGCAATTCAGTGATCGCGTGAACCGCATTGAGATCAGCGCCACCATGGCGGTGGTGGCCGAGGCCGCCAAGCTCAAGGCCAACGGCGCCGACCTGGTG
>DASTJB010000261.1:0-16865 GCA_035717005.1 Candidatus Angelobacter sp.
CGTGACAAAGCGTTCCGGATTCCCGACTGCAATCGTGGACGAGGAAACGTCTCCTGCCATGTAGTCGGCGAGCGCCAGGGCGTTTGTCAATAAGCCGGCGTTGAACAGGCTCTTGCAGGCGGCGCTGCCCGAAGCGGTGCAGGCACTGGACCAGGGTCCCTGGCTGCCGTCAAAGATGAACTTTCCCGTCCCCCGGCGATGATAGAACTCGTTGACGCGCGCCTGCCGGATCTCTGCCCCGAAACGCAACTGCTGCTTGCCGACCGAGTAGGAGATCACGTCAGTCAGGTGGCCCGTCACGTCATTGCGGCCTTCGGGCGGCGTGAGCCCGATCTGCTCAAATCCGGAGATCACCACGTTCGGAGCGCCAAAGATGGGCTTGCCGTTGTTGGTCGCATCGGGACTCAGGAACAGCCCCAACGCCTTGGTATCGAAGCTGTTGTTGAAGTCGTGGAAGATCTGATTGAAGTAATTCACACCGAACAGCACCTGGTTGCTGAGGCGCGGCGTGAAGTTCGAATTCAGAATCACCGAGTAGTTGTAGACGTGAATCGGCGCAACCTCAAAATAGTCCTTGAGGTTGGAACTGGCCGTGCCCAGCGCCGGGCTTCCACCCAGCGGCGCCGTCTGGCTTCCCTGGCCTCCGAACCAGCGCGCCGAGAGATGGTGGTTATCGGAGAAATTGTGGTCCAGTTTGATCACTCCGTTGTAACTGTAGCCGGTCGAGGCAACGGGGCTGAAAAAATTGTTGGTGGTGGCCGGCAGTCCGCCAATCAGTCCTTGCGGCCAGAAGCCGTTGGCGCCAATCAGCTTTTGCGACAGTGTGCTCACCGGAACCGGGGCATACGCGCCGTATTTGTTGCCGGGATTGTTCAGTACGTCGGTGGCCAGCGCGACCCAGGCGTTGGAAGGCTCGGTCGCCAGTCCCGACAACCCAATGATGTACTGCTGTTTTTCGAAGCCGAGGAAATAGAACGTCTTGTTCTTGATGACCGGCCCGCCAAAGCTGAACCCGTAGTTGATATTGCGCAGTTTGGGCGAGTTCGGTTGCGTCGCAGATGGCGTAAAGAACGGCGACGCGGCGCTGTACGCCTCGTTGCGAACGTAAACGTACGCCGAGCCGTGTATGGTATTCCCGCCCGACTTGAGCACCAGGTTCACCGTGCCGCCGGCGTTGCGGCCGGCCTCGGCGCCCGACTGCGTCTGTGATGAAAACTCATCGATGGTATCGATCGGCAGGATGATTCCTGCAATACCGGAGACGCCGCCCTGATTCACCGCGGGAATGTTATGCCAGAAATCGTTGTTGTCCACGCCGTCGATCTGCCAGTTCATCTGGTTCGGACGCGTCCCATTCAGCGATCCGAAGCCGCCCACCGAATAGCCGCCGTAACCCGGATTGACCGCGATCAGCTGCGAGAAGTCGCGCCCGTTCAGGGGAATGTCCTGCACGACCTCGGGCGAGATGGTGGAGGTCTGCGTCGGCGTGGTGGTATCGATCGTCAGCGCGGCAGCGGAAACCTCAACTGTCTGCGTGGCTTCTCCCAGGGTTAGCTTGACCGCCATGGTGTACGTCGTGCCTGCGGTTACCTGCACCTTGTCCGCTACATAAGGACGAAAACCCTTCGCCGTGACCGAAAGCTTGTAGGCGCCAAGCGGAATGTCCTGGATGGCGAATTGCCCGTCACTCGTGGTGACCGTACTGTGGTCCACGCCCGTCGATATTTCGGTGGCCTTGACCTGTGCGTTCGGGACGACCGCCCCGGACGGATCGCTCACGGTGCCATTGATGGCCCCGCGGAATGTTTGAGCGTTGGCAGCAATCGTAGCGCTGATCAGAATGAATAGACCTAGAACACGGTACTTCATAGTCACCCCCCTGTTGGCTAAATGCTCTTTCTTTGTGTCATGGCGACACCAGTTCGGCCAGATTAGCTAAGAACGATCATGCCAGTGAGCCTTGGAGGCCCGAATGATCCAAAAACAATACGGCTGCTCCAATGAACGTGTCAAGCTGCAAATGTGGGGTGAGCAGCAAGATTGGCCAAATAAAACTAATTCAGGCAATAAGAAAAATCTATGAACAAATGGCAGGAACCAGTTTTTGGATTGTGGTTTGGAGATTTCCCGTAACTGCTCAGCCGCATGCAGCTTATCGGCAGCAGAGCTCGCACGGCCCAGACTGAAATGAAGGACCGTACTGCCCAAAGGAATGCAAAGGAGAATGAAGCCACCCGCATTCCTGCAACGCAAAGGCAGGCCGGCCGCAGAGAGCGCTGCTACCGTCCCCGTGATCGGAGCGCCGGAACACCCGGCAACAAAGCGCGAAGCCGGCTGAGGCAAGCACCGTCACCATTAACTGGCCCAGGGACAGCTCGTTAGTGTCCCATCGTTTCTGGGCCGCCGCCGCCCTTGGGCGGCTTCTTCATGATCAGGATCAGCGGCAGGCAGGCAATGAACATGACCGCCAGCAGAAAGAAGGTATCGATGTAGGCCATCATCGCGGCCTGGCGTTGGACGATCCCGAAGGCAGCGGCGTTCGCCTGCTGCGTCGCCGTGGCCGCATCCATGCCTCGGGCCATGAAGGCCTGCTTCATCGCCAACAGTGTGCTTTGCGCGGCCGGGTTGTAAGGATTGATGTGCTGTGCCATGTCGTTCATGTGCATCTGCATGTGGCGCGCGGAGATCGTGGTCACGCTGGCAATCCCGATGCTCGCCCCGATATTGCGCATCAGGTTGAACAGGCTGGTGGCGTTGCCCATCTGTTCTTTGGGAATCGGGCCGTTGGTGATGGTGGTGAGCGGCACAAACAGCAGGCCCATCGACGTCCCCTGCAAAAGCTGCGGCCAGAAGATGTCCCAGTATCCCGCGTTCAGGTTGAGCTTCGAAAGCTGATAGATGCTGAAAGACGCGATGATCAGGCCCGCGGCAAGCAGCTTTCGCGCCTCAATCTTCCCCATGAGAATGCCGACGATCGGCATAAACAGGAATGACCCAAGGCCGCGCGGCAGCATGGCCATGCCCGCCTGAAGCGCGGGATATCCCATGAGCGTCTGCAGCCACAGCGGCAGCAGCACCGTACTGCCATACAGCACGAAACCGAGCACCGTCATGAGAAACACGCCGGTCGAGTAGGTTCGGTTCTTGAATATCCTCAGGTTCACCACGGGGTGATCGGTGGTGAGTTCGCGGATCACGAAGAACACGAACCCGACCACGCAGAGTACGAAGAGCACACGGATGAAGTCCGAGCCGAACCAGTCTTCTTCCTGGCCTTTGTCGAGCATGATCTGGAGCGCGCCGATGCCCAGCGCCAGATATCCGATGCCCCAGTAGTCGATGCCGCCTTCGCCGCGCTTAATGTACGGTGGATCGTGAATGAACATCAGCGCCATCACCACGGCCATGATGCCGATCGGAATATTGATGTAGAAAAGCCAGCGCCAGGAATAGCTATCGGTGATCCAGCCGCCGAGCACCGGCCCGAGCATCGGCGCTACCACGATGCCCAGCGCCCAGAACGCCATCGCCTTTGCGCGCTTCTCCGGCGGGAACGCCTCCATCAGAATGGCCTGCGAGAGCGGCTGCAAGCCGCCGCCGGTCGCGCCCTGGAAAATCCGGAAGATGATCAGCGAGGGCAGGTTCGGCGCGATGCCGCAAAGAAATGAGAAGAACGTAAATCCGCCAACCGAGGCCAGCAGAACATTGCGCCGGCCGAAATAATTGGCCAGCCATCCCGTGAGCGGCAGCACGATGGCATTGGCGACAAGGTACGAGGTCAGCACCCACGTGGCTTCTTCCGGCGTGACCGAAAGGCTGCCCGCAATGTGCTGCAGCGAGACGTTCACCACCGTGGTGTCCAGGACCTCCATGAAGGTCCCCAGCATCACCGAGATGGCGATGATCCACGGATTTACTACTGCCGGCGCACGTTCCATTGTTTCTGTCGCTTCGCTCCAAACCGCCGTCTCGTATCGCCGATCCGGCAGTTTCCTGCTCCTGTTGCAAGCCGCTCGGCGCGTGTTCGGCCTCGCGGCTTTGGCTTTGGCCTTGCCGGCTAGAAGCTAGCGGCTGGTAGCTAGCCGCTATTTCGTGAAAACCGTCGGGACCACGGACATTCCCGGCCGCAGTTGATGGCTAGGGTCCTGCCCCTGGTCAAAGCGGATGCGCACCGGAATCCTCTGCACCACCTTCACGTAGTTGCCGGTGGCATTCTCCGGCGGCAGAAGGCTGAAGCGAGCCCCTGTGGCCGCGCCAATCGATTCAACGTGGCCGCTATACTCATGGCCGTAAGCGTCCACTTTGATGTTGGAGCTCTGCCCAACCTGCATGTAGTGAAGCTGGGTCTCTTTGAAGTTCGCCGTGACCCAGATATCTTCCAGGTTCACGATGGAAAACACCGGCTGGCCGGCCTGCACCACCTGGCCCGGTTCCACATTACGCTTGCTGAGCACGCCCGTTACGGGCGCATAGATCTTGGTGTATTTCAGGTTCAGTTCCGCCTGGGCCAGCGCCGAGATTGCACGCTGCACCTCCGCCGTGGCCGCCCCGGCCCGCGCCCGCGTGACTTTCAGCTGTTCGGGGACGGTGCGCGCGGCCTCGGCCTGCGCTTGCGACTGCGCCGCGCGGCTTTCAGCAGTGGCAACGCCCGCGTTGGCTGCGTCAACTGTCGCCCTGGCCGAGTTCGCCGCTGCCACCGCAGCGTCATATTGCTGGCGCGAAACTTCGTCTTTCGCAATCAGCATCTCCATGCGCTTCAGGTCGGCCGCAACCTTGGCGTAGTTGGCCTGCGCTTCATTCAGCCGCGCATTGGCCGACTCGATCTCCCGCTGCGCCGCTTTCACCGCCGCGTCCGCCGCGGTCAGCTGGCTGGAACTGGTGGTCTGCGTGAGTGGAACGCCGACGTTCGCCGCGACCGAGTTCGCCTGCGCATTGGCCAGATCGGCGCGCGCGCGATCCACCGCAACCTCGTAGTCCTTGGGATCCAGCTCCACCAGCAGCTCGCCCGCCTGCACAAGCTGGTTATCGTCATGCAGCACCCGCAGCACAGTTCCTGTCACGCGCGGGCTGATGGGATTAATGTGGCCGTCGATCTGCGCGTCGTCCGTCGATTCGCGCACCGAATAGTAGTGCCAGAAAAAAATGCCCGCGCCGATAACAAGCAACACAACAACCGCCACCACCCACTTGGCGTGCGGATGCGTGCGGAAATATCCCAGGCGGCGCTGGGCAAAACCACGCCTGTCCGCCGCGACGCTCCGCCGCTCGTCCGGCCGCTCAGCTTCCCTTATGTCTTCTTCTTCGTCCACGTGTGGCGGCATTTTTACCGTATTAGCCACGTCACTTTCCTCCCAAAAAACTTCTTGTTCGCTGCTCTGCCACGCCCAGCGCCCGCACCAGCGAGAGCTTGGCCACGTTGTTCAGATACAGCGCCTGGATCTGGTTGTCGTTCGCGCCAGCCAACGCTTCCTGCGCCTGCACCACCTCCAGGCTGCCGGAAACGCCGGCAGCGTAGCGGTCGCGCGCCTCTTTGAGTTGCTCGGCGGCAAGCTCGATCTGCTGTTGTGCGACCCGCACCTGATCGTCAGAGGTCTTCACGTCCAGCAGCGCGGAACGGACTTCAAACTCCACCCGGCTGCGCAGGTCTTCCAACTGCATTCTGCTCTGCCGCAGTTGCGCCTGCGCCTGGTCGACATCGGCTTTCACTTTGCCGCCCTGGAAAATCGGGACGCGTACGCCGCCGGACAGGCTGTACGTGCTCTCAGAACTTCCAGGGTTCGGCCCAATCACACCCAGCTGGCCGTTCACCTGGACCGTAGGCAATGCTTCGCCCTTGGCGGCCTTCACCGCGATTTCTGCCGCGCGTGTGCGCGATTCCGCCGCCAGAAACTCCGGACGCTGCTTGTAAGCCTGGGCCAGCGCCTGGTCCAGGTCCATGGCCGATAGGGGCGCATATGGAATCGTGTCAGTGAGCTGAAACTGCTGCGAAACGGGCAGCCCGATGGTGCGCGCCAACTGCATCTTCTGCCGCTCGTACTGGTTCTCTGCCGCCAGCACACGTTGCTGCTGTGTCTGCAGCTGCACCTGCGCGCGCAAGACATCGATCCCCGCCGCAACGCCGGCCTTTTTGAGATCGGTCGTCTGGTCGAAAATGGTTTGCGCCGTCGTCAGCTGGGCTTTCGCGGTATCGAGCCGGGCCGCGTTCGCCAGGGTGAGGAGGTACTCGTTTCCGACCACCAGCACCACCAGTTCGCGCGCGTCCTGCACGCCGAACTTGGCGGCCTTTTCGTTTTCCGACGCGGCGCGGACCTTGTTCAGTGCATTGAAGTCGAGCAGCGTCTCGCTCATGTTCGCGTGTGCATCGAAAACCGCAAAAGGCCCGACCACCGGAGATTTGAGCCCCGCTGGAAGCGGAATTCCGAAGGCCGCTAAATTGATCTGATTGATCGAGTCGCTCGCGGTCCCTGAGATGTTGGGCAGCAGCGCACTTAATTGCCGCCGGACCTGCGCCCGTGCCTGCTCCGTCTGCTGTTGCGAGAGCAGCAGGCCAAGGTTGTGCCTGAGCCCGCGTTCCATTGCGTCGAGAAGAGAAAGTGAGACGACGCCGGGTACCGGTTTGTCGAAGCTTCCGCTGCCGCTGAAGTTATCAAGTGCGGGAGTTTGGGACAAATTGATCGCCGGAGACGACGACTCCTGCGCGCCCGAACCGGGAGTTGCCGTGGGAAGTTGGCCCGCCGCGGATGCCGCCGCCAGAAATAGAAATGCAACCCCCCACACAGCCTTCGTCCTCATTGTGACGGCCTTCGTTCTCCGATATCGAACTTTAGATGCATGCGATATGGTCTTCAGATTCATTGTTTTGCGTGTGCCGACTTCCGACATCAACAATGCCGGCCACCACCCGCGGCAGCCCCCTAAAACCAAATTAACTAACTGGTTAGTTAGATTATCAGGATACCATTCCCGATGCAAATCACCTTCCGGCAAAATCGGGTATATTCCCAGCGGAATTTCAGAGAGACCCGGATGAGCTTTGATCTCTATTTTTGCTGTCGCCAGAAACAGCCAATTCATTTTGATAGCGTTACTGCATGGTCAGAGAAGCATCTCCATTTCCGCCGGGAAAGCGATCAACTCTGGTACAGCAACGAGAATACAAGCGTTTACTTCAGCCTCGATTTTGAAATCAAGGACACTGACGAATCTGTTATACCCTCGGAATATTTTGACTCAGGGTTGTCATTCAACCTGAACCACGCTACCCGCCTGCCTTCTTCAACAGCGCGATCTGGCCGCCGTGATAGACCGCGTGCTGAATCATGCCCTGGAACAGATGATAGAAGTTGTAGGCGCGTCCTGGCACGGTGGTTTCGAGCCGGTCGTCGTTCAGGGTCTTGAGCGCCTCCACCAGGCTGAGATGCGTCGAGAAAAATGAGCTCACGGCCTGCTGCCACGCCTGCTCGCTGGTCTGGTCGACCACAGGCCAATCCTGCTCCTTGGGCATCGTGGACCAGGCGGGAATCGGCGTTCCCTGGACTGCGCCCAGACAGAATTTGACCCAGGCTTCAACGTGAACAACTAGCTCCCATATCGTGTGCGCGTTCGGAATCGGCCGGGCCTGGGCCTGTTTCGCGGTTACGTTATCCAGGATCTTGCGCAGTGAGTCCCCATACCATGCGTCGCCGTTGATGGCGGCAGCGATGGCGTATGCGATGCGATTGCATTCAGTATTCATGGGTTTTTTACCACAGAGGACACAGAGAATCACTGAGGTGTTGACGAACCATTACACTCCTCCGTGTCCCTCTGTGCCCTCTGTGGTTATTCCTATTTCTTTACGCCCGCACGTACTTCCCTGCTTCGATCAGCCGGTTGGCGATCTGCTGCGTCAAGGCGATCACGTTGAACGGCTCATGCTTGAACAGACGGCGCAGGATCACCAGCTGCGTACGCAGCATGTCGCCCTCAGCCACGGCGGCGACGACCTTCTTGGCTGCCGCTTCGATCTTGTCCAGCGAGTTGGTCAGGCTGACCTGGCACATGGCGATCGCCAGTTGTGATTTGCTCTCACCCTGGCGCTCGATCAGCTTCTGCGTGCGCAGCACCACCGAGTCCATGGCGTAGATCTCAATCACCATGTCGGCAATCGCGGCCAGGATTTCCTGCTGCTGCTCGATCGCGGCCATATACTTCTGCACCGCGGCGCCCGCCAGCATGAGCCCGGCTTTCTTGGCGTTGGCGACCAGCGTGCGCTCCGTTGCCAGCGGCCCTTCCAGCGGCTCAGCCGAGCCCGGCCCCGACATGATCTCGTCGGTCAGCTTCTTGATGGCCGGCATCAGCGGCAGCTGGCCCTTCATCGCCCGCTTGAGCAGCCAGCCGGTAATGATCATGCGGTTAATTTCGTTGGTGCCCTCAAAGATGCGGTTCACGCGCGAGTCGCGATAGGCCCGCTCCGCCGGATACTCTTCCACGAAGCCGTAGCCGCCATAGATCTGCACGGTTTCATCGACCACGTAGTCTAGCATCTCCGAGCCAAAGACCTTCAGGATCGAGCACTCGACCGCGTACTCTTCGATATTCTTGGCCGTCTCTTTGTAAACGTCAGGCGAGTTCTTGTCGATCTCGGCCATCGCGGCGTCAATCATTCCAACGGTGCGATAAGACATGCATTCGCCGGTGTAGACGCCCACGGCCATGTTGGCCAGCTTCTCTTTGATCAGGCCGAAGTCAGCCAGCGTCTTGCCGAAGGCCTTGCGCTGCTTGGCGTAGCCGATCGAGTTATTAAGCGAGTTGCGCGCGCCGCCAATCACGCCCGCGCCCAGCTTGTAGCGGCCGATATTCAGCGTGTTGAAGGCGATCACGTGCCCTTTGCCGATCTCGCCCAGCAGGTTTTCCTTCGGCACCCGGCAGTCGTTCAGGATGATCGGCGTGGTCGAGGAGCCACGGATGCCCATCTTCTTTTCTTCCGCGCCCGACTGGAAGCCGGGAAAGCCGCGCTCGACAATGAACGCCGAGAACTTCTCGCCATCGACTTTGGCAAAGATGATCACCACGTCGGCAAAGCCGCCGTTGGTGATCCACATCTTTTCGCCGTTGAGGATCCACTCCTTCCCATCGGGCGAGAGCACGGCCTTGGTGCGCGCATTCATCGCGTCGGAAGCCGAGGTGGATTCCGAAAGCGCGTACGCCGCGATCAGCTCGCCGCTGGCCAGCTTGGGCAGGTACTTGGCCTTCTGCTCCGGCGTACCGAAATAGACGATCGGCAGCGTGCCAATGCCCGTGTGTCCGCCATAGGCCACGCTGAAGCTGCCATGTACTGACATGTGCTCATTGATGATCGCCGAGGCAATCTTGTCCATGTCCGAGCCGCCGTACTGCTCCGGTATGTCGACGTTGGCGATGCCGATCTCGCACGCCTTGCGGATCAGGCCGCGCGTCACGTCAAATTCCTTGTGCTCGATCTTCTCCGCGTTGGGCAGGATCTCATTGCGGGCAAACTCTTCTGTGGTCTGAACGATCTGCAGATGTTCTTCGCTCAGGTCCTCCGGGGTGAAGACCTGGTCGGTCGCGTGCTCTTCAATCAGAAAACTTCCGCCGGCGAGCTTGGTTCTGTTTGGAACTGCTACTGTTGCCATGGCATTTCGCTCCTTTTACCACAGAGGACACAGAGGAACACAGAGTCAGTTCCAGTCAGTCCCCTCTACGAATCTTTTTATTCCGTCCTTGAGATGACGAACATGGAAATTAATTAACAAACCAACATTTTTCTTGCCTAATCGCAAATACGAAATGATCTGCGCCTCGCGCACAGACGCTATCCGCTCAACACATTTCGACTATGACACGATCGTTAACCACCAGGTCGGTCCGGTAACCCAGATCGATCCGAACGCTCTCGTAAATCACCGGGAGCTCGACCTGCGTCTTAACGTCATAGCCATTCTTACGAAGTTCATATGCGAGGCATGCTTCATACGCGCTCTCTAGGAGGTCAGGGCCCAATGCTGAGCGCACCTTCATCGCGGCGCCAATGATGCTCTCGGTGATCGCGTTGATCGGAACTGCCTCAGTGTTCCTCTGTGTCCTCTGTGGCAAAGAGCTCATGCAATGTTCTCGAATATCCCCGCGGCTCCCATGCCGCCGCCAATGCACATCGTCACGATTCCATATCGGCCGTTGCGTCGCTTGAGCTCGCGTAAAAGCGTCGCCGTCAGCTTGGCGCCGGTGCAGCCCAGCGGATGTCCCAGCGCCACCGCTCCGCCGTTGGGATTGATCTTGTTCGGATCGAGCCCGCCTTCCTTGATCACTGAGAGCGCCTGCGCCGCGAAAGCCTCGTTCAGTTCGATGACGTCAATCTGGTCGAGCGTCAGCCCCGCCATCTTTAGTGCTTTGGGAATCGCATAGACGGGGCCGAGTCCCATCTCTTCCGGTAGATATCCTGCGGTCGCAAACGCCACAAAACGCGCCATGGGTTTGATGCCAAGCTGCCGGGCTTTGTCAGCTGTCATCACCACGCTCGCCGCCGCGCCGTCCGACGTTTGCGACGAGTTGCCTGCCGTAACCGTTCCCTTCGCGTGGAAGGCGGGTTTCAGGTTCGCCAGGGCCTCCAGCGTGGTGTCGGCGCGCGGGCCTTCGTCGACTTTGAAGACAATCTCCATGCGCTTGGGCTTGGCGCCGTTCGGCGTGGTGAAGCTCACCGGAACGGGGACGATCTCGTCTTCGAATTTGCCGCCCTGGATCGCCGCGATCGCCTTCTTGTGGCTGTGTAATGAGAATTCGTCCGCCTGTTCGCGCGAGATGCCAAAGCGCTTGACCAGCCGCTCCGCCGTCAGGCCCATGGAGAGATAGGTGTCAGGATAATGATCGACCAGCCAGGGATTGATCGTGACCTTGTTGCCGCCCATCGGGATCATGCTCATCGATTCGGTACCGCCGCCGATCGCGATCTCGGCCCGGCCCATCGCCACCGAGTCAGCGGCAAGGGAGATGGCCTGCAGGCCCGAAGAGCAGAAGCGATTCACCGTCATGGCGGAGACTTCCACCGGCAGCCCCGCGCGCAGCGAGGCGATACGGGCCACGTTCATTCCCTGCTCGGCCTCAGGCGTGGCGCAACCGATGATCACATCCTCTATTTCTTTCGCATCAAGCTGCGGGATGCGCTCGAGCGCGCCCTTGATGGCGACCGCGGCCAGATCGTCAGGCCGCGTGGCACGCAGGGTGCCTTTGCCGGATTTTCCGACGGCGGTACGGACTGAACTTGCGATTACGACTTCTCGCATTTCTTAGCTCCTGGCTGCTAGCTCCTAGCTGCTAGCCCTAATCTTCCACTGCTGGACCGCAGGCGCCCTCGCCTGCGCACTTCATCTTTTACTGCGGCGACGGACTCGCCGTCGCTGCCGGTGTCGCGCTCGGCGCCGGCGTCGCACTGGGCGAAGCGGCCGGCGTTGCCGTTGCGCTGGGCGACGGCGTACTTAGGGGCGTCGCAGAGACCGACGGTGTCGCGCTCGGTGTCGGACTCGGCCTGGGCTGCAGGTTCAGTTCGCGTTTGTCCTGCACCCTTCCCTCCGGCCCAAACAGCACCACGACTGCGCTGTTGTCGGCGTCGTTGGCCGCATCGTGCGGAACCGCAACCTCATATTGCCAGCTCGATCCCGTAAACTTGTCGCCTTTCTCGCTCACCAGGCAGCGCACGTAATCCGGCGCGCCCATAACGATCTCGACCTCCGGCTCGCTCATGCCCGCGCGCAAGGTATCGAACTGGCGTTGCCACCGCTCCATCGGCAAATCTGACGTGTACGGCAATCGGATGCTGGTCCGGAACTGGTCAAAGGTCCGGAACTTCGAGAGCCGAGCCTCACAGCGGCGCTGCTCGTCCTTCGCCGCTTTCACTTTCTTTTGAAAAAGAGCGTTTTCCTTCTCCAGGAACTCGTAGCCCACCACGAAGAAGTAAACTCCAAACAGCACAACCAGCACCAGGATGATCACGCCGCGTTTGCTCAACGAGTTCCTCAGGGGCTTGCCGCCCGGTCAATCTAGAATTCCTTCACCTTTACCGCCTTTGTTCCTTACGCCACGCTCTAGTTCCTCAATGGCTTCCCAGTCTTCAGCGTAAATTGAATTCTTTCCTGCGTCTTTTTCTCCCCGCAAAGCGACTTGAACCCCTCCCGCTCCAGATCGAGGATGTATTGCTCGCTGACCGGCGTGCCCGGCGTTACATTGCCGCCGCAAATCACCTCGGCCACCTTGGTCGCGACCTTCACGTCATGGTCACTGATGTATTCCGCCTGACGCATTAGATGGATTCCCAGGCGAAGGGTCGCAAGGACGTTTTCACCCGGCGCGGGGATATCGGTGCGTGGAACCGGAGCTTTATAGCCAGCGCGGGCAAGTTCCAGCGCGCGCTCCTTGGCGTCGGCCAGAATGCGCTCGCGGTTCATGCTGATCAAGTCGCCTTCGGCGAGGAAGCCCAGCGCACGCGCTTCATAAGCGGACGTGGAAACCTTCGCCATCGCTATTGTCTCGAAGATCCGCTTCAGCCCTTCCATCACTTCCACCGACTCGCCGCGTCCGTCGGGCCGAACCGCTCTGGCATTATCGAGCGCGCGCAGCAGCATCTCTTTGCATCCGCCGCCGCCCGGCAGCAGGCCTACGCCGGTTTCCACCAGGCCCATGTAGAGCTCGGCGTGCGGCTGGCGCGCCGCAGAGTGCAGGTTGATCTCACAGCCGCCCCCCAGCGTCATGCCGTAGGAAGCCGTCACCACGGGACGCGTGCAGAACTTGATGGCCTGCGTCATGCCTTGAAACTGCTTGATCGCCAGATCAACCTCGTCCCACTCTTCTTCCTGCACCGCCAGCATCAGCATCATCAGGTTCGCGCCGACGGAAAAGTTGGCCGAGTCGCCGCTGATCACGAAGGCTTCGAACTGGTCTCCGATGCCGCCCGTTTTGAGCGACTGCGTGACCATCTGTACGATGTCGCCGCCGAGCGCGTTCATCTTGGTGTGGAACTCAATACAGCCCACGCCGTCACCCAGATCGATGAGCGATGCTCCGGCGTTTTTCTTCACTACGCCGTTGGATTTTTTGGCAACGCCCACTGACCACACGCCTTCGGCTGCGGGAACGTGCTCATATTTTCCCGTCCGCAGGTCAAAGTAAGCGCGGCCGGAAGGTGAAGACGAATCGTCCTTGTACCAGCTCTTTCCGCCCGCCCCGAGCAGCTTCTCCACGTTCGCCGCGACCGGCTTGCCTTCCTTCTTCATGCGCGCAACCGTCGGCTCAACGCCGGCCAGGTCCCAGACTTCAAACGGGCCAACCTCCCAGTTGAACCCCATGCGCATGGCGGCGTCGATTTCCACGACCGTGTCAGCGATCTCCGGAATGCGGTTGGCCGAGTAGGTCCACATCTCGGAGAGCGTTGTCCAGATGAATTGCGTGGCTTTATCGCGTGGATCGCCGGCCAGCACCGTGCGCAGGCGCTCGCCCATGTCCTCGATGTTTTTGGCCATCTCCAGCGCAGGAAATTTGGGCTTCTGCGCCGTGTGGTATTCGAGCGTCTTCCAGTCGATGGCCAGGCGCTCGTCACCCTGCGGCCCTTTTACCTTCTTATAGAAGCCGGACTTCACTTTGTCGCCCAGGAGCTTGCGCTCGAGCATTTGTTTAAAGAAATCTGGCAGCTTCAAATCACTGCGCTCGTCCTGCACGTTCTTGCTGAAGTTGGTGACCACGCTGCCCAGCACGTCGAGCCCGACGAGATCAATGGTGCGGAAGGTCGCGGCCTTGGTCCAGCCACCGCTTGAGGTCAGCGCGTCAACCTCTTCGATCGTCAGATCCATCGCCTGCATGACTCGAAACACGTTCAAACCGGCAAAGGTGCCGATGCGGTTGGCAATGAAGTTCGGCGTATCTTTCGCCGTGACAATTCCCTTGCCCATGCGCACATCGCAAAAATGCGCTACCGTCTCGATCGCCGCCGGGTCGGTTTCCGGCGTGGGAATGATCTCCAGCAGTCTCATGTAGCGCGGAGGATTGAAAAAGTGGGTGCCGAACCAGTGCCGGCGGAAATCCGGGATGAACCCTTCGGAGATGCTGGCGACCGGCAGGCCGCTGGTATTCGTCGTGATAATGCTCCCGGGCTTGCGGAGGCCTTCCACTTTGCGCAGCAAGCCGCGTTTGATTTCCAGGTTCTCTGCGACCGCCTCGATGATCCAGTCGGCGTCGGCAATGAGTTTCAGGTCGTCTTCGAAGGTCCCGATCGTAATCAGCCGCTCCAGGCCTTTTTCGAAAAAGGCCGCCGGCCTGGACTTGACCGCCGCTTCCAGCCCCGCGCTGACCAGCTTGCGGCGCGCAGCTTTGTCCTGGCTTTGCGCCGCATCGGGCGTCACGATGTCGAGCAGCACGCACGGCACTCCAGCGTTGGCAAAGTGGGCCGCAATGCGCGCGCCCATGGTGCCCGCGCCCAGCACAGCAACTTTGTTGATTCGCTGATGGGCGGCCTTGGAGCCGGCGTCCTGAGGCCGGCTCTGTGGCGCGGCGCCATTGGCGGTAGCGGACTGAGTGGGCATGGCGGGAACGGCAACATTACTCATCGCAGGCAACTCCTGAAATCGCTCCAGCGGGTAAGCGGACGAGCTTTTCGAACGATGAAAATCATAACAGTTTCAGCTATCGGTCCGAAGTTGTGGGGGACGCCGAAAAAATCCTGGGGAAACATATCGCCGCGACAGCGAAAGTGGCTGCCGGCCGGAAAAAGCAGGAGTCGGCATTTTCACACGTTCAAATGTACTGAATGAGCGCTCATTCAGTCAAGTTAAAAAGGCGTAACTATAACTGCCAAAAGGGCCGGCAGCACCCTCTTAGCGGAAAGAGTGCTGCTGCCTTCTGTGCGCCAGATCGAGTCTGCGCGCAAGTTCGATAAGGAAGGTAGTAGCCGTTGGTTATGGTGGAAATTTTATTCCATTTTTTCAGGGTGTGTGTTCAGGAATTCCAGGGCCTTTGCCGCCATCTGTTTCTCGCCGCCATAGCTCAGGCTTTGAAGGGCCTCTTCAAGCGGCAGCCAGTAGGCCCGGCGCACTTCACGGCGCATGGCTTCCGTGATCTGGCCGATCTGGCCGGACTTGTACTTCGTTAAGAAGAATGAAACCACCTTGAAGACCTTTTCATTGCCGGCCCATTTGCGGATGTAGACATATTTGATGTCGCCGAGCTTGGTTACCATGACGGCGCGGAGTCCGGTTTCTTCTCGCAGTTCGCGCAGCGCGGCCTCGGGAGCTTTTTCTCCGGAGTCGATGTTTCCCTTGGGCAGGGCGACCACGTCTTTGCGGTCTTCAGGCTCGCCTTCGCAGCCGGGCTCGATCACGGCCAGCCACCACTTCTTTTGCATGTAGCGCAACGCCAGAGCGCCGGCGGAAAATTCACGAAGCATTTGCGTCAAAAAGCGCCATTCCCGGCGCCCGGGCAGAATCAAGCAGGTGTGGATGGTTCTTACAGTGTGTGCGTTTCACTTGCAGATCCACTTTGAGATTACCAAGGTCACCTCGAGTTGTCTGCGGCGGGATGAAAAATAGTGAAACTATAACTGCAACTATCGCGTTTAAGTTACTGTGCAACATTTGCGCTAAACCAGCATCTTACATGATGTGGGTGCGGACTGCGCGCGCGGCAAACAGCGCAGGCTGAGGAGACGGATGAAGAATCCGCTCAACAAAATCGTACGGTCGGTTCGCGCTTTTGGACGGGAGTTGGCGCGGCAGAGTGCACCGCCAGTTCCAACCGGGCCGCCCAAAACGCCGAAGATCGGAGTGGCCCTGGGTGGGGGATTTGCGCGAGGGCTCGCGCACATCGGCGTGCTCAAAGTCCTGGAAGAAGAACACATCCCCATCGATTTCATAGCCGGCACGAGTGTGGGCTCGGTGATCGGCGCCGCGTATGCCAGCGGTATCTCCGCCAAAGAACTGGAAGAGATCGCCGCGCTGGTACGCCTCAAGGATTTTTCCCGCTGGACCTTCTCTCGCTTCGGAATTTTCAGCAATGACAAGATGGCGGTCTTCCTGCGCAAGGTGCTGCGCTGCAGGACTTTTGAAGAATTGCGCATTCCGCTGGCCATCGCCGCGACTGACGTGCTCACCGGCGAGCCCGCGGTTTTCACCTCCGGCGACCTCATCGAACCGGTCCGGGCAAGCTGCGCGTATCCGGGAATGTTTCAACCAGTACGGATCGAGAACCGGCTTCTGGTGGATGGATTGCTTGCGCATGCGGTGCCCGCCATGCCGCTGCGCGACATGGGCGCAGAACGCGTCATCTCGGTGTACCTGGCGGCGCATTGGGTTAAGCCGGGAGGGCCACGGCACGTCTTCGACGTGATTGGGCAATGCTTTTCGATTGCACAATCGAAAATGTGCGGCCCGTGGCAGGCAGCGTCAGACATCATCGTGCAGCCGGAAATTGGCGAGTTCGCATATGACGATTTTGTCCGTGCGCCGGAGCTGATCCGCACCGGCGAAGCTGCCGCGCGCGCCCTTCTGCCCACCATCCGGGAGTGGCTGCCCGCCCCGATTGAGCTGCCGGTCCCGGCCGTTCCAGCTGCGACTCCCGTGTTGAGCACGGAACCCGCGCCGTTGAAACCCTGAGTAAGAAAACGAGGGTCACAGCAGGCTGAAGGGAAAATGCGTCAGGACCTCGCCTTCCGGCGAGAGCACTTCAATCACAAAGCGGTCGATCACCGGCATGTCGCCGATATCGACGCCAACACGGTAAATCCGCTCGTCGGAAGGGACGTCGGCAGGAATGCCGATCATTTCGATGGAGTCGGGAGCGATCTCGCGCGTCTCCAGCCCGTGATAGGCGCGGATGCGGAACTTGAGCTT
>DASTJB010000262.1:0-10009 GCA_035717005.1 Candidatus Angelobacter sp.
TCGATCTGCTCCAGTTCATTGTTACCTGCGGTCCGGCGCCCACCGGCACGATTTCGCTCAGCTTCACTCAGAACGGAGGGCAGCGCACGCGTATTCTGGCTTTGGGGGAGGAAATTACTGTGGGCAATTTCACGACCCGTATTCACCAGCGGTCGGACAGCAGCAGCGCTAATTATTCGGGAACGATCCTGGGGAAAACAGTTTCCGGAAGCGACGCGAACGTAGGAATCAACCACAACTCAAGCCTGGAGTTCATCAAGAATTAGAGCGCAAGGAAGGAAATCAGGGGCCGCAGAGGCCCCTTTGTCGCCTTCAGGCCGCTCCGGCTTTACCTGTCCAGTCGCCCAGCAACTCGACTTCGCCGCCGGGGTTGGGCATCTCGCGCGCTGGATGGAAGATGATCCGTTCTTCGCGGCGGAAATAGGGAGAGAGAAGGCTCCACGTGTCAAAGCCGCTGCCGGAAACGGTAATCAAGATGCCTTCGCCCGCTGATTCGGCAAGCGCACCCCAGCCTGAGCCATGCAAGCGCACCGGGGCGCCGGGAGCATCGTCAGAATAGACGTCATTCACAGTGATGATGGCGCTGGCACGCCTTTCCTGCGCCACCTCCATCATCCCGGCATAGATCTCGTCACGCTCTTCCTCGGTTTCAAATTCGATGTCGAAGATGAGGTTCTCATCCGGCGTGATCACCACCGCAGTGGGATTGAGATAGCCGTCATTCTGGAGCGACTGCCGCGCTTCATGCAGAAATTCATATGCCAGCGCTTTAAGATCGGTCATAGGCAATCGGCCTCCGCTTGCAGAATCTGTTTGAACGATTCGCGACGGCGAATCAGCCGCACGCGAGCGCCATCCACCAGGACTTCAGCGGCTCGCGGCCGGGAATTGTAATTAGAGGCCAGCGACATACCATAGGCGCCGGCATCGAGCACGCAGAGGTTCTCGCCCGGATCGACCCCGGGCAGCATGGCATCGCGGGCCAGAAAGTCGCCGCTTTCACAGATCGGGCCTGCAACATCAGACTGGAACTTTTTCTCTTCGCGAGGATGGAACTTCACTGGGGTGACCTCATGGCGGGCATGATAAAGCGACGGGCGTATCAGGTCATTCATGGCGGCGTCGACAATGGTGAAGCGCTTACTGCCGTTCTGTTTAAGGTAGAGCACGCGCGTTACCAGCGCTCCCGCGGGCGCAATGATGGAGCGGCCGGGCTCGAGCAGCAAGTGGGGAACAGGCTTCTTCATGCGCAACAGCGGCTCCATAACCGCTTCAGCATAGCGATGCGCGAGATCGGAGAAATCGACCTGCGCCGCGCTGGAGTATGAGATGCCGAGTCCGCCGCCGGCGTCGATGAAGCGGATATGATGCCCATCAGAGATCAGCTGTTGAGCGAGTTCGACGGCCCGCTCCATCGCCAGGTGAAAAGGCGCAACATCGCCAATCTGCGAGCCGATGTGCAGGCTCACACCCGCCACGCGGAGGTGCTTCTCTCGCGCGGCGCGACGGCAAAGCTCGCGCGCCTGGGCGATAGGAACGCCGAACTTGTGCTCGCGCAGGCCGGTAGATATATAAGGATGCGTGTCCGCCGGAACGTCAGGGTTCACGCGCAATGCAATCGCGGCGGTCTTGCGAAGTTCTGCAGCACATTGGGCCAGAGCGGCAAGCTCGCCTTCGCTCTCGACGTTGAACAGCATGATGCCAGTCTTTAAAGCCGTCTTCAGCTCGGCGGCGGTCTTGCCCACACCAGAGAAGACGATCTTTTTGACTGCTTTTTTGTTGGCCCGCCGGACCCGCTCCAGTTCGCCACCGGAGACGATATCGAATCCGGCGCCCATGCCGGCCAGCAGCCGCAAGATGCTGAGATTGGAGTTGGCCTTCACGGAGTAACACAGCGTGTGCCGCACGTGATGGAACGCGCGTTCCAGCGTGCGATAGCGTTCGCGAATCGCGGTAGCGGAGTAGACGTAGAGCGGCGTTCCGAATTTTTTAGCCAGCGCGTTGAGAGACACCGCGTCGCAGTGGAGTTGGTTGTCTTTGTAGGTGAAGCCGGGGGCGCGGGTAAACATGAAGTAGGAATTCTAGCAGGGATGCTTTCTGAAGCCTGAACGGACCTTCTCTGAAATCTCGAGCGTAGCGCGAGCACCCCTGCGAACTTAAAATGACTTAAAGATGTGATTTGACGCCCGGGAAATTATTCGCGGGTATAGGCCCCGCTCGTTGCCCTCGGGGTTTCAGAAAAAGCTCCGCTCGGGATTTCACAACAAAAAAACCGCCCAGCGCATTCAAGCGCCGGGCGGCCCACTAGCAGCCAGGCGGACAGAAACTAGTTTCTGGCCGGTCCCTGGCTGGTTTTGGTGGAATCCGAATCCGCTTTATCAGATGAGTCGTTGGTCTGATTTGCGGCTGCGGTCCGCGCCTCAAAATAGTCGAGCAGAGTTTTCACATCGACAGGCGCCAGGTGCAGGTTCGGCATCTTGACCTGGTTGTACTTGTTGAACAGCGTGACCGCCACCGGATCTTTGGCTTCCAGCATCTTGTCCGGTCCCAGAATGTACCTGGTGAGCCACTCACGGCTGCGTGCATTGGTTACGCCGAGGAGGTCCGGCCCCACGCTGTCGCCGCCGCCGATGGTGTGGCAGGCAGCGCAGCGTGTCCGGAACATTGTCGCGCCCGGACCAGCGGTGTCTTCCGTGATCCGCGGGACATTTTCATAACTGTTGGTCGCTTTACGATAACCGGGCGTGAGCCAGTTGCCGATCATAGTCGCGATGAAGTGCGGGTCATCAAACGAGCTGTCCTGCATCCACTGGCCCTGCGGCTCGTTGCCCAGCGTCAGGCTGGTGGTGTGGCCGGTAACGGGATCTTCATCCGGACGCGAGGCCATTCCGATTTTCCTGCGAACGGCATCGATGTCCTCTCGTTTGCCGGTTAGAAAGAACCAGCCCGGGCCGGCGTGAAATTTCTTTGCGTATGCCTTGAGTACAGAGGGTGTGTCGCGTCCAGGATCAACGCTAATTGAATAAAAGAAGATGTCCTTGCCCACGCGATCGCCGAGGAGCTTGTAAACCTGGGCGAGTTTGGCAGTCTCCAGCGGGCAGACGTCGCCGCACTCGGTATAAATGAAATTGATGAGGACGATTTTGCCTTTCAGCATGTCGTCATAAAAATGAATGGTCTTTCCGTCTTGTGTGATGAGCGGCACGTTGGGGAAGTAGTTTGCGCCCCAGTGAGAATTATCGGCCGCGGCCGGAGTTACGCCGAGCAGGAGAAGAGCCACGGCAGCGAGAGCCAGCGCGGCACTCAGTGCCCGCAAGGCCCATCCATTCCGTCGCATGGTGTATGTTCCCTTTGGTTCCCAGATGATCATATGGAATCAAGCGGCGGGAGAGTTCCCGGTAGCGGGTCAGTTTTGAAAAATGACCCGCTATCGAGTATCAGCATCTGGCGTCCCGGCGTGCCGGGACGCGGGCCTTTAGGCAGATGACCTCTCGCTGCTGTTTTATTCTTCCTTACTTTCCTTTGCCGCCGCCGCTCGAGCCCTTGCCGCTGCCCGAGCTGCCGCTGGATCCTTTGCCGGAGCCGGAGCCTTTCCCGCCTCCGCCGGTCAGAGCGTTGTCCGCGCCATTCGCGCCCTTGCCTCCGCCTCCGCCGCCAGTGGTAGCGCGGCCGGAAGGCTCATTGAAGGCCGTGGGCAGTGTGGTTGTTGCGATGTAGCCCACGCCCTGCGGTGTCGGCATTGGAGTCGGCATCGGCACCAGCCCGCGATCCAGTTCGTAGCGGATCAGCATGGCATGGTCTTCATGCACGGTGTTGTGGCAGTGCTCCATGAACATTCCGTAGAATTCGCGGAACTGCATGGTGAGGGTGACGCTTCCGCCCGGACGCAGACGATACACGTCCTTGCGGCCACGCTCCCACGCGGGTACGTTCGCAGCGCTGCCGTTGCGGGCCAGGATCTGGCCTTCTTCAAAGTGAATGTGGATCGGATGGTCCCAGCCCGAGCCGCCATTTTTGAGCGTCCAGACTTCGCGGGTGCCCGGTGTTGGCGCAGCGGCGGTCCGGCCGTAGTCGGCGGTGAGCATGGTGCCCAGATCGGTCCTGACGCCCCAGGGATCTTTGTCGGTCGGATCCGTGGGATTGACGGCGCCGCGGCCAAACTCAAACGTGCGCTCGCGAGCCACAGGGATGTTGGAAAGATCAGGGTTCGGGATCAGCTGTGCAGGAACCTGGCTCTGGTCAGGCTGAGCGGGGTTTTGGGTGATCCGGAACTCCAGAATCTTGCCGACGCAGGGGTCCGAAGACTTCCCATTTAAAGCGTCGGCCAGTGTGCGATCCGCGGCCGGCTTTTTGCCGTCCTGGTGTTCGCACAAATTGACGAGCCACACTTTGTCGCCGATGTTATAGCGGGAGAAATCAATCACGATGTCATAACGCTCGGCGATGCCCTGCTCATCAAGCTCGGTGAGGGTGACAGGCTGAGGCAGCAGGTTGCCGTCATTGCCGATCTGGATCATCGGCGAGTGATCACTCAGGCACAGCTTGAAGAAACGCGAAACGCTGGCGTTCAGGATGCGGAAGCGGTACTTGCGCCGCTCGACTTCGAAGAACGGCTTGTAACAGAGATTCACGGTCATCGCGTCGCCGATAAATCCATCGAGCTGGAAAATATCGAAGAAGAGCTGGCCGTTGGCGTCCCACGCCTTGTCGGAGAGCATGATGTTGACGTCGTAATCGAGATTGGCCCAGCCCTTGCCGTTCGCAGAGCCGCTGGGCAGCCGCAGGTTGACGCCGTCATTTACCGTTTCGTCACCGCGATCGAGCGCGCTGTAAATGTTGAACATCGCCGCGTTGCCCTTGTACACGTTCTGAGAAGTGAAGCTGAACATGTGATCGTGGAACCAGTGGGTCGACATGGTTTCACGCCAGTCGCCGGCAACCTTGTTGATCCCGCCGTTGTCGGCCGGGCTACCGGCCTTGGGATCGGTCGCGTCCGGGTTGATGGTGTCATGGCCGGCGAGGATGATCGGCCAGTGGTAGTCATAGAACTGTCCGGGGAAGAAGAACGCGCCGGTGAAGCCGTCGTTTTCTGCGCCGTGGTGGCCGTTGTGCTCGTGCGTGGTGATGGTGTGGCGCCCGAAGCCGCCGTTCTGCGTGACGTCAGCGGGAAGCTTGTTGTGATGACGGAACAGAATCGGCTCGCCGTAACGGCCGATTGCCAACTTCGGCGGAATTGTACCGTTGAAAGTCCACATCGCCAGCGGCCCCTGATCGGGCAGATTGGGATGGAACTTGGGATGGATGCTCTGGCCGTTCTTGGTGTTGATCTTCGCGCCTTCCTGGCTGGCTTCGATCGCTACCTGCGGCGGAAAGACGTCAAAGCGCTGGTGGGCCCAGTCCTGCCCCGGAGGACGGCCTTCAATCGGACCGAAACCGCCGCCAAGAGCGGGATCACAGGGTTGCTGCGTCTGGTTCGCCATCGCCGTAGGCACGGGATTGAGCGATGAGACGGGATTACGATCCAGGAGTTCAAACCGAAGCATCGGCTGGGTGAAAGCCAAACCGCTCAAGCCGGGACTGGGTGGCGCGCCAGTGGGGACCTGCCCGTAGGCGCTCTTAACGAATGGATTCAGACCGTGGATCGGGGCGAGAATACCGCCGGTGGTGATAAGGCCCCATTTAATCAGATCGCGACGCGAGACCTGGCCTGTCGAATAAGCCTTTAGAATCTCTGCGCGATTTTTGCGTGCATTTTCCGCCTCTCTAAGACGGGCGGACGAAGATGTTTCAGACAGGAAGAAGCCTTCCTGGTGTCTGCGACTCATGGGCTGCACTCCTTAGTATTTACCTGCAGCCGCTTGGGCAGAAATCTGCCTGCGCGGCAAGTTAAGGCCGACCGTATGGCATGATTCCTATAATGTGTGTCTCTGGAACCTGTGCGCACATCGCTGAGTGGGAATTCAGGCGTTCAACTGGCCCACGGACGCACCTGCGACCGCAAGCACTCCCTGTCAAACGGCTCTGCCCGGAAGGCGATGTCAGCCGGGTAAAAGAATGCCGGGACACGATTAAAACATCACAAGATTCAGATTAAAGTTTCTTACACATGCGCCATGTGCAAGAGGCCTCTGAAGCCTTGCCACCAAGGTTAAGGCCATCCCTGGTACTCATTGGCCAACACTGGGCAGCGATGTTAGGTTTGAACGCTGCAAATACAACCGGTAACCCGTCCACGTACGTCAGGGGCAGAGGTCGATGTTGGGCGATGCCGGCGTAGCGCTAAATATCGATGTTGCGGTGTTAATCGTCGGGCTATTGTGGTTTGGCAAGATTGGGTTCATTGCGGTCGATGCGAGGGGCTTCGATGTCATGGGCAAACCACAGCTCATTGCTGTCGATGTGGGGGCGATCGATCGGTAAACGATGGGCAAAATAGGGTTTGTTGTTATCAGCGTAGGGCTATTGATGTCATGGGCAAAACTGGTAGCAATGCCTACGCGCTTGTGGGGCAACGGTGATCAAGATCGTTGTCGATTGCAACAAAAGCGGGCTCAAAGTCAAAACAAAATTCATGTCAATATGGGCGTTATTGGAGCAAGCGTATCAAGATTTTTGGTAGTCATGCATTTTGAATTCCAAGTGCATCACTACCCGATTTTCCGCGGCTTGAGAATCTGGCTCCTCCCTGCGATCCTGGAATCTGATCGCCCAATGTGATTGCAAAACTTGCTCAGCATCTTTCGCGCCCACCTGGTGGAACTGGAGTCGGTCTCGGAGATTGTCGGCGTGACGCCCTAGAAAAAGTGAACGGCTAGAACCTGCTCGGCTGAAACCTAGTCGGCTGAAACCTGTCGGTAAAGAAACCTGATTGGCTGCGCTTGATCGACTGAAACCTGATTGGCTGCGCTTGATCGAATGAAACCTGATCGGCTGCGAGCACAAAACCCTGGAACCTGAGAGACTGCACAACTTAAAGTAGATTGAAGTCAACCCACGCTCTGATTTGAAACCTGTCGACCTCCTCATGGTCTTCCTATGAGCTTCCGCCCCAATACCGTTTCGCCCTGCTAAAATCGGAATATACCCGAGCCCGTAGCTCAGCCGGACAGAGCATCTGCCTTCTAAGCAGAGGGTCGCAGGTTCGAATCCTGCCGGGCTCGCCATGGTGCTCATCACCGCAAATAGCAGTAGTGGCGATGCGCATTCCGTCCTTCATATGGACTATCTGGGCTGAAGCCTTTCAGCCGAAGCCCTTTCGTCCCGTCTCTGGCATCCTTTTTTCGCCCTCGACGCCGCCTACCCCCAGCGACCTCCTCTCCACTTCCGTGTGTCCATTCCTGGAATCTCCAACCGCGCTCCCGCGTGCCCAGGCGACCACCCTCCCGTCCTCGCCCATTCCCCTCGACGCTCCCACCACTTCGCCTCCGTCCGCCTCCGGCCCCATCGCCGATCCCTGTCCCGTCTGCGCTCTGCTCGCCGACGCCACGTGCTCCTGTTGCACCCAAAACTTCTGTCAACGCCATCTTTTCCGCTGCCCTGACTGCCAGCTCTCCTTCTGCGGATCGTGTTTTGACCAGCACACCGTCGAAGGCCACTGGTCCGACTCGCACAGCGCCGCCGCTCTCGCCGCCGGCTCTCGTTCCCTCGCCGCCGACCACCGCAATTCGTCAGCCCATAAACGGATCTCATCGCCGCCCGGATCCACTGCTCACGCCCGTGCCACCAGGAATCCATCGCCCACTCAGCCTCAAAACAAACCGAACTTCTTCGGTGCTTTCGACGATGAGCTCCCTGGCCTTATTACCGTTGCTGCCGTGTCGCAAACCGCGCGCAAAATCCCGGCCATCGCGATCAGCAACTTGCTCAGGTTACAAAGCACCTCGCGGCGCACGCGCATTTCACTCACCGCGATCCGGCGCCTGCTCTTCCGCAACTCGGAGCTCACGCTCAGTTCACCGCCGGCCGCCAATCAGCTCCTGCTCCCCCGGACCTTGCGGCGCGTCTGTGCCTCACTCGCCATCGCGATCAACCGCCTGCTGCTCCGCCTGACGCTTCCACGGCTAGGTCATCCCTTCCCGATTTCTCCCGCAACCGCGGAGGCCGGGCAATGATCAAGCCCAGCAATCCGCATCTGATTACCACCGTAAAGTGCGCCGGTCCCGGCTGCAGCAACGTGCGCCGAGAATCGAACCACTGGTTTCTCATTGCCGTCGCTGCCGGCCGCTTCATCTGCCGCCCGTATCTCCCTGAGCAAGGGCTCAAGTCGTCTGACCAGCCTGTCTGCGGTCAGGCCTGTGCGCAAAAACTGTTTGATCGATTTCTCGCCCGTGCCCCGGTTTGAATCTCGCTGTGAACCCGCTCAACCGTGATTGCAACAACCAGCTACCGCGGAGGAAAAATCAATGCCGGACCATCAGCCTCAATGCCAAATTAAAAATTCCGCAGCGACTGTCACTCTACCCCAGCCGGGTACCTCTCTCGCGCCCTGCATTTATGTCGCGCTGCAGTGCGCCCACTGTGGCGACCTCCGCCAGGCCGTCGCCCAAATCCCTTCATCCGCTGTCATTCGTTGCCCGCAATGCGGCGCCTTATGCCAATTCGTTCTTCTGGGCAGTGGTTTCACCCGGCGCAAGCTCCCGTTCTTGGAGATCCCGCGCCTCCCGGCCAAACTCCTCGCCCGGCGCGACGAGCTTCCTTCGGCCGAGCCGCCCCAGCTCAACCTCTCCGGTTAGTGCTGCGCCTGGTCCTCGCGGGCAGACGTGGATCATTTGCTTCGATCTGCCAGGCCGGGAGCGGCGCCGGCCATAAGAAAAAGGCCTGCACCATTTTGAGGAGATTCGTGTGCCCAAAGGCAAACCGACAAGAAAAATGCGGCAACAGCAGCTCTACAGTCTCATTCCCACCGCGCTCTTGCAGCAGCTCGCGCCTGAGCAGCAGGGCCAAAAACTGGTGGCCGTATATCGCCTTTACCAGCTTTCGTATACCTCGCCCTGTTTGCTCGGCGATCCCTGCCCCACCTGCGCGCGTCATAAAGAGTGTCAGGCAGAGAACCGCTGCAATGATTGCCTGCGCGGCCGCCGCGATGATTGTGAGCGCCAGATGCCCGCCAAACCGGCTTTCTGGTCCACCGTTCGCGCGGCGCTGCGCCTCTTGGAGAATCGCCTGGCTATCTTCATCCACCAGAACACCGCCATCCGCCTCACCGATGACGCCTTCGCTCACCTGCGCGATTTTTCTTGCGTGATTGATGAAGAGGTCATCTTCCAGTACCTGGCTGAGCGATACATCGCCCGCATTGCCGTCGACAAAGGCTGGGGCCAACGCAAGCAGGGAATAGAAGTCGGATCAGAGGCCCTGCGCAGCCGCTTTCATTATCGCTAAAGTTATCCCTTGTCACCCTGAGCGAACTCTGAGGGAGCGGTGCGACCGAGGAGGAGTCGAAGGGCCGCGAGAATGTCTCCTTTGCCATGCGGATTCAGGGAGTTCTCACCAGCCTGGATGGGGCGCCTCCCCAATTCATTTACCAACTCGTCGACCACCTTGGCATCGTCTGCGAGCGTGACCCCGACCAGCCCAGCGCCGCAGGCGCGAAACAGCCTAGCCCACCTCTGGAGGCGCGGAGTGTCGTAGACACTCTGCGCCGGAAGGGTGGGAAACCAGCCAAGCCAGGTTGAGCCCCGCAGGGGCGACACATCAAGGCAAAATCGCAAAGGAGCAGCCATGCCATCTCCCAAACAACCCGATGCGCCCGCCGCTCCCGCTCCAGCTCCAACGGAAGCACCCGAACCGCCTCACTTCACCCTGAGAGACTTCGTCGAACAGGCCTGGACCATCCTCGAGCCCGTCTCCGACCTCCAATGGAATTGGCACCTCGACCTGATCTGCGAATACCTCACGCTCATCAAAGAGAACAACTTTAAAGAAACCTGCGGCAAGGAATTAGAAGGCATCATCTTCAACGTACCGCCGCGCACCATGAAGAGCCTCCTGATCTCGGTCTTTTTCCCTG
>DASTJB010000263.1:0-12664 GCA_035717005.1 Candidatus Angelobacter sp.
GCAGACTGCCGGGCGGCAACAACAGTACACGGGTGCTAAAGCCCCCTCTCGCCCGGTGCCAATACCTCCGTCCTAAGGAGTACACGAGTGCTATAGGCCCCTCTGGCCCGGTGCCAATACCTCCGTCCTAAGGTTCGTGGCCATCTGGCCGGGGGCAAGACCGTTGCCCTCTATCCACGTGAACAAGATCCGTTCCTTGCTCACCGATATTTCGACTTTTCTGCTCTACAGCATGGGAGCCGCTACCGCAGTGGGCTTTTTGTGAGTCTTCGACGACCGAAATTCTGGAAGTGCGCCTATGAATAAGGAGGAGCTACGTGCCTCGTCCAAAGGCGGTGCTGCACGGATTCGCGCTAAGCCCTTGAAAAGGTTTGGCGTCCCCGACGGGATTTGAACCCGTGTTACCGCCGTGAAAGGGCGATGTCCTAGGCCGGGCTAGACGACGGGGACGCGTGCAGGAGGGGCGTGTCTGAGCTGCATCTTGATAGTAGCAGCGGCGGAAACTGCGTGTCAAAACAACGCCCTGCACGTGTTGAGTCAGTCAGCCTCGCAACCCGCGGATCGAAACTTGTTACAGTAATTGGGATGACTTTCTTTGCCACACGAACTAGAGGCCTGCTCGCCGCTATCGGGTGTTTCGGAGCGGCATCCGTATGAACTCGCGTACGGGGGTCGTGCTCGGCGCCTCAGGACTGGTGGGCGGATTCTGTCTCAAAGCGCTGGTCGATGACCCCGACTACACTCGGGTGCTGACCTTCGGCCGCAAAGAGCTGCCGGCGCAGATGACGCGCGCCAAGGTTACCCAAAGAGTCGCCGATCTGGGCACGCTCAACGCCGGCGATTTTCGCGGCGCACAGGATGTTTTCAGCGCTTTGGGCACCACCATCCGCAAAGCGGGATCGCAGGCGGCGTTCCGGCATGTCGATTTTGAACTGCCGTTGCGGGCGGCACAGGAAGCGGTAAAGGCCGGCGTCGAGCAATTCATCGTGGTGTCATCCGTGGGCGCCGATCCAGCCAGCCGGAACTTCTATCTTCGCACCAAGGGAGAGCTGGAGCAGGAACTGGCACGGCTGCCGTTTCGCGCCGTGCACATCCTGCGTCCCAGTTTGCTGATCGGCAAGCGGCCGGAGTTCAGGCTCGGAGAAAGCATGGCAATCAAGATTGCGCCTCTGCTTGATCTTTTCACGCTTGGCTCGCTGCGCCACTATCACTCCATCCGCGCGGAGATCGTCGGCAGGGCAATGCTGGCGGCCGCCAGGCTGGGAACCGTCGGAACCCATATCTATGAATTCGACGAGATCCTGAGAGTGGGGCGAACACCGGCGCCGTAGGCCCGCACGCACTCAATTCATCCTGGGACGAACCGCTCCTTGACGCGCAGTTGCCGCGCAGCTACTCTTTCCGACGTTCAACAATGGAGGGGAAGATGATCGGTGTTGCGTTGCGCCTGCGGGCCAAGCTCTCATTACTACTGCTGCTTTCGATCTCGCTTCCGATCGCCCTGCGCGCCCAGGGTGGGCCGCCGCCGGCGGCAGTCATCAAGCCGGGCGACAATCTGGTGGTCGAAAGTATTCCGCCGGTCCCGTCGGCGATCGCGGAAAAAGCCAATCAATATGGCGAATTTCGCAGCGCCTCCATCCAGGACTGGGACCCGGTGAAGCGCGAAATGCTGATCGGCACGCGCTTTGCCGACGTTTCGCAGATCCATCTGGTAAAAATGCCGGGCGGCGCGCGCTCTCAATTGACGTTCTTTCCTGATCGCACCGGCGGCGCGCACTTCGGTCCCAAAGGCGATTACTTCACCTTCAGCAAAGATATAGGCGGCGGCGAGTGGTTTCAGTTCTATCGCTATGACCTGGCCACCGGCGACGTGACGCTGCTTACTGACGGCAAGTCACGCAACACCGGCCGCAGCTACGCCCACCATGACAATCGCTTCGCGTACAGCTCCACACGGCGCACCGGCCAGGACACTGACATCTGGATCATGGACCCGACCAATCCGAAAACCGACAAGATGCTGGTGCAGCTGGAAGGTGGCGGTTGGGGTGCGGAGGACTGGTCGCCGGACAACAAGAAGCTCCTGGTCTTACAAGAGGTCTCCGCCAATGAGAGTTATCTCTGGCTCGCCGATGCGGCCACGGGAGAGAAGAAGCTGCTGACTCCAAAAAGCAGCGAGCAGGTATCTTATAGCGGCGGACTTTTCAGCAAAGACGGCAAGGGCTTTTACACCGCGACGGATCGCGATTCGGAGTTTGCGCGGCTCGCATACTTCGATCTCGCCACCATGCAGCCAACCTACCTGACAACGGACATCAAGTGGGACGTCGATGAAGCCGCGCTTAGTGAAGACGGTAAGACACTGGCTTTCGTGACCAATGAAGACGGCATCAACAAGCTCTACCTGATGGATACGGCCACCCGCAAATACCGGCCCGTTTCCGGCATCCCAACCGGGCTGATCGGCGGGCTGGATTTCCATAAGAACAATCGCGACCTGGCCCTCGTGGTGACTTCCGCGCGCTCCACCGCCGATGTTTACTCGCTGGACGTGACCACCGGCAAGGTTGAGCGCTGGACTTTCAGCGAGACCGGCGGGCTGAACACCGCCAGTTTTGCCGAGCCGCAGCTGATCAAGTGGCAGACCTTCGATGGCAAAACCATTTCAGGTTTCCTCTACATGCCGGACGCAAAGAAATTTCCCGGAAAGCGCCCGGTAATCGTCAACATTCATGGCGGGCCGGAAGGCCAGTACCGGCCGGGATTTCTGGGGCGCAACAACTACTACATCAACGAACTTGGCGTGGCCCTGGTCTTTCCTAACGTCCGCGGCTCAACCGGCTACGGCAAGACCTTCCTCAAGCTCGATAATGGTATGAATCGCGACCACACGCATAAGGACATCGGCGCGCTGCTGGACTGGATCGCCAAAAATCCGGCGCTCGACTCCAGCAAGATCATGATCACCGGCGGCAGCTATGGCGGCTATATGACCTGGGCCATCGCCTACGAATACAACGACAAAATCTGCTGCTCGCTGCCCATCGTCGGCCCGTCGAACCTGGTAACCCTCCTGGAGCACACGGAAGCCTACCGCCGTGACCTGCGGCGCGTGGAGTACGGCGATGAGCGCGATCCCAAAATGCGCGAGTACCTGGAGCGGACGGCGCCGCTGAATAACTCAGAGAAGATCCGCAAGCCGGTCTATGCCGTGGTGGGGAAGAACGACCCCCGGGTCCCGTGGACCGAATCGCGGCAGATGCTGGACAAGCTGAAGGGCAACGGTATTACGACGTGGTTCCTCATGGCGAACGATGAAGGCCATGGCTACGCCAAAAAGAAGAACCAGGATTACCTGTTCTACTCCACCATCATGTTTGTGCGGCAGTTTCTTCTGGGCGAGAACGTTGCGGCGGGCGGGCAATGACCCGCCGCGTTCATCATTTTCCGGGCGGCGCGTAGTCGACCTTCGTGTCGTATGCGGCGGGTGGGCAGCCGGCATTGGATGGTTAGTTGAACGATCAACTAAGTCAACCAGCCGCCGCCGGGCTGGGCGCCTTTTTGTTTGAGCTGAGGGGTATGGTCTCTGCGATCGCCCGACACGCTTCTTTTCAAAGTGGGTGTTTAGTCGACGGCCGCGGCGCGAATGGCCGGTACCTCGACAATCTTTACTCCTTGGGCGGGATTTTCCACCGCCGCGACCAGCGCATGGAGCATCTGCGGCAGTGTGACCAATCCCAGGCGCAGTGCGGTTTCGCGCCGCGATGGGATCTGCTCCATCAGCCAGTACATGGGCAGCAGCAGGTATGGCCAGCGATGTCCCGGCCCCAGCACGTACCACGGCCGCAGGATAGTGGCATTGAGACCGCTTGCCGCGACGATCTTCTCGCACTCCTCGCGGACCGCGACGTAGGGCTTCATCGCCGGCGCCGGATGCGCCACGCTGACAAAAACAAAATGCCGAGCCTTGGCCTTCTGTGCAGCTGCTGCTGAAACCCGCAGCGAAGCCAGATCCACGGTGCGGAACTGTTCTGCCTTTCTTGGGCTGGGGTGCGCCACTCCCACCAGATGCACGAATGTGCAGCCCGAGGGTACGTGTGAGTCGTATCCGCCGCCCACGGCGCTGCCGAAGACCGGATGGCAGCCCATGGGAAGTCGCGCGACCGACGGTATGCGCGTGAGCGCGCGCACCTCATGGCCGCGCGCCAGTAGAAGGGGCACCAGCCGGCTGCCCATGTAGCCCGTGCTGCCTGCGACAAAGACGGTTTGAGGACTGTCAGCCATTCCGTTTCTGTTACGTTCCAAAAACAAGAATGGATTGAAGAATATTTCTTGCGTGAGCAGGCCGGCTTATGTAGGAAACTTTGTGAGGTCGGCATTTGCTCCGCACAGCACCACGCCCACGCGCTCTCCGGCGTGTGGCTTATAAACCCCGCTCAACAAGGCAGCCAATGCCGTTGCGCCGCCCGGTTCGGCGATCAGCCGGAGCTTTTGCCAGAGCAGTTTTTGCGCTTCAACGATCTGATCGTCGCTGACGAGCAGGGCTTGCGCGACAAATTTCTGCGCGATGGGAAACATCAGTTCGCCCGCGCGCCGGGCGCCAAGGGAATCGGCGGCAACGCCACCCACTTCGACATCAACTACATGGCCAGCTTCCAGCGCGTGGTGCAAAGTTGGCGCGCGCTCCGGCTCCACGCTGATGACCCGGACGCGCTGCTGGTACCACGCCGCTACGCCGCCAATCAGCCCGCCGCCGCCCACGGCGATGAGCACCGAATCAAGCCCGCGCACCTGCTCTTCCAGTTCCATGCCCAGCGTGCCCTGGCCGGTAAGCACGCTGGGATCGTCATAAGCGTGAATGGCCAGAGCGCCGGACTGCGCGGCCCGCTCCTGGCTTGCGGCCAGCGCGTCAGCGTAGTTTTTGCCGGTGATGTTGATGTTCGCGCCGTACTCGCGAAGCCGCTCAACCTTGGTGGGCGGAGTAATCTCCGGAACAAAAATTTCGGCGCGGTGTCCAAGATTGTGAGCAGCGTAGGCGACCGCAGCGCCGTGATTGCCGCCCGAAGCCGCGATCACGCCCGCCGCTGGCACCTCCGAGCTGAGCATGCAATTGAATGCGCCGCGCGGCTTGAAAGAACCGGTGTGTTGGAGCTGTTCGAGCTTGAAGAAGATCTTCGCGTTCAGGCCGAAGGCGCGGTCTTCCAGCGCGATTACCGGGGTTCGGCGCACGTGGGTAGCGATGCGCCGGCCGGCATCCTGGATCTCGGTACGTGAAATCATTCCCGCCCGGCCTTCAGGCTCGCTTTGGATACAGGCACTTTGGGCCGGTCGTCGACCACAAGGCGGAATATGTCCGGCCGCGAGTAGTGACCCACGGCGTCAAAGTCGAACTTGGCCTTGGGAAGCTGTGAGCGGTCGAGTTCGGCCACCAGAATGGTTTCATCCTGGAAATTCGGCCCGGCCAGAAATTTGCCAAAGGGATCGACAATGCAGCTTCCGCCCCGCGAGATCACCGTGTCCGGCGCATCGCCGAAGGCGGTGCGGTAACGCTTGGGAAAATCGCGGCGGCGATTGAACTGGTTGCAGCCCAGCACGAAGCAGCGGCCTTCGGCGGCAATATGTTGCATGGTCGCGGACCAGGTTTCGCGATGATCGGCGGTGGGAGCGCAGTAGATATCGATCCCCTGGGCGTACATGTAGGTGCGCAGCAGAGGCATGTAGTTTTCCCAGCAGATCACGGCGCCGAGCCGCCCGAAAGGAGTGGAGAAAACCGGCAGAGTAGAGCCGTCGCCGTAGCCCCAGATCAGCCGCTCTGAGGCCGTGGGCATGACTTTGCGGTGCTTGCCGAGAAAGGTCCCGTCGGGCGCAAAGAAAAGAACGCAGCAGTAGAGCGTGCCGCGCTCGCGTTCGATCACGCCCATGACAAGGTAGACCGAATTCGCGCGGGCCGCCTTGCTGAGCGCATCGACTGTGGGACCGGGGACATCGACGGCGCTCTCAAAGTAGCGCCGGAAATCTTCGCGGCCTTCATCACTGCGCGCGCCCACCACGGCGCCGAAGTCGAGCCCGCGAGGATAGCCGGAGATGAACGCTTCCGGAAAGAGCACCAGCTTCGCGCCCTGCCGGGCGGCGTCGCGCGTGAGGTCGAGAGCTTTCACCAGAGTGCGCTTATGGTCGAAGGCGACCGAGGCCGCCTGGACCACCGCGACCGTTACGCGATCGGTACTCGCGCTGGATTTTGACTTAGCCATGAAATCGGAAACTATACAGCAAACCGGCAATCATGGCAGCTGCAGACGGCATCAAGAAAGGTGTGCTGAGCTGCTCCTTTGTTATGTCGCTTCGCTCCGAAACGCTTACGAGTCTCGCTTGTGCAAAGTTTCTTTGTGCTCCTGTCGCAGGCAGCTCGCCGCGCAAGTCGGGCTCGCTGCTAAGGGGCAGCAATGTTTATTGGAAAGCTTAATCCTTGCGGCTGGCGGACTGATTGTAATCTCCTTATTTTGTGAGAGTTGCAGGATTTTGTTCGACAAAGCAGGCAGGGAGGACGAGAATAGCAGATCCACAACTTCCGGAGCAGGATCTTTGTCTGTTTTTCGAATTCGGCGGGACATGCGCCTCTGCGCTTTCTTCGGCGCTCTCGCGGTAGGGCTGCTGAGCCAGACCGGCGTGGCTCAGACTGCTCCGAACGATTTAACGCAACCGATCGATGCAGTTGGCGGCTTTCTGCAAAGCCAGGGAGCGCAGCCGAGGTTCGAAGGTGCGACGCGGCTCTCAAATGACGCTCGTGTGGCGGTTCAGCAGGGTCGTATCTTCAGCGTCCCGCATTTTGCCGGCTCATTCGCGTGGCAAGGGAAAGCTTATCCGTACGCGATGGTAGGGACCCGGCCGCAGGCGGGCGGCGCCACGGAAATTCCCACGCAGATCATTCCCATTTCAATGTTTTTCGAAGAGTACGCGGATGAAAACGGCCAGCCGCTGGTGCTGGATCCGGCGCCGATTCTTTCCCGCGTGCAGTCCTCACCCAACTTTCACAACGCCAATTACCAGACCGGGTTCACCCAGTTTGCCGATGCGGTGCAGCGCGCCCAGTTCGCCGCAACTGCCAATCCGGACTGGCACACCCTGCTGGGCAAGCCGCAGTTCCTGCAGGGCCTGAGAATCGATGTCCCTCCGGGATTTGCCAAGGTGTTTCACAACCGCAGCACCGGCGTGACCTATGCGGTGGTCGATTCGGCGTTCTTTATTTCGCACCTCAACACCATTATTCAGCTGGAAACCAATATGCGGCCGGACGCGCTGACCATCGCGCTGACCTCGAACGTCCTGCTGGCGCCGCAAAGTGACCTGAAGCGCTGCTGCCTGCTCGGCTTCCATACTTCGTTTGACGTCGGGGAACTGGCGCAGGTCAAGTTCGTCCAGACCTTTATCTGGGCAAGCTGGATGGATGCCGGAATCCTGGGCACGAGCGTGGCTGACGTCACGGCGATGAGCCATGAAATCTCCGAGTGGATGAACAACCCGTTCGGCAGCAATCTGGTCCCTGCGTGGCAGGTGCCGGGCGGCACCGGATGCCAGAACAACCTGGAAACGGCCGATCCCCTGGCCGCCATGCCCAACGCCGGATTTCCGGTTCCCATCGACGGCTTTACCTATCATCCGCAGAACCAGGTGATGCTGCAATGGTTCCAGCGCGGCGCCACCTCTGACGCATTGGAAGGCGCCTTCAGTTTCCCCGATCAGACGCTGGTCACCGGGCCATCCCAGGCCTGCGCAAAGTAACCGTTCGCCATCACAAATACCGGCCACTGGAACTAAGTAGTGACTAAGTAAACAAAAGGTCCCGCTGCTCTCCCACCCCTTTCTTTGCGGAAGCATCAACTCTGCTCAGGTTCGCAAGTACCTTCCCAGGAGTGTCCCATGAACGTATTCCCGCTTCAGAAACTGCCAACATTGTCTTTGGCAGCGTTCGCAATACTTGTCTTTATGGCCGTCAGCAGTGACGCGCAGGTTACCCGGCAAATCAACAGTTCAGGAACCACACAGCCCGCCGCCACGCCCGCCGGAGTCCCGGGACTCCAGGATTCTGAGATTGACGAAGGCCTGGATGGCAGCGATAGCGACGACGATCTTGGAGTCGATCTGCAGGGAAACGTCTCCGGCAAGACGACGATGAACCGCAGCATCGCACCCGGCCCGGGCAGCGGACCTCAGGTGATCGGGAACGCCAGAGCTAAATCCAATCCTGAAGTCGTCACCAGCTTTGATGGCCTCAACTTTTTCAATCAGCGGTTCGCCAACAAGGGCAACCAGTTTTCCGTTGTGCCTCCGGACCAGGGCTTGTGTGCCGGCAACGGTTTTGTTCTGGAAACAGTGAACGATGTCTTGAACATCTACGGCAGTGATGGCACGTCGCTTCTGGGCGTGACTGATCTGAATACTTTTTACGGGTACCCGGCCGCCATCAATCGGGCAGTATCGCCGTTGAGGTTTGGACCTTCCCTCACCGATCCGACTTGCCATTTCGATACCGACACGCAACGCTGGTTCCACGTTGTGCTCACACTTGATCGCGCCGTGCCCACATCACAAGCATTGAACGGCAAGAACCATCTGGATATCGCGGTTAGCAATACGTCAAATCCGCTGGGAACCTGGACGATCTTCAAAGTCCCGGTGCAGAACGACGGTACCGACGGTACCCCGGACCACAACTGCCAGGCCCGTGTTCGCATCAATGGCGTGCCGACGCTCATTCATGCGCAGTGCCTGGGCGATTATCCACACATCGGCATGGATGCGAACGGCCTCTACATCACGACGAATGAATTTGAGCTGTTTACTCCGGGACGGTTCCGCGGAGCGCAGATCTACGCGATCTCCAAACGGGCCCTCGCCGCGGGCGGCACGATCAACGTTGTCCAGTTTGACACTCTGGCCTCCGCCGCCAGCCAGCCATTTGGGATTCAGGGCTTTACGGTGTGGCCGGCGCTTTCGCCATCGGCTGCGGACTTCAAGCTCGATAACGGCGGTACCGAGTTCCTGCTCAGCTCGCTGGCAGTATTTTCCGATACCCGAGCATTCAACCAATTGGTGCTGTGGGAGCTGACTAACACGCAGTCGCTCGATGCGCCGACGCCGGCGGTGCAACTGACCACCGGAGCGGTGCCCACGCAAACCTACGCGGTGCCCTCAAGTTCGAACCAGAAGGCGGGCGACTTCCCGCTGGGACAGTGCCTGGCTGATGGCACTCTGGTAACGCCCTTTGGGACCGGCTGCTGGCGCCTGCTGATCGCGCCGCCTCCGGTCGGCCCGTTCCCGCAAACGGAGACGCGCCTTCCCAGCAATGATTCGCGCATGCAGCAGGTATCGTGGGCCAATGGCAAGCTGTGGGCCGCGCTGGACACCGCGGTGACGGTCAACGGCCATAAGCAGGCGGGTGCGGCGTTCTTCGTAATGCAACCTATAGGAAATCCATCGAATCCTCATGCGAATGTTGTCACGCAGGGCATCATTGCGCTTTCAGGAAATAACGTGACCTATCCGGCGGTCGGAGTCAATTCGAGCGGCCGCGGCGTGATCGCGTTTACGGTGCTCGGCAACGACCACTATCCCAGCGCCGGCTACGCTTCGCTTGACGCCAAGGTCGGCGCGGGTGATGTTCACATTGTGGCTGAAGGTGCGGGCCCGGATGACGGCTTCTCCGCCTATTTCCCTGAGGTTGCGACGGTGCGCCCCCGGTGGGGCGATTACGGCGCAGCCGCGGTCGATGGCAACACCATCTGGTTTGCCAGCGAGTACACCGCGCAAACCTGCAACCTGAGCACCTATGTTGCCAGCAACTTCACTTGCGGCAACACGCGCGGAGCTCTTGGCAACTGGGCCACGCGGATTACTCATGTCAACGTACAGTAAGTGCTGGAATTTGCTTTTGAGGGCCGGAGAGATCCGGCCCTTTCTGCTTTAGCGGATTTCTTGCGCTGGTCCCGAGATGGCCGCTGCCGTGACAAGAAGCCGCCATCTCGCGGGGAAGACCAGCGTCTTTCCGTCCTGGAGGAAACGGAGTGCGTCTCTCCAGGGAACGCAACAGCAGGCCCGGCTTGCAACAAAAAAGACAAATACTTTACCGTTGCTAACGATTTCACTCTGGATTTACGACTAACACACGAAGGCGAACACGGAGATCCTCTCGATGCAACATCTTTTGCTGGATACGGCGGGTTCAATCAAAGTCAGACCTGGGGTTGCGAGGCAGGCGCCATGAGCAAGCTCACCGCTTTCGGACTACTGGCGGTAACCGCCATGCTCCTTTTTTACGCTCTGGAGAAGCGCAGCCCCCGGTTCATTTTTGCCTTCGCGGTCGCCTGCGCGCTGGGATCAGTTTACGGGTTTCTACAAGGAGCATGGCCTTTCGGAGTAGTGGAGGCCGTGTGGGCTCTCGTGGCTCTCCAGCGATGGCGGCGGGCGAGTGCAGAAAAAGACAAACACGTCCCCAGCAATTAGAATGATCCGCTGCTGCATGAGGTGATTGATGAAGAAACGGATTCTTAGTGCTCTTGTGATTGCCGCTGCAATTGCGGCTTCAGCCGCGGCTTTTTCGCCGGTCAAATATGAAGTCAAGCAGAAGCACGTCCTTGGTGGCGAAGGCGGCTGGGACTACCTGACCTTTGATCCGGCAGGGAAGCGGCTTTTTATTTCGCGCGGGACCCACGTCATGGTGGTAGATCCAGCCAAGGGCTCGGTGATCGGCGATATTCCCGACACCACCGGAGTGCACGGCATCGCGCTGGCCCAGGAACTGGGCAAGGGCTTTACCAGCAATGGCCGCGACAACAGCGTGACCGTCTTTGACCTGAAGACGCTGAAGACCACTAACAAAATCAAGATTGAAGCTGAAAATCCGGATGCCATCCTTTACGATTCCGCATCGCAGCGGGTCTTCACCTTCAACGGCCGCAGCAAGAATGCCACGGTGATTGACGCCGCCAAGGACGCAGTGGTGGCCACCATCCCGCTCGATGGCAAGCCGGAGTTCGCCGCCGCAGACGGCAAAGGCATGGTCTTCGTGAACATCGAAGACAAGAGCGAGCTCACACAAATCGATGCCAAAGACGCGAAGGTGGTGAAGAGCTGGCCGCTGGCGCCGTGCGAAGAGCCGAGCGGGCTGGCGATCGACCAGAAACATCATCGCCTGTTTTCCGGATGCGGCAACAAGCTGATGGCGGTGAGCGACGCGGAGACTGGCAAGATGATCACCACGGTGCCTATCGGCGAAGGTGTGGACGCCAACGCATTTGATCCGGAGACGCAACTGGCCTTCAGCTCCAACGGCCGCGACGGCACGTTGACCGTGGTGCACGAGGATTCGCCGGACAAGTTCACGGTTTTGGAGAACGCGCCCACGGAGAAGTTCGCGCGCACCATGGCCCTGAATACGACGAATCACGATGTGTATCTGGTGACGGCCGAAATCGAAGAGCAGCCGCCGGCCAAGGAGGGCGAGCGTCCGCGACGGACCATGAAGCCGGGGACATTCACGCTGTTGGTGGTCGGCTCGGCTGCGGCCGCGCCAGCAAAAGCAGAATCGCCCAAGAGCAAGAAGGCAGAGGGAGCGGGCACAGCCGCGGCTGCCAAAGATCCTGCCACCGAGGCGCTGTACAAGTCCAAATGCCAGATGTGCCACGGCGCCGATGGCAAAGGCAGCGCAGCGGGGCAGAAGCTTGGGGTGAAGGACTTTGCTGCACCCGAGGTGGCCAAAGAATCAGACGCCGAGTTGTTCGATATCACCAAAAAAGGCAAAGGCAAAATGCCGCCCTCAGCAGGCAAGCTGACGGACGACCAGATCAAAGCGCTGGTGAAATTTATTCGCAGCTTGAAATAAGTGACCGCTACTTCAAATACTTTTCCGGCAGCTGGTGTGTTGGGTCTTCCGCTTCCCAGTAGATGGTGAGGATCCACCAGCGGCTGCCGTCATTCAAAAGCTGAAAACTGTTGATGCCGCGCGCAAAGGGCTTGTCGCCTTTGGCGTGGTGGGACTCGTAGGTGCTCCAGACGTGGGCGACGTTGTCCCACTGCTCCACCCGGTTGGCCACCGAGTTCTCAAAAAAACCTTCCTTGCTGAAGAAATCCTGTCCGCGCTTTGCGTACTCATCCGGCGTCAGGACGCGTGCGCTCACAGGCCCGGTTGCGGCGCGGCCGGTGGGAATGAGGCGCGCCCCTGGGTAGAAGAGGCTGCGGAATCGGTCCCAATCGCGTTGGCCGGCCGGGCCGGAGATCACGTCGTAAACCGCGGCGATGATGTGCTCGATCGAATCCACGTCACCCGGACGCGCCGCGGGCGTGGATGATGCGGCAGGCGGCGCAGTGGGAGCAGCTTGCGGCGTAGGCTGCGGACTCTGCGCTGCAGCGATCGCGAAAGCCAAAACCAGCAAAAGACCGGCGAGTTTTCTCATGAGCAGTAATGTACATATCTTTTGCGGAAACGTAAATTCTCCGCCGCCGGCGGGGCCGGCCGCTGCGGGAGCAGGAAAATCGCTGGAGGTGAAGGATCGTGAGCGGTTTGGAGCGCAGCGACAGGAACGAGTAAGCGGACCTTCCGCGCTGAGGCCGCCCACGCGCCGAAGCGCGTGTACCAGGAGCAAGGGAATGTGAAGCGCGAGCGGTTTGG
>DASTJB010000264.1:0-3771 GCA_035717005.1 Candidatus Angelobacter sp.
GTCTGCGGCTCTTTGAGGACCACGGCTATGGCGACTTCTTCGCCCCAGGTGGGATGCGGCATGCCGAACGCAACGGCTTCCATGACGCAGGGATGCTTGAGCATGATCTCGTCGATTTCGAGGGGCGCGATCTTCTCGCCACCGCGATTGATCAGCTCCTTGATGCGGGCGGTGAGATGCAAATAGCCGTCAGCATCGATCGTGCCCTGGTCGCCGGTGCGGAACCAGCCGTTGGTAAACGACTTTGCGTTGGCCTCTGGATTGTTCTCGTAGCCGGTGATCACGTTGGGGCCCTGGATGACGACTTCGCCGAGCTGGCCGCTGGGGAGCAGGTTTCCTGCGTCATCCATGATGCCGATCTGCACTCCGGTACCGGGGCCGACCGAGGCGGCTTTATGCGGCCGTGGAGGAAGCGGGTTGCTGCACATCTGATGAGATGCCTCCGTCATTCCGTACGCTTCCAAAACCGGCACACCCAGTGTGGTCTCCAGTTTTTCCATCAGCGCGGGCGAGAGCGCGGAGCTGCAGGAGCGCACGAAGCGCAGCTTGTCAATCCCTTCGGGCTTCGCATCAAGCCGCGCGACCGAGAGCTGGTGGATGGTCGGCACACAGGAGTACCAGGTCACGCCCTGCTCGCGGACGGTCCGCCAGAAGCTCATGGGGTTGAATTTGTTCGGTACCACAACAGTGCCGCCGGTCAGAAACGTGGAGAGCGTCGAGGCGACCAGCCCGTGGATGTGGAACAGCGGCATCACGCACAGGGAAACGTCGGCCGGCTTGAGGTCGTAGGTGCGGGCCACGTTCTGGCAGGAGACGGCGATGTTCTTGTGCTTGAGCGGCACGCGCTTGGGCCGACCGGTGCTGCCGCTGGTGTGCAGGACGAGCGCGACGTCATCGCCAGCCGGCGGCGTAAACGGTTTACCCGCGGGCGCGCCCACGATGCTGACATTGCCCTGGGCGTCCATATCGACGGCGTACACCGGGACATTCAGCTGTTTGGCGGCGCGGCGCGCGTCTTCTGCGCCCTCAGGCGGCGCCAGCAGCACCTTGGCGGCGGTATCTTCCAGGTAGAAACAGAACTCGTCATAGCGATACGCCGGGTTCAGCGGCGCGGCCGTGCCGGCAAACGCTCCGGCCAGGAAGGCGACGATGGTCGGCAGTCCGTTGGGCAGCACGTTGGCCACGCGGTCGCCGCGGCGGATGCCGATCCCCGCCAGCGCCTCCGCCATGGCATTGACCTGGCGGCGCAAAGATTCGTAACTGACGCGGGTTCCGGTTTCAGGGATCACCACCGCCGTCGACTGAGCCGGGGCGGCGTTCAGCAGCGAAGGAAGGTCATTCATAAGAGCGGCGCTCCGAGGGTGTTTGCCTTCGATTCAGCTTTCAGGGCGGCAAGTATATACCAGAAAATGATGCAAGTCGCCCGATTTTGGCCAGCGTGGCAATGGCCGGATTCGGCCCGGCGGAATGGCTGAAACCACCGATGAGGATCTGGCAATCGGGGCATTTTGCGAGGTCCGCAATTTGCTTTGGCGTGTCAACTCACGTTGAAGCCCAGGTAAGGAGCTCTCACTCCGAAGCACGGAGGAGTCTTTAGGATATGTTGGCGACAGGCCGCAAATATTTCGCCTCTAAGCCGCTTTTGACCCTTGACAGCAAAGCGAATATATGGCAAATTGAGGATGCCAGTGGTTCAGCCTGTCTGGTCGAGTCCCAGCAGGTTTCCACACGCCGGGAGC
This sequence comes from Candidatus Angelobacter sp., assembly GCA_035717005.1. Taxonomy (GTDB): domain Bacteria; phylum Acidobacteriota; class Terriglobia; order Terriglobales; family Acidobacteriaceae; genus Angelobacter. Next base: position 1,740 of record DASTJB010000264.1, read on the forward strand.
GGCTCCGGCGTCTGTCGCTCAAAGGCCAGCACCCAGGCCGGGGATGGTAGGGTCGCCGGGTATGTTTACCCCGAACGCGAGCAACGGCATGCGCGCGGCGGGGGACTTGGCAATCCTGTAAGACGCCCGTAGCGTCGAGCAAGCACCCGTAAGACGACGTTTGTGGTGTGCGCGGCACGTCGACGCTTTGCAGGGAGAAGGTGTGTCTGCGGCCCGAAGGGCCGCAGCCGTTGGCAGTCAGCAATTAGCCAAACAGAATTGAACAGAGCCACCGCAATGGTGGCTTTTGCTCTTTTTGGCGATCAGCGATGAGCGCATCAAGGGTCACGCCCGTATTGAGCGTTCCCGTGTTGCTGGCCGGGTGAGCGAGGGGCGAGCGCTGGCTCGCGCGAGCCAGTCGCGAGGGCGCAGCAGCTTGCTGCGTAGGCCTTGAGATCAACGCATGTAAACCCAGAATTCGTAGTAAGAGCCGTCACGCACGGCCGAAGTTGGTAGCACAGCCATTCTCAAAGAGAACTCCCTGAATCAGTATGGTGCGGGACGCATTCTCGGGATGCTTCGACTGCGCTCGAATCCCGGTTCAACCGGGATCCGCGCTTCGCTCAGCATGACAAGCTCTAAGACTTAATCGTAAGACCCAACCAAAAGCAGCCACCCGCGCGGTGGCTTTTCCTTTTCCCATCAAAAATTCAACCGGAGCAAAAGCCCATGACCAACCAGGAAATCATCAGGACCATAAAGGCGTGCGCCAAAAAGCTTGGCCGCAACCCCAGAATGCGCGACATCCGGCCCATTCTCAAAGTCAGCCGGGAGTTCATCGCGGCGCGCTTCGGCACCTTCGGCCGCGCGCTGAAAGCGGCCGGCCTCGAGATCCGCGGAGCCGGCTTTGCCATCTCAACTCCCAGCCTGCTTCTTGACTGGGCAACTGTCGCGCGCAAGCTCCATCGCCTGCCCACCCGCGATGAGTACACCGAGCACGGTAAGCACAGCCGCGGCCCGTTCCGGCACCGCTTTGAGCAATGGCCGCGCATCAAGGACGAATTCAGGAACTTTGCCCGCCGGCGGAACATCGCCGCCGAGTGGCAGGACGTCCTTGATCTCATCGCCCGCCCTGAAAAGGACGGCCGCCGGAAATCCGATCGCGGTCGCAAGAGTCCGCCCCTGCCCGGCCGCCCGGTCTATGGCGCTCCCATCGTGCTCCTTCCCGGCATGGCCCATGCGCCCACCAACGAAGCCGGCGTGCTGTTTGCCTTTGGCGCCCTGGCGCCGCGCCTGGGCTTCGTCGTCAAGCGCTGGCAGGCGGTCTTTCCCGACTGCCTCGCCGTGCGCGAAATGGCCGAAGGCAAGTGGCAGGACGTGAACGTCGAGCTCGAGATGTACAGCCGCAACTTCCGGGCGCACAAGCACGATGCGAAGAAGTGCGACGTGATCGTCTGCTGGGAGCACAACTGGCCCGAGTGTCCGGAGTGGATTGAGGTGATCGAGTTGAGGAAGGTGGTGGAGGAGATGGGGAATCGCGAGATCGGGAAAGTTTCACTGCGGAGGCAGGGAGACGCGGAGGGGTGAGTAAGGTCTTGGGCCGCCGGAGGTAACCGCTGGTGAGGCTGGTGCCCCGAATGATGTGGACAGCGAAGGGAAATAGATTGAGAATCCGTTTTTGCAAATGAGTAATTATTTGCGAAAGGCGGGACCATGCGCGTTTTCATTTCGTTGATGCTGTTCTCTGCGCTTTTTTCGTATGCCGAGCAAAGTGTAGTTCCAAGCAGCACAGGCTCAACTCCTGATGTAATTGTCTTCCGAAACGGTGACCGGCTCTCCGGCACCATTACGGCACAGGACGCGAATTCCATTACCCTGCAACCGGAATCGCTGGGGTCACCGCTTACCATCAGCCGCGCTCAAATCGCGCAGATACAGATACAGTCCAGGAAGAACGGGGCGGCGCAACAGGAACACATGGCGGCGGGTCCGGCGAGCGCGACTCCCACTCCGGTTCTGCCTTCGAACTCGTTCTCCTTTGCTCTTAACTCAC
>DASTJB010000265.1:0-18285 GCA_035717005.1 Candidatus Angelobacter sp.
TCAATGCAGAACGCAATGTGTTCTTCCAGGTCAACGCCGAGGTCGGCGGCGCCGTTGATGATGTCGTCGCGATTGACGCTGCGGGCGAAGGCCTTGTCCTTCATTTTCTTTCGCACCGATTTGGCCTCAACTTCGGCCAGCGACTTGTTGGGCTTGACCAGCGCCGAGGCGGTGATGAAGCCGGAGAGTTCGTCACAGGCGTAAAGCGTCTTTTCCATGAGGCTTTCGCGCTTCACGCCGCTGTAGTCGGCGTGGGAGAGGATGGCGCGGCGAATCTCCTCGGGGTAGCCGCGCTCTTCGAGAATTTTATTGCCGACGAAGGGGTGCTCGGCGGGCGTGGGATATTTTTCGTAGTCGAAGTCATGCAGCAGGCCGGTGATGGCCCACTTGTTTTCGTCCTCTCCGAACTTGCGGGCGTAGGCGCGCATGCAGGCCTCCACGGCGAGCATGTGCTTGCGCAGGCTTTCCGACTGGGTGAATTCGCAGAGCAGGCTCCAGGCCTGTTCGCGATCAAGCGTGGGTTGCTGGGACATGGTTTCTTCCGTGTTTCTCCGTGTGTTCTCCCGTTTTCTGCCAATGCTTCAGGTTTTTACCCAATTTTTATGTTGACAATTGCGAGTTCATCCCTGAAACTACCGAAGTTAAGGGCCCCAAGCAGTACGATTTTTGGAGCTATGCCTGCTCTGGCACTCCGAAATCACACATGGCTACAGCACTGGCGCCGGTTGACTCCCGTGAAGTAGTACGTTGTGACCATTGCCATCTCGTCCAATTCAGGACCACCAACAATCTCTGCAGAAAATGCCGCACGTCACTGGATGAGGACGAGCCTGAGCCGATTCTGGCAACGCCAGCGCCGGCCGAAACACCCGCCAACGGGAACCATTCGCAGCTGCAAGTCGCGGCGGCTATCCGCATGTTAAGGCAAAAGTCGGGATTGAGCCAGCGCCAGCTCGCGTTGAGAATGCAGGTCCCGCGCACATATGTCTCGAAGATCGAAAACGAAAAAGCCATGCCGACCCTATCTTCATTGCAGCGGCTGGCGACCGCTCTGGAAGTTACCATGGGCGACCTGCTGAAGGGCTCAAGCCGCACGCTGCAAGACGAGATCGCCGATTTGATGCACGACGAGTTTATCGCCGAAGTTATCGAGTATCTGGACAAGCTGGATGCGATGCAGCGCTCGACGCTGCTGGCGCAGGTACGCGATCTGAGCATCCGGCCGAGGCGCAGCGCGTAAAAATCTCTCCTCTTGACAACTCCAGCCGGCGAACAAAATTCGCCGGCTTTTTTCTTAGCGAGCAGCGGTCAGCACTCTGCCGCATCTCTGCCGGTCGTACTGAGAAATTTCCAGAGCAACTCCGCCCTGCTCCTCGGATTCCAACTTTAAGAAGCCATGATTCTGGTTCTTCTCATTCTGCTGTTGCTGATGCTGGTCGGCGCATTGCCGGCCTGGCCGCACAGCCGGCGCTGGGGTTACAGGCCAAGCGGCGGCCTGGGATTGATCCTGCTGATTGTCTTGATTCTATATTTGCTGGGGTACGTATGAGATTGTTGATTTTCATAGTCGCGGCGGGAGCGTTGCTGCTGAGCGGCTGCAGCCAGCAGGACACGGCCAAGACGCGCCAGGAAGCGCAGCAGGCCACAGAGAAGATCAAGCAGGAAAGCAAAGTTGCCGCGGTCGAGATCAAAAAAGGCGCCAAAGAAGCGGCTGCGCAGACCAAAGCAGCGGTGCAGGGCGTCAAAGATGGACTGAACAGTCCTGATAAACCGGTCAACGTCAACTCGGCTTCCAAGAGTGAATTGCAGACTCTGCCGGGAGTGGATGAAGCAACCGCCGATCGCATCATCAACGGCCGTCCGTATCACACGCGCGATGAGCTGGGGGCAAAGGGTGTGGTCTCACCGGAAGAGTTCAACGCGATCAAGGACAAGATAGCAGTGAAATAGCAATTAGCAACCTGCAGTTAGCAATTAGCTCAGCTAAAGCAGATCGAAACAATTCTGGCTGAAGGGCGAACAGCGTGCGCTACCGATCGCTTGCGCGAGACGAAGAATTCGGCAGGCGAGCATCAGCCCGCCTGCCGTCTCATTCTTACTTCGCGAACGCCTTGATTGCGACCGCCTCGTCGTCCTTGATATCGAAGACGGTATAGAGCTTGGTGATTTGCAGCAGGTCGTGGACCTTCTTGGTCAGGTTGAGCAGCTTCAGTTCGCCGCCTTCGCGCCGTACCGCGGTAAACGCGCTGACCAACTCGCCGATTCCCGAGCTGTCAATGTAGGTCACGTCGCCCAGGTTCAGCAGAATTTTTTTCTGTCCTTTGCCGATCAGGTCGCGAATGGTGTCACGCAGGACCACGCTGCCCTCGCCGAGCGTGATGCGGCCGCTCATGTCTACGACGGTCACGCCGTCCACCTGTCGATTGTTTGCTTTCATGCTCACTGTGCATCCTCCTTGGCTGCCGCCTTGCGGCCGGTATGCTTGATTAATGTGATTTCCGTGCCCGGGTTGGTGTTGCGAATCTTCACTTCATCCATGAACGCCCGGATCAAAAAAATGCCGCGCCCCGAACCTTTCATCAGATTCTCCGGCGCCAGCGGATCAGGAATGTCGCCGGGATCGAGTCCCTTGCCCTGATCGGTGATGGTGATCACCAGCGCCTCTCCGGTGGTCTCATACGCCACCATGAACCGTTTGCCCGGATCGTACGCATTGCCGTGCAAAACCGCGTTCACGGCCGCTTCCCGCACCGCCATCGCCACCTGATACTGCTCGTCTTCAGCGAATCCTGCCCGAGCTGCCGCTTCTGAGGCGGTTTGCTCAGCCCGATTCACGCTCTCCAACGTTGATTCCAACGTGTACGAAACCCGGTTTGTGATGGGGCGATCCACGAAGTATCTGTCTAGATGGCCTGAGCGTACGCGTTTACGGGGCGAAACTGGTAGTGTGCCTATGCCGATGGGGAATTGTCAAACGGCGCTGACTCCTTCGTTCGCTCAATCAGATCGCACTGCTCGCAGATGAATTGCAGGTTCTCCGCGTCAGCCTGTCGCTTTTTCCGGTGCGCGACCGCCACTTCAGAGCCGCAAACACGGCGTTTGCGAACATAGGCGCCATCATGCCGGGCGCGAAATCTGCGGTCCTGCTCATTCCACTGCGGGCAGACGACATTGCCGGGATGCTCGTCGTTCATCGATTAATTGCTCCGTCCAGCGCAGGCGCCCTCGCCTGCATTCTGTAACGTTGTTCTGCGCAGCCGAGGGCGCCTCCAACCCCGGAACGCGCAAAAGCGGCGCGCACCGCCATCCCAGATTGCGGCTACGGTCCACAATTCTTTACGCCGTGGCGGCTCCCGGTGTGAACTGCAGGACCATGAGCGCCTGGTCGTCAAGCCGCGGCGATCCGCCGCGAAACTTCAGGACCTCTTTCAGACACTTCTCGACCATCTGGTGGGACTGCAACTCACGGCAGCCGTGCAGCAGCTTTTCCAGTTGCGCAGCGCCGAATTGCGCTCCATCGGGTCCTTCGGCTTCTGAGATGCCGTCAGTGTAGATTACCAGGCTATCGCCCAGCGCGGCGCGCAGCCTGCTTGACGAAAACGTCTGGTCGCAGAACAGCCCGACCGGCACCGTGGCAGAGTGAACCGCGGTGACGTGGTTCGGGCCGACGTGCAGCGGCGCCGGATGTCCGCCGTTGCAGATCTCCACGTTGCCGAACTCATCGGCCTTGCCGATCACCAGCGTGGCGTATTGCGTAGGCAGCGTGCTCTCGCAGAAGAGCCGGTTGGCGCGCTCCACCAGGTGTTCCAGCGGCAGCCCGCTGGGTATCAGCACCCGGAAAAGCGCGTGCAGGTTTGACATCAGCATGGCCGCGGCCACGCCCTTGCCGGAAACATCGCCCACCATGAAATAAAGGTGGTTGCCGTGCTGCACCAGATCGCAGTAGTCGCCGCTGACCTGGCCTGCGGGCTCATAATGGTAAGCCACCTTCCAGCCGGCGGCACTGAAGTCGCGCTTCGGCAGCAGGCCGGCCTGGATCCGCGCCGCCAGAAGCAGGTCCTGCTCCAGAGCGCGCTGCTCGGCCGGTTGCAGGCAATCCAGACAGAGCTGGGTCAGCGGATCGGCAAACAGCCGCTCTGCCTCTACGGTTCCCTGGCACTCCTCGCAAACGCCGTAAGTACCGTGGTCCACGCGCTCCAGCGCGCGGTCCACCTGTTCCAGCAGCCGGACCAGGTTGGCCGTCTGCGCTTTGGCCGCAGCAGCCTCCAGCTTCTGCCGCCTCACGATTAGCTGATCGCGCAACAGGTGCAGGTCAGTTACCTGAATACCCATGGGAGACTCCTTTCCCTAAGATCAATTCCCAGCCGGCGAAGTTTCAGATTATTTAGCCGGTAAGGCAACAGCTTAGCGCTCGTTCGGATGGCCCCGCACTCCGGATTTTGCTGCGAAATTTGCGTCCATCTTGCGGCGCTGAACAACGGTTCAGCCGCTTAAGATGCCCAACGATCGATGAACCGCCATTCAGCGACAAACTTTCAGAGTTGTGGAAAATTTTCATTGTTACCTTCGTTTCACACCCAGTCCAAGTTGCTGTCTGATCAGCATCATAGCTAACGTACTCTCGTGGCATGTTGTTTGCTATCTCACTTTCCTGAGGTGACACTCTGATGAAGACTGCGGTATTTGCTGGAATCTTACTTGTAAGCGTTGCGGCGGTGGCCAAGGACGGCACGTCCTACCAATCGGGCAAGCTCAAAGAGATGAGCTCGGTCGAGTGCGGGTTTGAGCAGAAGAGCGCCAAAGGCCTTATGGGCGAGCTGGTCGGGACTGACGACAGCCACAGCAAGACGCGCAAAACTTTCTGCCAGGAATACGTGCTTGAAACCGATCATGTCGTTTATCGCATCCGTCCGCGCGAAGAGAAACATCCGGCGCTGCTTCCGGTCGGCGAAAAAGCGCTGTTCCGGATGAAAAAGGACTACATGGTGCTCAAAGTCCCCGAGGGCGACGACAAGGAACGCGAATATGACGTGGTTTCCATGCTTCCCGTCCAGGCGAACGACGGTTCCTCGAGCGGCCGTACAACGCTGCCGGCCGCGGCGGCCAGCAAGCAGCCCGCGACCCCTTCCAGCAACAAGTAATCCCTTAGCTAATTCAGCCAGGGCGGATTCGCATCCGCCCTTGTTTTTTGTCGCTGGAAAATCCAAAAATCTCTCGCACTCGCAAACCGCATTCTGTATTCTGCATCACAGGTACTTCCATGCAGGAGCAGATAGCACTTTCGAGCATTCTCGGCGCCTCGGTCTATGACTCGACCGGCGCGTTCGCCGGACAGGTGCGCGAAGTTGCCGTCTCCCCGCGTGACGATCCCAACCGCATCTCCGACTTCGTGGTCAAGACCCGCGAAGGCGACAGGCTGATGCCGGCGCGGCAGGTCAAAGCCGTGCTCGGTTCCACCATCCAGGTCACCGGCAGCCCGCATGACTGGCCTCCGCTGGTCAGCTCGGAAGGCATGCTGCTGCTGGAACGGGACCTGCTTGACCAGCAGATCATCGACGTTTCCGGGCGCAAGGTGGTCCGCGTCAATGACGTCGATCTCCGCCGCGAGCAAACCAACGGCACAGTCAAGCTGAAGCTCGGCCGCGTCGATATCGGCCTGCGCGGGGCCATCCGCCGCCTGCTCAAAGGGCTGGCGCCGAACCGCGCGGTTGAAGCCCTGGCGTCACGCATGCCGGAAAAATCGATTCCGTGGGAGGCGGTGGACCTGATTGAAACCGATCCTGCGCGCCGCGTCCACCTCAAGCTGGAGTATGAGCGGCTCTCCAAACTGCATCCGGCCGATATCGCCGACATCCTGGAAGAGCTGGCGCCCGCCGAACGTGAAGCCGTCTTCGAATCGCTGGATGAAGGAGTGGCCGCCGAGGCGCTGGAGGAAATCGATCCCAAAATGCAGATCGAGCTCATGCGCTCGATCGACTCCGACAAGGCCGCCGACATCGTGGAAGAGATGGACCCCGATGCCGCCGCCGACCTGCTCGGCGACCTGCCCGAGGAAACCTCAGAAGAGATCCTCAAAGACATGGAGCCCGCGGAGCGGCAGGAGGTCTCCGAACTGCTGGCCTTCCAGGAAAACACTGCCGCCGGCCGCATGACCACCGAGTACATTGCGCTCTCGCCCGAGCACACCGTGGGCGACGCCATCGACCGGCTGCGCTCCTTTGAAGGCCCCACCGAAACCATCAGCAGCATCTACCTGGTCGATTCGCAGGAGAAGCTCATTGGCTCCGTCCCGCTGGTTTCGCTGGTGCTGGCCGCCGGCGCCACGCGCATGGGCGCGCTCGCTCCCGAACACGTCATCTACGCCGAAACCAACACCTCAGACAAAGACGTGGCCGAAATGTTCGACAAATACAACCTGCTCACCCTGCCGGTGGTCGATGACCAGGGCAAGTTGGCGGGGATCATCACGGCGGACGACATTATCAGTCTCCTCCGCGACCGGATCTAGCCTTCCGATCACGACCGGCGGCTTCCTTTCAAGTTGTCAAAGAACTCCGGTTTTCAATTGCCCATTTTGGCAATTCAGGGCCCCTCCCCCTCCCCGGATATCCCACAGCATCCCAGGTCATCCCAGATTGGCGTGGAGTTCAGAGGGATTTGGCTCTCCGATCACCCGATCACCAGATGACCCGATCACCCGATTCAGCACCCTCCCCCTCCCCCCGGGTTCCACCCAATTTCACCCAAGGTCACCCAACTCGACCCAATGCTGAAGAGATCGGCAGAAGGTCGCAAAATGCCCAAAAGCACGAAACGCAACGAAAGCTCGTTGCGTGTTCTGGCCAGAAGCTGGCAGCTAGTGGCTGGCAGCTTCCCGAAAACGATAATACCGCGCCTTTTTGCAGCCGTCACGCGCGAACTAGTTCACTCGCGCAGGACATGTCTTTTGCGACCCTCTGCCTAAAGTAAGTACATGTCCAAACTCCAACCAACCGCGTGGCTCCGCCTACTTCACCACCGCCGTAAACACCTCCTCCATCGCCAGGCCGCGGCTGCAGCCCGGGAGCGGCGTTTGCTGCTGGCGGCTGTCTGTCCAGATGGGATGCGACACGCCGCCAAACGACGCCAGACCTTCGTAGTCGCCCTGCTGGTTGCCGTAATCAATCGCGTTGCAGGGGAATATTCCGTTGCAGTCGTGCTCGTTGGAACTGGCGGTGCTCACGCGCGTGTTGGGCGCGGCAAAGCTCTGGCCGCCATTCTTCGACTGGGCAAAGAACGTATCGGTCTGGAAGCGGAAGCCGGTCGAGTCATTGCGCGTGTCGTAGAACGAAACATTCACGTCGCCCGTGACCGGATCCACCGCCAGCCACTGATTGAAACGATCCACCAGGAAGCTGAGCTGGTCGGTGACCGGCGCCGGGTTTGACCATGTATTGCCCTTGTCGTCAGAGAAGGCCAGCAGGATGTCCGTGGTTCCTGCCGCGGTCAGGTCCATCCACGAGCAGTAGAGGCGGCCGCGATGCGCGCCGGAAGAGCGGTCAGCGTCGCAGGAAGGATAGACCAGGGCGCGCCGGAACGATTCCGCGGGAATACCCACGTCAAACAGCGCGGTCTTCGTTGCAACGATGTTGGGCCGCTGCCAGGTAGCGCCGCCGTCGCCGGAGCGGGCAAAGGCGATCGCGTTTGCGGAAAAATCATTCCACGCAACGTACGCCGTGCCGTCCGGTCCTACGAAAGGCGACGCGCCAATGCCGTTTCCCGGCCCGCTGGGGTCGTCGGCGCGCACGGTGGTGAATGAGGCCCCGTGATCGGCGGAAGTGGCCACGCGGATGCCGCCGCTGGTTGAGCCGCCACTGGCGGCGTCCCAGGCCAGATACAGGTTGTCGCGGAAACGGCTGCCTGCGTTCGTATCGGAGGTGATCATCGGCTTGTCATTGAAGTGATTGGAGCCGCTGCTGAAGCCGAAAAAGTTCACGCTCGGCCACGTCTTCCCGCCGTCAGTGGATTTGGCCACCGCCATCTCTGTGCCGTTCACGCCGTTGCCGTTGCCGAAGAACACGACAATGTAGCTGTAGAACGCGTTGCCCTGCGTATCGAAGACCAGCGAGGGATCGGAGCCAAAATCAATTCCGTTCGCGCCGATCGCCGGCGGCAGCGGCAGGTCAACGCCGCCCCAACTCGTGCCGCTATTGCTGGAAAAATATCCGCGCATCGGCAGGCGGAAGATCTCGTTCGAGCCTGCCGCCAGCACCCTGGAATTCGAGGGATTAATGGCGATGTAGGTCTCGCTTTGCGGGCCGCATTCATTTGAAACGTCGACATTCGCGCCCACGCTGAGCGAAGACGCGCTTCCTGACGGAGTGTCTGCCCCGTGGTTCAGCAGGTACTGGTACTTATTCCACCAGGTAGGATTATGGGAGTTGTTGTTCTGGGCAAAGGATGGCAAGGCGCAGGCCAGGCACAGCAGCAATGGAAAGATAGTGGAGCGTTTCACGAGAGGACCTCACGGTAGACGATGGTCGATCTGTTGGGCAGACATTATCCTCCTTCGTCGCCAAGGCTTCAACCGCGTCAAAAAAACACGGCCCGCGATCTCTCGCGGGCCTGTGCTCCCTATACTGTAATAAATGCAACGGAACGGTATTCTATCTTTATTGCGGCCAAAGAGAAGCAGATTCTGCGGTCAAGAAAAGAAATTTTTCGCACAGAAACTGCTCACCGGAGTGTGCAATTTGCTGCAACCTCCTGACGTGAGCTTCAAAAAAGGAATCCCGCGTGCCTTTCGCCAAAGTCAATCACACCCGCCTCTTCTACCGTCTTGAAGGCCGAGCCGGCCTGCCTGTTCTGGTGCTCTCGCACTCTCTCGGCTGCGATCACGGCATGTGGCTCCCGCAAATGCCCGATCTCCTGGAGCGCTTTCAGGTCTTGCGCTATGACGCGCGCGCTCACGGCGCCTCTGACGTTCCTTCCGGCGACTACACCATGGACCAGCTAGGCCATGACGTGCTCGGCCTGCTCGACGCGCTGAAGATTCCCCGAGCCGCGTTCTGCGGCATCTCGATGGGCGGCGCCATCGGCCAGTGGCTTGCCCTGAACGCTCCCGGCCGCCTGACAGCGCAGGTGCTGGCCAACACCGCGCCCAGGCTGGGCGCTTACGAAGCCTGGGAAGCCCGTCGCAAAGCTGTTCGCGAAGGCGGCATGCAGGCGATCGTCGATGCCACTATGCAGCGCTTCTTCTCCGACGAAAACCGCGGCTCCGCGCTCGCCCAGCCGGTCCGCAGCGTCTTTCTTGGCTCCGATCCTCGCGGCTACGCCGCCTGTTGCGCCGCCCTGCGCGATGCCGACTTCCGCGCTTCGCTCGGCCGCATCTCCACGCCCACGCTGGTCATCGGCAGTGACCGCGATCCTTCCACGCCCTGGAAGGACCACGGTGAGGTCCTGGCCCGGGAAATCCCCGGCGCCAAAGCGCTCAAGCTCGATACGGCGCATCTCTCAAACCTCGAGCAGCCGCAGGCCTTCACCGCCGCGCTGCTCGAATTCTTGCTCAAGTTCTGAAACATCCCCGGCTCCTGCCGGTTTTCAATTACCAACTTACCAACTTACGAAATTACCAACGGACCAGTCCTTTTCAGTTGTCACTTGCTTCAACTCTCGTTTATTCTGCGAAACAGAAGTTGATTTTCTGTATGCACGTGTCCAATGAAATGGCTGAAGCGCTGGAAGACCCAGACCCTGTTCCTGCTGGCAATCATCGGTCCGGGATTCATTACCGCAAACGTCGACAATGATGCCGGTGGCATCTTTACCTACTCGTTTGCCGGTGCGCAGTTTGGATACGTCCCTCTCTTTACCATTATTCCCATGGCGCTTGCCCTGATCGTGGTGCAGGAGATGTCTGCCCGCATGGGCGCGTTCACCGGCAAGGGTCTGAGCGATCTCATACGCGAAGAATACGGGCTGCGTATCACCTTTGTGATGATGCTGGCGCTGGTCGCCACCAACTTCACCAACGTCATGGCCGAATTCGCCGGTGTGGCCAGCTCCATGGGACTGTTCCGGGTTCCGAAATTCGTCAGCGTCCCGATTGCCGCGGCAGTGGTCTGGCTCATTGTGGTCAAAGGAAATTACAAGAGCGTTGAAAAAGTCTTTCTGACCGCGTCATTTTTCTATATCGCTTACATCATTGCCGGCGTGCTGGCGCGCCCTAACTGGAACGCCGCTGCGTTGAGCGCACTCAAGCCTCCCACAGAAGCCTCTTTCCGCGTTCCCGGCTACGTTTACATGGTCACGGGCATCATCGGCGCCACGATTGCTCCCTGGATGCAGTTCTACCTGCAGGCCTCCGTCGTTGAAAAAGGCGTCACCGAGCGCGACTACCGCACCACTCGAATCGACATATTAGTGGGCTCTATTTTTGCGGTCCTGGTTGCCGCCTTCATCATCATCGCCTGCGCCGCCACGCTGAACAAATACGGCCATCCCGTGATTGCCGACGCGGCTGATGCGGCCCGTGCCCTGGGTCCTCTGGCTGGCAAGTATGCCTTTCTGCTCTTCGGCGCCGGACTCTTCAACGCCTCGCTCTTCGCCGCCTCCATCCTGCCGCTCTCGACTGCCTACACCGTCTGCGAAGGCCTCGGCTTTGAGTCCGGACTGGATAAAAAATTCGGCGAAGCCCCGTTCTTCTATTGGCTGTACACTGGTCTGGTCGCGGCCGGCGCGGCGGTAATTCTTCTCCCCCGGTTCCCGCTGCTCAAGATTCCCGTTCTCTCGCAAGTGTTGAACGGCGTGCTCCTGCCCTTTGTACTGCTCTTCATGCTCCTGCTGATCAACAAGCCGCATCTCATGGGCACGCACGTGAACACAAAGTTTTTTAACTGGGTCGCCTGGGTGACCGCCGGAAGCATGATCGTGCTCAGCGTTCTCCTCGTCTTCCAGTAACCAGCAATCTCTCGCCGCAATTTCTCTAAACCTCAACCTTCACCTGGAACGCGCGGACCATGAAGCTGAAACTGTTCAAAAAAGACGTGAAATTGCCACGCGGCGTAGCCGGCTTCGGCGCCATGCGCTACCGCCTGCTCGCCTTCTTCGCCGTCTTTGGCCCGGGCTTCATTACCGCCAACGTCGACAACGATCCCGGTGGCATCCTCACCTACTCCCAGGCCGGCGCCAAGCTGGGCTACGCGCTGCTCTGGACGCTGATCCCCACCACCATCGCTTTGATCGTCGTACAGGAGATGGCCGCGCGCATGGGCGCCGTCACCGGCAAGGGACTGGCCGACCTGATCCGCGAAGAGTTTGGCCTCCGCGCGACTTTCTTCGTCATGCTCGTTCTCGGCCTGGCCGACTTCGGCAACATCATGGCGGAATTCGCCGGCCTGGCCTCCGGCATGGGCATTTTCAGCGTCAGCAAATATATCGTCGTGCCCTTCGGCGCCGCGCTGGTCTGGTTTGTCGTGGTGCGCGGATCGTACAAGCCGGTCGAGCGCATCCTCATTCTCTTTTCGCTGGTCTACTTCACCTATCCCATCTCCGCTCTGCTCGCTCATCCTGACTGGTTTCAGTCGCTCAAAGACACCTTCGTCCCTCATGTGAGCCGCAGCAGCGAATACCTGGTGCTGGTGATCGGCCTGGTCGGCACCACCATTACGCCCTGGATGCAGTTCTACCTCCAGGCCTCCATCGTCGAGAAGGGAATCGGCAAGCGCCAGTACTCGCTCTCCCGCTGGGACGTGATCCTGGGCTGCATCGTCACCGATGTGATCGCCTTTTTCATCGTGGTGGCCTGCGCCGCCACGCTCTACAAAGGCGGCGTCCACAACATTAATGACGCAGCCGACGCCGCGCAGGCGCTCGGCCCGCTTGCCGGGCACTGGGCCAAACTTCTTTTCGCAGTCGGCTTGGTGAACGCCTCCATGCTCTCGGCGGCCATTCTGCCCCTGGCCACGGCCTACAACATCTGCGAAGGCCTGGGAGTGGAGTCGGGAGTCAACAAGAAATTCTCTGAGGCCCCGACCTTCTACTGGATCTACACCTTCCTGATCGCCGGCGGCGCGGGCTTTGTCCTCATCCCGCATATTCCGCTGATCAAGCTGATCTTGTTTTCCCAGGTCGCGAACGGAATCCTCCTCCCCTTTGTTCTGATCTTCATGCTGAAGCTGGTAAACCGCTCCGAGCTGATGGGGACATGGAAGAATTCAAAGTTTGCCAACGTCATTGCCTGGGGAACCGCGGTCTCTATGATCGTCTTGACCGCCGCCTGGATCTGGACCCAGATCACCGGCCAGGGCTGAGTAGTTCCAGAGTTGCTGTTTCCAGATCCGTGGAAGAGCGGCCCTTCAGCGCCGCGTAAGCGGCCTATAAGCCTGCGGCTTTAGCCGCTGAGGTAATCTCGCGCGGACACTAGAGAATCCTTCCCACGCTAATTTCCCGGATAAAAGCGACATCGGCCTCGAGAAAATCGTAGGTCGTCAATTCGCCGCGCCCAACCCAGCGCACATCGTTGAAAATCCGGTTCTCCAGCTCGCCCTCATATTCATCGACGCGATAAAAATGCAGCTCCACGGCATTGCCGTTGCTATACGTATGTCGAATGACCGTTACTCGCATCCCGATCGTGGCCGTGATCCCGAGTTCCTCATCCAACTCCCGCTTCAGCGCCGCGCGCAGCTCTTCCTGCGGTTCCACCTTGCCCCCGGGAAACTCCCACTTGAGCGGCATGGGCTGGTCCTCGCCGCGCTGGCAAATCAGGATTTTGTCATCGCGTACGATGACCGCTGCCACCACTTGTTTCATCGTTTCGGTCGCTCCGCAGATATCGCTTGTGGTCGAATCGCGCTTGTGCGGATTGCCTCCGCAGCTGAGCACCGGCCTCGGCCCTGTTTTTACGCCACAGGCACTCTTGCCTGTGCCTGCATTTCATTTGAGTACGATTGTGTTCTGAATTCTTCTAAGCCCGGTCACATCCCCAAATATCTCCGGATGCACTGCCGCCGCCAGCGCCCTCAATCCGCTCATCAAGGTGCTCGCCGGCGTATTCAGAAACTCGTCGTTAATGCAGTACACGCGTCCGCCCTTGACCGCGCGTGTCTTCTCCCAGCCGCTCCGCGCTGCCACCTTATCCAGCGGCACGCGATCGCCCGCCCCGCACCACGCCGCAATGATTACCTCAGGATCAGCCGCCGCAACCTCTTCTTCCGTCGTATGCTTCCCCGGCTGCCCAAAGAACCTGCCGCCTGCGGCCTCCACCAGTTCGGCCACCCACGGCTGTGACAAAATCAGCGGTTTGCCCCACTCCTCGCAATAGACCAGCGGACGCGTCATTCCCATGGTCTTTTGCCACATGGCTTGAACTTCCTTCTCCATTTTCGCGATCAGCGCGCCTCCCGGCCGGGGTGCTCTCCACGATTCCAGACCCAGCATTTGCGACATCATCATGATGTCTTTGTAGATATCGTCCAGCGTACGCGGCGCCAGGCCGAGGAAAGGCACGCCGCATTTGATGATCTCCGCCACTGACTCCAGCCGGTACGGCACTGACGCGATCACCAGATCAGGCTTCGCGGCCATGATCTGCTCCGCCTTGGCTGACCACGAATCCTCCACAATCAAACATCCGGTTTCGCGCGCCTCAGGGCAGATATCGATACAGTATTTTGTGCACGCAACCAACCGGTCCAGGGCGCCCAGGTCGCGCAGCGTGACCGTAACGCTCGGCTGCAAGGAGACAATTCGCAGCGGCGCGTGGTTTTCTGGCATGATTTGATTATATAAACGCGAAACCTTTGAAAGACAGAGGAACAGTGGAATGGAGGAATCGGAAATCGAGTAATCGGCGTAATTTAGAACTCGGCATCAACGCGGTTTCCCGATCACCAGATCACCGGGTCACGCGCGATCCCGATCTCAGCTCTGCTCGCCCGTGTTTTCAAAGGTTCTCGTTGAACGATCAAAATGTCGTATTCGGAAACAGTCCTCGACCATTTCGAGCACCCGCGCAACGTCGGCGAGCTCGCTGCGCCTGACGCCGAGGTCCGCCTGGAACATCCGGTCTGCGGCGACATCATGACGCTCGCCGTCAAACTCGCCGGCGGGCGCATCGCCCAGGTGCGCTATCGCACCCGTGGCTGCGTCGCCTCCATCGCTGCCGGCTCCTGTCTAACCGAGATGATCCAGGGCAAGTCTCTGGCTGAAGCCTCCGCGGTCCGGCGCGAACAGCTCCTTGAAGCCCTCGGCGGCCTGCCCAACGCCTCCGTCCACGCCACTCACCTCGCAATGGACGTTCTCTCGGAGCTGCTGAAAAAGCTGCCCAGGTAAGGCGCAGGCGGCATCGTCCGCAGCTCTGCGGGATAATCAAATCAACAACAGCGTCCGGCCTGAGTTAACTCTTCTGGCAACATCCTGACAATCCCCGCGCTTCTCACTTTTTAATTGTGTGCGCGGGCGCCGATTGGGGCTACAATATTTTCCCTACCCACTCGCTGCCCAGACGAGAGGCCAAAATGATTAAGCCGCTGACGATTCTGCTGACGATCGTGGTGAGTACCTTTACCTCTCCGGGCCCGTCCGTCAATGGATTGAAAATCGTGACCCGGCAGGTGACCGGCGGCTTCACTGATACCCGCACCGAATATCTCGCTCACGACCGCCTGCGCAATGAGTGGCGCTCGCAGATGCGCGACCGCACTGGTCCGCCCATGGCCACCATCGTTCTTCGTGGCGGCGATCACAACCGCATCTTCGTGCTCGACCTCGATGCCCACGAGTACACCACGTACGAATCCGATGCCCGCGGCGCCGGCGCAACCATCCGGCCGCGTACCCTTACCCAATCCGGCGGCATCCTGCAGATTTTCATCGAGAACATCGATACCGGCGAGCGCAAGGAGATGTTCGGACACGTCGCCCGCCACATCATCACGCGTGAAAAGCGGGTCGCCGGCCCCGGCGCCTGCTCCAAGCCCTCGCAGAGTGAAACTGACGGCTGGTATATCGATGGCGCCCTGCTGCCGGAGTGGCGCCAGCAAAAAGGCAATAGTTCAGGCGTGGTCGTGGCCACTGAAGTCTCTGCCGGCTCCGCCGACCGCTGCGCCAATAAGATGGACAAGCTTGAAGTTCACCGCAGCGGCGTCGATACCGGCTTCCCCGTAAAGGTCACCACCACGTTGCGCAGCGAAATGCGGCAGCCTGACGGCACGCCGCGCATGCTCTCCTCCACCTGGGGCTCGGAGGTGGTCGAACTCAAGGAAGGGCCGCTCGAACTCTCGCTGTTTGACGTGCCCAAAGACTTCCGCAAGGTCGAGTTCCTGCGCAGCTGGAATGTCGCGCCGCAACGGCCGCTCACCGGCTGGGAATGGTTCAAGGAGAGGGTGCAGGAAATCTTCCGGTAACGGGCGGATTCAAAGCACCTGGGCTAGCTTTCCCACCACGTAATCACCATAGTCCGCGTCTTTGATTGAGAATTCTCCTTTACCTGTGACCGGATTCAGGTTGAGGAAGACCTCCCCCTCGTCGTCGCCGAAGAAGAGCTTCAAAGTGATCCAGTCACCTGGCTGTTGCGAGTTGAAACTGCCGTCGGGTGCACGGTGCTGGCCGCGCCCTAGAATCGCATACTCAAACGGTACCTCTGCGACTCTTTTCGGTTTTGCTGGGACCTTCTTTGCTTGAAGCGCCTTTTTGAGAGCCGCAATCAAGGTTGTGGAGTCGGAACCTGGTTGCGCAAGGAATCTGCCTTTGCCAAAACTGATCGGGATCGGTCCTGCGGAGGATTTTGACTTCGCATTCAACTCGATCAGAAATTTCGCGGTATGCCCATTGGACGTGTAAGTCGCAGACCAGGATGTGGTTTCGTTGAATCTCGCCGGCCCACGCTCCAGTCTTACCTGAAAGCCAACCGAATCGTCAGTCGTGTCGTGAGTAGAACTGGGTGAACTGCCGGCCCGCGGTTGCAAGATCAACAGTGCTATCACAAAGAAGACGAGCTGCACGTTTCTACCTCCCCGTTCCCGCCGGCCAATACACCGGCCAGCTCTTTTCCGGCCCCAGCTTTTCCAGGTCAGGATTCGGATTGACCACAAAGGCGTGCCGCGCCATCTCCAGCATCTCGCGGTCGTGAATTGAATTGCCGAAGCATACGTCCACCGGCTTGCGCACCACCTCGTTGATGGCCGCAACCTTCCCCGGGCCGCTGGGAACGCGCACCAGCCGGTCCGTCAGCACGCCGTCTTCCACGTGTACTGCTGC
This sequence comes from Candidatus Angelobacter sp., assembly GCA_035717005.1. Lineage (GTDB taxonomy): Bacteria > Acidobacteriota > Terriglobia > Terriglobales > Acidobacteriaceae > Angelobacter. The sequence continues at coordinate 16,240 of DASTJB010000265.1, forward strand.
CGCCAGTACTCGGCTCCTGCGAATGCCAAAGCGCTTCACCCCTTCGCGGATGACCCAGTCATTGGTCGAAGAGACGGCCCAGATTTCGCATCCCGTAGACGCGAGCTCGCGCGTGAGGCGCAGCATCTCCGGGAAGATGCGCGGCTCAACGACATTCGAGAAGAACTCTTCTGCCGCCTCCTCCAGTTCCTGCATCGGAATGCCGGCGTTGATGGTCACCATCTCGCCGCACATGACATCTTCAGCGACGTTGCCGGCCTTGTAGTCGTCATAGCGCGGCAGGGCCCAGTCCACGATCTTCCTGGGCAGCAGCCCGCGTTCGATCTCCCAGTAAAAGAAGTCCGCGCCGCAGTCTCCGCTCCACAGCGTGCCGTCGCAGTCAAAAACGGCCACCCGCGGGCGCAGCACCAGCACTGAGTCGGCAAATCTATGGTTTTCTGATAAGGATTTTGTCTCGGACATCAGGTGGGGATCCCCGTGCGGAGCCGCTCGAACTCTTCCGGCGTGTCCACATTGGCCACCACCAGCGGATCACTCACTGGAAGGTAGCGGATGTGGCTCTGGCGGGCATGCTCCACGTCGCGCGCTGTACTGCCGGAGGGCGCGCGCAGGAAAGCCTCAATCATCTCCCGGCCGATCGCAATCGGATGGCCGTGCTTACCGCCATATTGCGGTACCACGGCCCAGATGTTTTCCTCGCTCACCGTGAACGCCGCCTTGATCTGCTGCACGGTTTCCGTTTTGGCGGCCGGCCGGTCCACCAGCGTCACGATCGCCGCATCGCGTCCGCGGTTCAGCACTTCCTGCAAGCCCACCTGGAGCGAGCTGAATTGCCCGCGCTCCGGCTCCGGGTTCACCACCAGGAATGCGGCATGAGCATCGGCAATTGCCTCCAGGCCCGGCGCGTTCGCGCCCGCCACCACCAGCACCAGTTCGGTCGAAGGCTGCAAAGCGCGGATTGCCGCTGACAAAAACGTGCCGTCGCGCCACGGCAGCAGCGCCTTGTCGCGCCCCATGCGGGAAGATGCGCCCGCGGCCAGAATTACGCCGGCAAATGAAGGTGAGAGGGGCATATTGAAACTATATCTTAGCTGCAGTTATCCGCATTCACCGCTGAACAGCCGAGACTGGCAGAAAAACAAAATCTTGGCCGCGCATTTACGCGATCAACGCGGGATAGTCATTCGGAGCCAGTTTCTTCATCCGAGATGAGCAGCGCGCCCGGCTTGCGCGGCGAGCTGCCTGCCCCAGGCGCAGAAGAATCTCTGGCGCTGTCAGGTTTACCGGCGGTTTGGAGCGAAGCGACAGAAGAAAGGATCTCCGCCGCCTTCACGCTCTTCATGTGCGGCAGCTCTGTGGGCGAGTTCCTCCGGATCGCGATCAGCTCGGCCACAATCGCCACGGCAATCTCCTCCGGCGTAATCGCGCCAATGTCGATCCCCACCGGCGCATACACCCGCGCCAGCTTTTCCGCAGAAACGCCTTCCTTCTCCAGCTCCTTGTAAATCGCAATGGTCTTCCGCTGGGATCCGATCATCCCGATATAGCGCGCCGGCGTCTGCGCCGCCCAGCGCAACACGCGCATGTCATCGCGATGACCGCGCGTCACGATCACGATGTACGACGCATCGTTGGGCGCAAGCTGCTGCGTCACGCGCTCATATTCATCCGCGTAAACGTCGCGCGCATCCGGAAAACGCTCACGGTTCGCATACGTCTCGCGGTCGTCCGTTACGACCACCTCGAAACCCGCCAGCCGCGCAACCTTATACAGGCTCCAGGCCACGTGGCCGGCGCCGAAAATGTAGAGCGTGGAAACCGCCAGCACCGGCTCGACAAACACTTCGAGCGTGCCGCCGCAGACCAGCCCGGTATCGTATTTGGGATTGTTGTTCAGGTCGAAGTGCAAGGTCTTCGGCTTCTCGGTCTTCATCGCCTCGCGCGCCGCTTCCCAGACCTCGGCTTCAACGCAGCCGCCGCCGATCGTACCTACAATCGAGCCATCGTCGCGCACCAGCATCTTGGCCGCCTCAAATGAGGGGATCG
>DASTJB010000266.1:0-4602 GCA_035717005.1 Candidatus Angelobacter sp.
CGTAGTGGGGCTCGTTGCTGCAGTCGGTGTGCTGATGGGCAAGTTTGCGTGGGAGTCCAAGCCTTTGGTGTACGGAGCGGTTGGGCTGTTGGTCATCGCTTCGTTGTGGAACGCATGGCCGCATCGGATTATCAGGGTCGCGTGCTGTACAGAAAAATCAATGAACTAAGGGAGTATTAAACATCATGGCTGACAAGAAGAAAGTCGAAATCTTCAGCGCAGGTTGTTCCGCCTGCAAGGAAACCATCGAAATCGTGAAGCGGCTTGCGGGTTCGCACGAGGTGGTCGTTCATGACATGAACAAATCCGACATCGCTTCCAAAGCCAAGCAATACGGCGTGCGCAGTGTGCCAGCGGTTGTCATCGACGGCAAACTCGCGTCGTGCTGTGCAGGCCGCGGGCCGGAAGAGCACGTCTTACGTGCTGCACTCGCCTGATCGGAACCTGGGTCGACCATTATCGTAAGCGCGAAGAAGAGTTTTTCCGTCCGATTTCCCTGGTAACCGAGATAGGGCGTAGCCCTTGACGCGAAAAAGAACACTGTACTATTTCGCCATTGATTCGCAATAATAGAAGGGTTAGGATGCCCTATGGCTGCCATTAGATGGCGCGGATCTTCATTTTTTGGCCCGACTGCGGCTGGGATGGCGGTCCTGGATCCAATCTGGGACAAACCCACGCCAAACTGGGATACAGTGGGATACCCAGGGAGGGGGTGGGAGGGTTAACCGGTTTAACTGAACGGTAATTTCGGATTGCCGGGATCGCCGAAAATTGCCAAAGATTGTGAGTTGATGCCGCCCAGGCGGATGAGAGATATGTTCCTTGACAAATTAACTTCCAGCTGCTGGCTACTAGCCGGGAGGCCTGCGGAGGTTAGCGGTTTTAAACCTCGAGAGCAGTGGAGCAGATCCTTCGCCTCACCACGAGGTGCATGAAGCGAGTCAGCCCGGAGGTGGGTTCGGCTCAGGATGGCGGATCGGCGGGGCTTTTCGTGGCCTCACAGTAATGATCAGCTCAACAAGGAGAGACGTAGCAGTGCTACGTCTCTTTGCATTGCTGTCGCTTCGCTCCAAACCGCTTGCGATCCAGGGTCGAGGCAAGGGTCTCCTGCGTCTGAAGCACAGCAGCTCGCCGCGCAAGTCGGGCTCGCTGCCAGATCATGTGCCGGCTGCTTATTGCGGCCGGGGTGTCGGGGTCGGTGTTGGACTCGGTTGCGCCTGCGGCGGACGTTGTTCTGCGGGACGCGGTTGCTGCGGACGGTCGGCCGCGGTCGGGTTGGTCACCGGCGAAGCGTTCTCTTCGTCTTCCGAAGGCGGCGGGGGCGGCAGCTCTTTTTCGATCGGCTTGCGTGGGAACATCTGGTCGCGCTGCGCCGCCATGTACACAAATGACGCCACGATCACCGCCATCTGCTTCATGTCTTCCGGCTGCAGACGGTCGTAAACGTCCATGTTGGAGTGGTGGGTGCGCGTGTCGTACTCGATCGGGTCCTGGATGAACTGGAAGCCGGGGATGCCGACAGCGTCAAACGAGAGATGGTCGGTGCCGCCGGTGGTGCGCATGGTGAGCGTGTCCATGCCGAGATCGTGGAAGGGCTTCATCCAGGCTTCGAAGATTGGCGCGGCCATGGCGTTTTCCTGCAGGTAAACACCGCGGATCTTGCCGGTGCCGTTGTCGACGTTGAAATAGACTGAGACCTTGGACTGCTCCGCGGGCTTGATCGACATGGGGCCGGTATCGCGACGAAGCACCGTGGGGTCGCCCTTGCGATCGGGGTCCTTCGACTCCGGCCGCGATCCGAAATGGTGCGCCACGTACCACTGCGAACCCAGCAGGCCCTGCTCTTCGCCGGTCCACAGGCCGATGCGGATGGTTCGGCGCGGCTTGACGTCGAGCGCCTTGAGGATGCGCACGGCCTCCATCATCACCACGGTGCCCGCGCCGTTATCAGTAGCGCCGGTGCCGGCGTGCCAGGAATCCAGGTGCGCGCCCAGCATCACGACTTCATCTTTTTTGTCGGTGCCGGGAATCTCGGCGATGGTGTCATTCTGCGTCATCGCGTCCGGGCCGTCGTAAAAGTTGTTCTTCACGTTCAGCTCGAGCTCGACCTCTTTTTTGGCCGCCAGAATGCGCGCAATACGCGTCCATTGCTCGGTGGCCAGCGTGATCTGCGGCGTGGCGGCGGTCTGCCCGACCTTGTACGAGCCGCCCTGCTGGACAAACACGGTGCCGCCGCCGATGGCGCCGCGGCTGTGGTCGATGATCGCCAGCGGCTTCTCATCGTCGAGGAATTTGTTGATCTGGCGCTGAATTCTGGCTCGCTGCGCGAACTGGGCAAAGAGCGCGTTGTTGCGCTCGCTGGGAATCTGGTAATGCTCAATGTCGCCGAGCGACTTCTCGTTGTAGCGCTCGGAGAGCGGATCCGCCGAGGGCTTTACTTCCGGGTCATCGCCTACCAGAAGGATTTTGCCCGCCAGCTTGCCTTTGTATTTCGCCAGGTCCTGCGGCCCGCTGATCCTTACGCGTATCACCTTGCCGCGAACCGCACCGTCGGTGCCGGGCGTCCAGGCTTTGGCGTAGGCGATGAGCGTGGCCACGTCGGGCGAGATCATGCGCACGTTGGTGTATTCGTTCGACCAGCCGCGGCCAAACGGCTCCCAGGCCTCCAGGTGCGAATTCACCAGGCCGAACTCCTTCAGCTTGTCGCGGGTCCACTCGTTGGCGCGCCTGGCGTTGGGTGAACCGGTGAGGCGCGGGCCAATCTGGTCCATCAGGCCGCTGGCAATCTCCATGATCTTGGAGTTGCGGAAACCTTCGTAGCGGATCTTGCTGATCATTTCGAGATCGACTTTTTCCTGGGCGCTCGCCGGGAGCGCGGCGGCCAGCGTCAATACGGCCACGCACAAGAGGACACGTTTCAACGTGAGCATTCGTTCTCCTTTGCTGATTACGGGCAGAGCAGTTTATATGCGCATGCGCGCAGGGTCAAACACCGGGTTGTGAAGATTTGTTTAGCGCGGCTGGCTGGTGGTTTGGGATCGTCCGCTGCGGACCAGCGTGATGATGAACGCGCAGATCGCGCCCAGGATCGCCACCGGCCAGGCGGCGCGGTAGGCCAGCGTCATGTCCGGGTTGGCGTGGCTCGTGGCCCGCAACACCAGCAGAACAATGCACAGGAACGCAACCGAAAGAAAGAAAGTGATCACGCCGGAGACGATGGCGATGCCGGCACTCAAAAAGAATCTACGCATAGGAAAGTGGCGGCTGTCAGCGCGCTCGCGCCGGTTTCGCACGGGCTTAGGCGCTCTCAAACAGCCATACGTTAGAATAATAACGTGACTCAGGCCGTCAATGCGCAGCTTCGCAGCGCCCAGGAGATCATTCGCGACGCGCGGGTGAGCCAGGCGCCGAACGGAGTGTGCTACACAAGCGTCGGCGAAATTAAGCTGGCTTCCGACGATCTGGAACGGATCATCGGCGCCGTTCCGCGCTCGATTGCCGGAGCGCTGGACCGCAAGGCATTTTATTTCGTTCCACTCACCATTGGCGAAGAGGACCGTACCGTGATTGTCGAGCGCTTTGACGGCCCGGTTCCGGAAGGGGCGCTCTGCCATCGCAACTTCGAGTCAGGCAATGCGCAATGCATCTTCATTTCTACCCGCCTGATGGAAGACCGCTTTGCCGTGGCGTTTGAGTTTTACATCAACGTGGGACACGCCTTCGTGGAGAAAGCCGGCATCTCGCCTGAATTCGCGGACGTCGCATGGGCGCAGGTGACCAGCAATGTTCGCGGTGAAACCAGCCTGGATGCATACGAATTCCGCAAGCAGGCACAGCCGTTCGGCTCCGGCCGGGTGGACGAGAAAGCCAAATCGGATTATCTGGCTGCGGCGTTCTCAGATTCGATTGCAATCTACCTGCTTTCCCTGTGCCTCGACGTCGACTATTACGAGCTGCGTGAGCGCGACTATCCGCTGCTGGTGCCTTCGGCCCTGGCCGACCGTTTGAAGAAAGTGGCTGAGCTCTTTCCCCCGAACCCCGGGTTTCAGTTCAACGTGTTTTACAAGCGCAGAACGTAAGCTCCTTTTATCACCATGAGTGCTTTTTCTTTGCTAGAGTTATTGCCGGGGAGATGCAGCCATGTCCGAAGATCTTGATCAATTGCTTAGCGCCGCAAAAAAAGCCGAGTTCACAGCCGCTCAGCAGGAAGAACAACGACGCAGCTTTGCCTACGGCAATACGAAAATCGAGAATCCGAGGATAACGCGACAAACGGTCGATCAAGAGGCCGATCTCCTTGAGAGAAACACTGAATGAATCAGGATGAAGAGCGTCATAGTAAGGCATTTGACGCTGAGCTGATTACTGATCCGGACGAAAAAGCAAAAAGAGAAGCTCGAAACGGCCTGCGCCAATACGATTTCGTTATTGAGGCGGTAGAGCATTGGCTGAGCTCTGGACGCGCTTTCAAACTCCGGCCATCGCTGATTCTCCAGCTAAAGCGGATTGCATTAGACGGAATAAGCGCGTATGCGGGAAATTATCGCCCTTCGGAGATTAAGATTGAAGGAAGTAAGCACCAGCCGGTAGGTGCTCATC
>DASTJB010000267.1:0-9260 GCA_035717005.1 Candidatus Angelobacter sp.
AAGACCTTGACCAGCTCAGGGATGATGGCTCCGGCCAGCGTGCCGCAGGAGATGATGGTGGAGAGTTGCCACCACAGATCGTGATTACCGTTCAATTCGGGGATGATGAGCCTGGAGACGACGAAGGTCAGGACCATGGAGACGATGGAGGTGATCCAGACCAGTGAGGTCAGTGGGGTTTCAAAGTTCATGTCATCCGAGTTGGCGTACTTGGCGCGGGCCCAGGCCTCATTGATGAAGTAGGAGACGGAGCTGGCCACCAGCATCATGATGCGCATCACGAAGATCCAGACCAGCAGCTGCACCTGGATATTGAGAATGTCCTGAGGCGGCGCCCCGACGGCGCCGGGATGGCGGACGCCGAGCAGAATAAAGGTGATCAGGGCGACGCCGGTGACGCCGTAAGTCTCGAACCCGTCAGCGCTGGGGCCGACGGAGTCGCCGGCGTTGTCACCGGTGCAATCGGCGATCACGCCGGGGTTGCGGGCGTCGTCTTCCTTGATCTTGAAGACGATTTTCATCAGGTCAGAGCCGATATCGGCGATCTTGGTGAAGATGCCGCCGGCGATACGCAGCGCCGCCGCGCCCAGGGATTCGCCGATGGCGAAGCCGATGAAGCAGGCGCCGGCGTAATCCGCCGGAATAAAGAGCAGGATGCAGAGCATGATCAACAGTTCCACGCTGATCAGCATCATGCCGATCGACATGCCGGCCTTGAGCGGAATGTTATAGATCGGATAGGGCTTGCCCCTGAGCCCGGCGAACGCCGTGCGCGAATTGGCAAAGGTGTTAACGCGAATGCCGAACCACGCCACGCCGTAGCTGCCGGCGATGCCGATGAGGCTGAAGAGGAGGATGATGGGCAGGGTGACGGCGATCGGCTTGCCGGCGATGGGCGCGAGCCAGCCGAAGTAGATGGCGATAATCACGGCGATGAAGGCCCACAGGAGAAGGATGAATTTTCCCTGCGTGACCAGATACGTTTTGCACGTTTCGTAGATCAGCTCGGAAATCTCCCTCATGGCGCGATGCACCGGCGCGCCTTTCAACTGCATATAGATGATCAGGCCAAAGAGCCCGCCCAGCGCGCAGAAGACCAACCCGATCTCCAACAGCCTGGAGCCGGTGATGGACTGATTCAAGAATTTGACGCTGCTCATGTCGGGCAGGTGGAGATTGGCTTCGCCGCCCGCCTCGGAGGCGGGCTTGGCAGCGCCGTGTTCCTGCACCACAGTGGCAGAGGCAGGCGCAGATGCCAGAGCGTGCGCAGACGCGGGAAGGATGAAACTCAGGATGGTGACGACGAGCGCGAGAGCGGCGGCACGACGCAGACGCTTCCTGCCCGATGCGGTAGCAGACGTGCGGATTACGCGGCCCATCAGGCCCGATGCGGACCAGGTGTGCATATGTGTAACTCCTCCAGAAATCTAGTTAGTGTGGACTTGTTCTGATTAACCACGCTTACTGGCAATTCCCGAAACGCGCTTCCACATCAAGAAATACTCGTGGTTTTGAGGCTTGGCCGCGTTGGAACCATTGGCTAGGCGAACGCGAAAGCGCGTCCAGCTAGTCCAGTAAAACTCGCTTTTATAACATGTTAGAGAAGACGGGTCAATCACGCAAGCGGCTGCGGATGCCATATCCGCGCTGTGATGGCAGACACATACTCCGGGCCGTGTGAGCGCTCATCATGAAGAGCTCAGAGAAGGAGACCCTTGTGGATTTGCCCGGTCTGAATCCACACAAAGTCGTTCCCACCACGGCGGAGTATGTGGCCGGAGCCATGGCTTTCATGGCCCTGGCGGGATGGGTTTCAGGCATCCACCTGCTGACCAGCATCGGTTCCAGGCTGCCAGCCATGAAGCCCAATACCGCGATTGCATTCCTGCTGCTGGCGGCAGCTCTTTACTGCGAATCGTCGCGGCGAAACCTGAGATGCCAGAAGTATCTGTCACTGAGCGCCGTCCTGCTGGGCGCTCTGACTCTTTCCGAATACGTCTTCGGCATCGACCTTCATCTTGATGAAGCGCTGTTTTTCGATCCGGAGCGTTCGGCGCATCCTGGACGGATGGCGCCGATTAGCGCGGCGAACTTCGTGTTGCTTGGGACGGCGATGCTGTTACCGCGATTTAAATGGGCCGATTACGCAAAAGAAACGCTGGCGCTCCTGGTGGCCTTGTCATCCAGCTTTGCCATTGTCGGATATCTCTATGGAGTGCCCGCTCTTTATGGCGCGGTCAGCAGCAGCTCTGTGGCAATGGCGCTGCACACCGGCGTGAACTTCTTCTTGCTGGCGCTCGGCTTCCTCTTCGTGGAGAGAAAGGCGGGCTTCGTGCGGGTGTTTGCAGGCCCGTCCATCGCGTCGATGGTGGCGCGCTATCTGGTCCCGATCGCGGTACTGGTACCGGTCGCCTTGGGCGCGGTCTTCATTCGCACCCGCTGGAACCTCGGCCATCCGCATCTGGTGATGGCGTTGAGCGTTGTATCAGACATTGTGCTGCTGGTCATCCTGATCTGGGTGCTTGCTTCCATGATCCAGCGCGTGGAGCGGGAACGGGCGCTGATGCAGCACCAGGCGGACACGGACCGCCTGACCGGAATTTACAACCGGCGGTATTTTGAGAGCAGCCTTGAATCAGAAGTTCAACGCGCACGCCGTTACGGCTCTCCGCTCTCACTGATCATCTTCGATGTGGATGGGTTCAAGCAGCTGAACGACCGTTACGGCCACCTGGCCGGCGACCGCGTTCTGGCGCAGCTGGTGCGCCGGTGCGAGCCGAATCTTCGCGTCTCAGATGTGTTCTGCCGCTATGGCGGGGAAGAGTTTGCCATTATCGCTCCGGAAACCACAGGAGAAGCGGGAACGGCGCTGGCACGGAGGATCCGGGAAGGGGTTGAAGCCATGCGCCTGGATTACCTTCCGGAAAAAGTAACGATCAGCCTGGGCATTGCTGCGTGGGAGCAGAGCTTTACCACCAACGACGATCTTATCGCGGCAGCCGACTCCGCTCTCTACACGGCCAAGAACTCGGGTCGGAATCGCGAGTGGCTCTATGTGAGGAGGGCCTCACACAACGAGATCGCAATTTGAACCGCCGGTAACCGGCTCACCTTCCCAATAAAGCTGATGGAAGCAGCGGTCTTCCCAGTGCGGCTTGCAAAAATGTCATGCCGACAGCCGTGGCCACCAGGATGGAGAGCGCCGCTACGGCCAACTTGCGCTGCTTCACCGCCGGCACCGGCGCCATCTGCGCGAGCACGTAGGCAAACACGGGAATGATCTGTATGGCGTGAATGGCGATGAAGTGCGCGATGCGCAAATCGCCGCCGATGACGCTCCAGTTCACGAAGGGAAGTCCGGGACCGCCGTCGCGTGCGCCGACGGTGTGCGAGCCGCGGGCCAGCATGTAGCCGCCGATCGCGTTGCCGGCGAGAAAAACTACCAGGCTGTAACGAAGGGCCGCGAGCATGGGGCTATCGACAATGCTCGAGTGAACTCGCCTGGCGCAGAACAGGGCGAACATGGCGGTGACGATCGCGGTATTGATCATGACCATGCTGTTGGTCATCTGCGCCAGAAAGCCATCGAGCAGAGTGTGGCTGCCCGCGGCATGGACACCGCGCCACGCCTGAGCCGCCAGGCTGAGGATCTCAAAGGCGACGCTGACGGCAATCGTGCGGCGGGCAAGCCTGAGTTGCCACGACGGAATCTTCAGCGTCAGCAGGAAAAGACTGATGGTGGTGGCGAAAGTAGAGAAGGAAAGCGAGAACTTGATGGGCTTAATCCACGGGTTGACCCCATGCAGGGTTGCCGGGACCAGTAAGGCGAGCGCAGCGAAGACGGGAACCACGGCCATCAGGACCCAGCCCAGGCGCGAGAGCAGAGGGTCTGTCCTGTCGAGCTCGCGATAGAACCCGCGCACCGTGGATGGTGAGAGGGTCTGCACCAGGGCACGCAGGAATCCTGAAATCCATGGCGTGGCCTCCTGTGCCGGAGCCGGAAGTGTGGCTGGTTGCGTCCATTCAAGTTGGCGCGTGGCGCTGTGCTGGTTAAAGGTGGTTCCTCTGAGATAGGTCATGGCCAATCCCGTCCTTTTTTGTTGTCAGATCTCAGTTCGACCGGGTCCCAGCCTGGACACACCTCTCCTGTTGCGCCGCAGAGCCTTCTGCGGCGACAAAAGACACGTCCAGCATGGTCACACTACTGCCAGCTGCGATTGTCGATGGGGATGAACCGAGAGTTACCGGGAGTGCACAGAATGTGCAGCATGCTTCTGTTCACTATCCCAGGCCACCCAGCAGTGCCCTATACAACCAGCCCGCATAGCCTGATTGCCCGGAGCGGGAACTTTGAGTCTGCCCTTTCACGTCCAAAAACCGGAGCGCGAATGGGACCTGTTATAGCCTGGGCCTATTCAACCCGCGCGGCGCCCAGACCCTTACTAAAGTAATCCGCCGAACATTCGTAGAATGCGCGGATGTGATTAAAGCTTTGTTGGAAGGAGATTAGATCGTTTAATAATCGCGGATTTTTACATGTGAGCCATAGGTTTTGACTCTGGGATGTCCATCTGATTCAGATATCGATGTTATAGACCCGACATCTTGGTGGAATTGGCTTTGAGATCAGCAGCCATAGGAAACGATTATGAGACCGATCTGCCGATCTGGCCGCAAAAGCAGAATCGCCGCAGAAATCCAGCAGGGGAACATCAGGGAAATCCGCGGCGATCAGTGTGTTTTATTAAGTCTAGTCGACTTCGATGTCTCCCGATCCGGTATGCAGGTCAAGCAGTACACCGCCATTGCCGGCCTTACCCTGAAGGTGATTGTGAGAGATGGAGCCCTGCATGGTAACGGGGTGACGCACGGTCAGAGAGCCGGAGGAGGTCCGGGCATCGATGTTGAAGGACGCCTGTGCCGGAATCTTCAGGCTGATGTTGCCGGAGCCGGCGCCGAGACGCCAGTCACTGGTGGGCTCGCCCTGGACGTGAATGTCACCACTGCCGGCCTGGGCGCGCAAGCCTCCCTTTACGCCGCTGAGGCGGATGGTGCCCGATCCGGTTTCCGCCTTGGCGCTGCCGCCGCTCTGCTGGACTTCAATGTTACCGCTGCCGGCGCTGGCCACGACGTCACCGGCGATCTCCTGCGCGCGGACGTTGCCGCTGCCAGTGTCGCAATAAAGCACGCCTTTCACGGAGTTGATTTTCAGATTGCCGGAGCCAGAGCTGATGCGGGTATCGCCCGTGATGCGCTCGATGGTGATGTTGCCGGAGCCGGTCTTGGCGGTGACGGGCAGTTGCAGGCCGGTGATCGTCTGATCGCCGGAGCCGGTGTGCGAGTTGAGCCGCGTTTGCGCCGGCACGGTGACGTCATAGTCGATGGAGATGTTGCGGGTGAGCTCGCGGTCATCAATCTTGCCGATGGTGATGGTGTTGCCGTTCTGGACGATGGGCGGATTCTGCTCGATGCGATGAATGCGCTCTTCCACGTTGCCGCCGCCGAAGAGCCAGGAGCCGCTGTTGGCGTGCAGCTTGGCGGAGACGTAAACAGAGCCGTTGGCGCCCTGATGGACGGTGATATTGCCCGAGCCGGAGCTGACTTCCAGCTCCACCGGGCCGGTAACGTTCAGCGTTCGCTCAAAATGGCCGGTGGTCGCGGCGTGAAGCGGGAGCGTGGCGAATGCGAACACTGCGATCAGAAAGCCCAGAGTTCTGGCTGATTTCATGTGTCCTCCTAATTACAGAAGCGTTCAGATAATGGCTAGAATTCATCGCTACGCGATGAACGTCTGCCTAAAGGCCCCGCGTCCCGGCGCGCCGGGACGCTAGACGCTGATACACTGCAGTGAGTCAGTTTCAACCTGCCTCACTGCAGGATGACCTGCTGGCCTTCTTTCAGGCCGGAGAGCAGCTCGGTTTTCGAGCCGTTGGAAATTCCTACGGTGACGGCGATCTTCTTGCGGCCGTCTTTGGCGTTGGGATCGGGGACCTCGATGGAAGCCTTGCGGTCCTTGTCATACATGAGCGCGCCTTCAGGGACGATCAGAATGCCCTTGTGCTCTTCGAGCAGGATTTCTGCGTTGGCGGTCATCTGCGATTTGAGCTCGCCCTTGGAGTTGTCAATCGAGACGCGCACTTCAAAAGTGGTGACGTTGTCTTTTTCCACGCCCATGGGAGAAATCTTGGTGACTTTGCCGGAGAAGGTGCGGTCTTTGTAGGATTCAACTTTTATGCGCGCTGCCTGGCCCATAAACACTTTGCCAATATCGCTCTCGTCGACCTTGCCCTTGACATAAACTTCGTGGGTATCCCCGAGGGTCATCACGAGCGTCGCTGAGGAGCCCAGCACCAGAATCGAGCTCACTGCATCGCCGACTTCCACATCCCGCGACAGCACCGTGCCGTCTATCGGCGCCACGATCGTCGAATTCCTATACTCTTCCTGCTTTTCCGCCAGCTGCGCCTTCGCCTGCGACACCTGCGCCTGCGCCTGCCTCAACTTCGCCGCCGCCGACCCCATATTCGCCCTGCCCAGCGACTGCTTATTCACCGCCAGCTCATAATTCTTCTGCGCGTCATCCAGCGCCGACGCCGACACCACGCCGTCCTTCGCCATCTGCTGCGCGCGCTCATAAGCCCGCTTCAGCATCGGGACATCCGGCCCTTCGGCATCATATTTCGCGCGTTCCAGGTCAGCTTCCGCCGCGCGCTCGGCCGCTTCCGCTGCTTCTTTCAAAGCCTGTGTCTGGTTCACCTGCGCCAGGATCTGTTCTTTGTCCAGCTCCGCCAGCACCTGCCCGTGCTTTACCTGATCGCCGTAATCAACCAATAATTTTTCCACGATCCCGCTGGCTTTGCTCTTCACTTCCACCTTGGTAATCGCCTCGATCTTCCCCGTCGCCACCACGCTCTTGGCCAGATCACCCTTGTCCACCTTGGCCAGCTTTGACGGTTCAATCTTCGCGCTTCCCCGCGTCGCCGCCACCAGGCCCACCACAATGATTACCAGGACGGCAAATGCGCCCAGGATATAAATCAGCCGCCTGCTCTTCTTTTTACCGCTTGCCATCGGGGCGCTCCTTTATTAAGCCGATATTGCCGCAATGAATCCGCTGCCACTGAATACGCTGGAATCCGCTGAGAAGTTCCGGCCAAAACACGCTTTCCTGGCAAATGGGCACACTTTCTTCCGGAACACCTGCTTAGACTTTATTGGGACGAAAAAGATAGCAAAAGCCGTTAAAACCATTGGACTTCCGGCCCTTTCGCCCCTAATCCCTTCCACTCGCCTCCGAACCTCGTTTCGCGACCACCAACCCTCTTCGGCCTCTTCAAAATCGCGTCGTCATCCCGAATCCCCGTGAGCGAGGCCGCGCTTTCTCCGGGCCCCCATTCGCGCGCGTTCTCTGCGCGTGAATGGGCAGATCAGCGGCCGAGTAGGGGTGAGGGACCTTGTGTTCGACCTGTCTCCGTCCTTTTTCCCGGTATTCCCGCTGCCCGGCGCGGTATATCATTAACTCTCCATGGTCACCCTGGTCCTGCTCAGGATCATCCTGGTGGTGCTTCTCGTGGCAGCCAACGCCTTTTTTGTTGCCGCGGAGTTCGCCATGGTCTCCGTGCGTGACACCCGCATCCAGCAGCTCATTGACCAGCACCGCATCGGCGCCCGTACCGTCCGCAAAATCCAGCAGCGCCTCGACGAATTCCTCCCCGCCGTCCAGTTCGGCGTCACCCTCGCCAGCCTCGGCCTCGGCTGGATCGGCGAAGGCACTCTCGCCGCCATCATCCAGCCCTGGCTCGGCCGCGTTCCGCATGCCGCCGTGTACGCCCACGGACTGGCCGCGACCCTGGCTTTCATCGTCATCACCTATTTCCTGGTCATCCTGGGTGAACTCGTCCCCAAGTCGCTGGCCCTGGAACGCGCCGAACGCGTCGCCCTTGCCGTCGCCCCGCCCATGGACGTCTTCATGACCCTCGCGCACCCCTTCCTGGTCATCATGAACAAGTCGGCCAACCTGGTGCTCAAGGGCTTCGGCTCGCGGCTGCGTCGTGAAGGCGGCGCCCACACCGCCGAAGAACTCAAGCTGATCGTCACTGCCAGCCGCCGCATCGGCCTGCTGCCTGAGGCGGAAGAAGACATGATCCACCGCGCGCTCGATCTCGGCTCCGTCACCGTGCGTGAAATCATGGTCCCGCGTCACAATATTTTCTCCTTGCCCGCTGATATGCCGCTCGAAGAAGCCATGGCCAAGGTCGTGGAAGAGCAGCACTCGCGCGTCCCCGTCTATGATCCGGAAAAGGGCCGTGAAAACATCATCGGCCTGCTTTACTCCAAGGACGTCTCCCGCATCATGCAGACCCGCCTCTCCGCCGGCGATCTCTTTTCCCGCCGCTCCACGCCCGCTTCTGACATGAAGGTACGCAATCTCATGCGTGAAGTGCTCTTCGTGCCGGAAACCAAGACGCTTGACGATCTCCTGCTGGAATTCCAGCGCCGCAAGCGCCACCTCGCCATCGTGGTCGATGAATTCGGCTCCGTCTCCGGCCTGGTGACCGTGGAAGACGTGCTGGAGCAGATCGTCGGCGAGCTGGAAGATGAATTTGACGTCGCCCAGCGCCTCCCCGTGCCCCTGGCCTCGGGCGCCGTCGTCGTCGACGGCGGCTCCAACCTGCGCGACCTTGAAGCCCAATATGACATCTCGCTCCCCAGGGAAGAGGGCTTTGAGACCCTGGCCGGCTTCGTCATGTCCCAGCTCGGCCGCATCCCCAACGCCGGCGAACAGTTTGACTACGACACCCGTCGCTACACCGTCCTGCAGATGGACCGTTACCGGATCGTCAAGGTGAAGATTGAGAACCTCAACCAGACGACCTCGCTCGAACCCGCAATCTGAGTCGCTACAATTCGCGACCGCCTTTTTCTGCAATCCCCGACCAGACAAGTGTCAGGGCACGACTTGAGCGCTTAGGGCGAGGTACCCTGAAACCGTTTTCCTTCGCGTCCTCCTTTCCTCTGCGTTTCATAAGGTTTTGATCACCCGATCACCCGATCTCCCGATCTCCCGATTTTCTCCGTGCCTCCGTGTCTCCGTGGTAAGGTTTTGATTTTCCGATCACCCGATCACCCGATCTCCCGATCACCCGATGTTTTTGATCGCTGACTTCAACTCAATCACCTCCATCGGCGCCTCTTCCCAGTTGTGCCGCCAGCACACAATCAAATGGCACCCCCTGGGATCGTGCTTGTGCAGCAGGAAG
>DASTJB010000268.1:0-7994 GCA_035717005.1 Candidatus Angelobacter sp.
TTGTGCCAGCGCCCGGCGCGCTGGCGTTGGCGGTCTTCAGTCCGATGGCTTCGCCGGAGAGCACGAGCTCGACACGCCGGTTTTGCTGGCGGCCTTCGGCCGTGTCATTGGTAGCGACGGGCTGGGTTTTGCCGAAGCCGCGCGAGACGATGGAATCACCGGTAATGCCCTGCTGCACCAGGTAATCGCGGACGGCGCCGGCCCGCTGCTCAGAGAGCCTCTGGTTGTATTCGTCGCCGCCCACGCTGTCAGTATGGCCTTCCACTTCGAGATGCAGGCCAGGGTGGGCCAGCACGATGCCGCTGACCTTGGCCAGGCGCTCGCGCGCTCCCGGCAGCAGCTCATAACTGCCGGTCTTGAACAGCACGTCAGACATGCTGGCGATCAGTCCGCGGGCGGTGTCGCGAGTGGCGAGAACGGCGTTCAGTTGTTGCAGCAACTGCGCGCGAAGATCGGCTTTTTCCTTTTCTGCCTGCTGGCGGAGGCGGTCGGATTCCTCAGCCGCCTTGCGCGCTTTCTCGGCTTCCACGGCCAGAGCCTGTTTCTGCTGTTCAGCCGCGGCGCGGGCGGTGTCGGCTTCCTGGCGGGCGCGTTCCGCGTCCTGACGCGCCTTGTCAGCTTCGGCCTTCATGCGCTCCGCGTCGGCCTGGGCGGCCTGTGCGGCGGCGCGGGCCTGCTCAGCCTGCTGGCGGGCCTGCTCGGCCTCCGCGCGGCGCTGCGCTTCGGCAGCAGCATCCTGGCGGGCCCTGGCTTCGCGTTCCTCTGCTGCTTTCTTGTCAGCCGCGGCCTTGGCCTGGGCCTCTTCTTCAGCTTTCTGTTTCACGGCCATCACGCGCGCTTCTTCGGCCGTGCCTACGGTCTCGCGCGCGAGGGTTTCCACCGTGGTCTTGTCTCGTTTTTGCACGTAAGCTTCTTCGGCCGACCGCAGCTGCTGCGTGGCCTTGGCCAGGATGGAAGTTGCGTACTTATCGGCCACGGCCAGGTTGGCGATGCGCACGGCGTTGCGCGCCTCAAACAGCACGCGCGGCGTCTTGCGGTCGATGCCGAAGATCGCGTCCTGGATCTTGGTATTGGTGGCGGAATAGGTGCCGCGTCCCAGCAGCTCGTATTTGGCCTCAATGTTTTCCATGCGGCCCACATTTGCGGGCGGAATGTTTTCCAGTACCACCATGTTGCCGGGCTGGTTCACCGCGAAATAGGGCTCGGCGGTCACGATCATGCCGAATGTCTGCATGTCAGTGATCGCTTTCACGTGGCTGCTGTTGTGATCGAACACGAGTTCGCCCAGGTTCACGGCGCGGCCTTCCGGAGAGATGGCCCACAACACCAGCGAGAGGTATTCCAAGCCGAACTTGGTCGGATCATCCAGGCCATCAAACTTGGCGTCAATTTCAACGCTGCTCTTCTTGCCTGTGACCTTGGCTTCGCCGGAGGCGTTCTGCATCAGCTCGGTGCCGTGGAAGTCGATTTTGACCGCGTCATTGCGCAGCCGGTAATTGACCGCCTTGGTGGTGCGATGCACCGGCGCGGACTGCGCCTGCGTTGCGGGCGCGGGAGCCTGCGCCATCAGGGACGCAGCCAGGGACAAAGCGGTAATAAACGCCAGGTGCTTCTTCATGGCAAACCTCACTGTAATTTCTTTCTGTGGATGAGTTCGGTATAACTTTATGTGACATCTCTGGACATGGAAAGAGCGCATAGTGCAACGCTCGATACTGCACTTTGGTGTCCGGGGTCAATGGCTATTCGTGCCAGATCATATCCTCGTTTATCGCGAAAGGAAACGCAAAAGATGCGGCTAAGACATTTAGTATCTGGAGTCTCAGTGGTCCTACTGGCGGGCACGGTGTTGCTGGCGGCGCAGGCTGCGCAACAGGACAAGAGCAAGCGTCCCAGCCCTCCGGGCACGGCGGAGGTCGCGCTTAAGGGAAAGAGAATCACCATCGACTACAGCCGGCCCTTTCTCAAAGGCCGCCACGTAGGCCAGGAACTGGCGCCCTACGGAAAAGTCTGGCGCACCGGAGCCAATGAGGCTACCACGCTCACCACTGAGGTCGCTCTGAATATCGGCGGGACCAAAGTGCCTGCCGGCAAATACACGCTCTGGACTTTGCCCGCAGAAGGCACATGGAAGCTGATCATCAACAAACAGACCGGGCAGTGGGGCACCAATTACGACGAGAGCCAGGACCTTGCCCGGATCGACATGCAGAAGAGCCCGCTGCCGCAAACCGTGGAGCAATTCACGATCTCATTCGACAAGAAAGACGAGAACACGGCCAATCTGAATTTAGATTGGGAAAACATGCGCGTCTGGGTTGTGGTGAAAGCAGAATGAAAATGGCGGGCGGTTAGAGTTCGCAGCCGCCGCCGCCACCCGATCCCTGGGAGCGGCCGGGCACCGGAACAGGAGTTCCAGGCAGGAAGACGTGCAGTTCGCCGGATTCGCTGCTGCTGACGGCGCAACGGCCGGTGGCATTCGATTCAGGAGTTGCGGTCACGGTATAGCTCGCCGAAGGCGTGTTGCCGTCATTGACCAGCTCAAACATGTAACCACTCTTGAGGCCGCTGGTGAGAGCGTCATCCATGATGATGCAGGCGCTGGTGCTGGCCGGCTTATCGCAGGTGCTGCCGTGGCTGCCGAGGTTGGGCAGACTGCCGGAGTAGCCGATCGCAGGATACGTGCTGGCGTAAAGAGTTTCAGCCTCATGGACCGTTTTGACTGAAGCTACGGCCGCGGCTTCATTGGCGCGCATCTTCGCGTGCACCAGGTTAGGAATCGCAATCGCCGCGATGATCAAAATAACCATCACCACTACCAGCACTTCAACCAGCGTAAAACCTGCGGGTTTCGGCGCCGGCGATTTGATAGCGGACTGTGTTCTTACCGTGGGCATAGCACAAAAGTAATGGTGCGATTGAGTCCTAGGATATCGCAAAAAGACAGAATTGCTGAATGATTAAATCTTCTAATGATTGCTCCGGGCTTAAGTGCTTTCAATTCAGTATTTGCCTGATTACTCCGGTGTAGGGGCCTTTGCGCGAACCGCAGTTTGAGCCATGCCGGAAGCGATTTTTCACCCCACTCCGCGCAGAAGCGGCGCGGGGTTGACATCCCCGATTGCGCAATGATTTTGCGCCTGCGGGAAAGTGGCGCAGCGCGACGCGACTACGCGGCCGCTGGGATTTTTAGGATTTTTAATTGCACTTTAATGGGCGGCACGGGACCTGGTTGCTAGTCTGCGCGAGTAAGAGGGCAGCAGTATGGGTCAGCTTATCGTGTTTTACGTTCCCGCCAACTTCAGGTCGCCGCAACGCAAGTGGATGCCGGAAGCGGAGCGGGGCAAAGTGATCGCGTTCCACGCCGTAGAGAAGAAGTCAGCCTGAACGGGGACACGGCCCAAGGCCGGCAGCCGGAGGCGAAGCGGATTGCGACGCCGGCTGAACTCTCACGGGTCTCAGGCCGCAGAACGATCGTCGCCCGAGCCGCTGGCGACTTTTGTCAGGGCCGAGGATGGCGGCGGGAGCGCCTCAGACGATTTGGATTCCTGCGCTTCGGTTTCAGCTTCAAACGGCAGAAACACGGTGCAACAGGTCCCGTGATGAGCTTCATCCGTGCGGCTGCGCACGCGCAAGCTCCCCTGATGCTTCTGCACGATCCCCTGGCTCACCCACAAGCCCAGCCCTGTGCCTTTGGAGTCCTTGGTGCTGAAGAAAGGCTCAAAGATGCGCGACATGTTTTCCCGGGGAATGCCGCGGCCGTTGTCGGCGACCGTGACGCGGATTCCGTTGCGGCCGTTGGCGCCGTGCGCCAGCCGGACGCGAATGTAAAGGCTGTTGCCCAGGGAGCTGGCCTCAATCGCGTTCAGGACAAGATTGGAGAAGACCTGCCGCAATTCGCTGGGGAAGGCAGCCAGCTGGCCGACCTCGGCAAATTCCTTATGCACGGAGATGTGGGCCTGCTCGATCCGGGAGTCGTAAGCGGCAAGAACTTCCTCAAAAAGCTGCGGCACTGAACTCATGACCGGCGAAGAGATCTCGCGGTAAAAGCCCAGGGTCTGCTTGGTGATGTGGACCACGCGCGCCAGCTCTTCTTCGGCGGTGCGCACAAATCCGAGCATCGGATCGGGCATCTTGGGGTTGGTGCGCAGGATGTAGAGCGCGTTCATCACCGAGGCCAGGGGATTGTTGATCTCGTGGGCGATGCTGGCCGCGAGGCGGCCCGTGGCGGCCAGTTTTTCCGAGTGGCGCAGCGTCTCCTCCGCCGCTTTGCGCGAGGTGGCATCCATGGCGGCGCCGAGCATGCGCACCGGAGTCGCGTTGATGACGATGGTCCGGCCGCGTGCCTCCAGCCAGTGCACACTTTTGTCGGGGAAATGCACGCGGTACTGGACTTCATACTCGCCCTTGCTGGCCAGGGCTTCGGTGATCGACTGCTGCACCTGCTGCCGGTCTTCCGGCATGATGCTCTCAATCCAGCTTTCGTAACGGCCGTCGAACTTCTCGACTTCAATGCCATGCAGGCGGCAGATCTCGTCTGACCAGGATAGAGCCCCGGTTTGCAGGTCCCATTCCCAGATGCCGATGCCGACGTACTGCTGCGCCAGTTGCATGCTCTCCTTGCTGCGTTCCAGCAACTCCTGCGCGCGCCTGTTTTCCGCGATCTGCTCCTGCGCTTCGCGGTAGAGGCGCACGTTGTCAATGGCCACGGACGCCATGTGCGTGAGCTGCACCAGGATGGCTTCGTCGTCAGGGGAGAACTCGCCGTTCAGCTTCTGCGTGAGCTGGATGAGGCCGAGGTTGCGGCCGTCGCGCGTGAGCAGCGGCGCGGCCAGCCAGCCGTGCAATGCGGCGTCATTGGTCCGGCGCGCCGGCCCCCAGGTAGTGCGCGAGCCCGCATTCAGACGGACGGGTTTGTTCAGACTGCAGGCCAGCATGAACATCTCGGATGATTCCTTGGCGAACTCCAGAGCGCTCTGGCCTTCGGCCACGGAGAGGCAGGTGATCGAGTGGTTCAGCTCGCCTTTGGGCAGCAGAGTGGCCAGCGCCTGGCGCGCGCCGATGATGCTTCGCGCCTGGTCGGTAATGTTCTGCAACAACGAATCCAGCGCCAGGACGGAGTTGATTTTGACGGAGGCTTCGGCCAGCGATCGCAGCACGGCGGTGCGCTGCTGCTCGGCGGCGAGCGTCTGCAAGGAGTCGTGGTAGAGCCGCGCGTTGTCCAGGGCATTGGCGGCCTGGCGGGCATAAAGCTCCACCAGCCGCGACTGGCGGTCGCTGGGAACGTACGGCTTGCGGAAAAAGGTGACGACCACGCCCAGGGCTTCGCCGCGGACGTTGATGATGGGCGTGCTGAAGACGGCGCGGAAGCCAACCTGCTGCGCGGCGTCGACGAAGGGGAAATACGTGCCGGACTGTTCGATGTCCTCGACCAGAACACGGCGTTCGGGAGAAAAGAAAGTTGCGGGCAGCTGGCCGAAGGCGCGGATCTGCTCCGCGGTAAAGCCGGCGTGGGCGGCCACGTCAAGAAATTTGCTGGAAGGGCCGGGAAGCAGGAGCAGCATGCCGAGGTCGGTTTTTTGCAGCGTGGCGATGGAGTTGAGCACGTCATTGAGCAGGCGCTGCAATTCCAGGTTGCTGGAAAGGCGCACACTGAGGTCGTGGAAGCGCTTGAGGTCGCTGCGCTGAGATTCCAGTTCGTCACGGAGACGCGCGAGGTCATTGCTCAGCCGTCCGGCCAGCATCTCTGCGGCCGACCACTTTTGCCGCGCCAGTCCAACAATCAGCGCCACGGCGATCAGCAGCGCCGCCCAGAGTTCATTGCTGGTGGCGGTGTTCCAGGGTTGATAGAGATACGAGAACCCGATCATCGCTGCGGTGTTCAGCAGGATTCCGACCAGAGTGGCTGGGAGTCCTCCGATGACAGCGGCGAGACAGGCAGCCGCAATGAAATAGGCGCCGGGAGCATTGTGGAAAGAAGGCAAGGTGAACCGGGCCGCACTCCAGGCGGCAAGCGGAAGCAAGAAGGTCACAATCCACGTAATGACGCGGCGAGACTCAGGGGAGGAATAAGTCAAATCTTTCTCCTGCGCCGAAACTTCGGCGGGAGACGAGGCGGCTGAAGCTGAGGATAGCATGGTATCCCCTTGAGGAAATCAGGGCCTTAGGGCTACGCCGTTCGGACAGTTAGATGCATGAACTGATCCAGAGAAGCAGAACGATTTTTGGACCTGCCCCGCATACAGCCTTTCTTGGAGCCAAATAGCTTTGTTTTCAACAGCGATGAAAACGGTCCGATTACATAGCGGGACGGGAGTTGATTCCCGAGCTGCGACTGTGGGCTGCGCGCGGGCACGCATTGTGGGTGGCGCCGGGGAACAACCCAGCATTTAGCGGTTGCCGGAGATGCTTCATTCGCTTAAAATTCGCTATACGATGCAGGAAAGGGCGGCGCGGAGTTGATGAGCAAGCGGGCGATTATTGCGGCAATACAGGCGGCGGCGCGGGAGCTGGGCCGGGCGCCTTCGCGGGGCGAGCTGAAGCGGATTACAGGAGTGAGCCATTACCGGGTGCTGACCGAGTTCAGGAGTCTGCGCGAGGCGGTGCGGGCGGCAGGGCTGGAACCGAGCCGCAAGGGAGAGAAGATCGCGACGGAAGAATTGATCCGAGATTGGGAGCGGGTGAGGAAGAGGCTGGGCAGAAGGCCGTCGCGGGCGGAGTACGTGCGGGAGGGGAAGTACAGCGGGGGGAGTTTTGTGGGGCGGTTTGGTGCGTGGTCGGCGATAAAAAACACCTACCACGGAGACACAGAGACACTGAGCAAATCGGGTCAACAGGTCATCGGGACATCGGGCCATCTGAAAACCAGATTCAGCCGCGAATTAACGCGAAAGACGCGAATCAAACCAGAGGCGAAGGAATCCATGCACGAAGGGGACAAGGCGATTGCGTTTCAGTGGGCGAGGTCGCTCAGTGCAATACCGGGGCCATTGGAGGGAAAGCGGCGGGTGACGGAGGCGATTGCGGCGATGGTGGTGAATACGCTGCTACCAGGATCGGGTGATCTGGTGATCGGGAGATCGGGTGATCGGAACGTCCCGTTGGGCTTGAGGGCAGTGCCGGCAAATGGGAGGCTGCGTAAGGACCGGCCGGTGATGGGGCCGCCGTTCAGCCGGCATCCGCTGACCAACGCGCCGGTAAACGAGATGGGCGTGGTGTTCCTGTTTGCGCTGGTGGCGTGGGACCTGGGGTTCCAGGTGGAGTCACTGTGGACGCGGGGGGAGCCGGACGGCCGGGCCAAGCGGCAGGTGGCGCCGGGGAAGTGGCAGGACGTGGGACTGGAGTTCGAGTATGAAAGCAAGAATTTCCTGCGGCATGGGCACGATCCGAAGAAGTGCGACGTGATCGTGTGCTGGCGGCACAACTGGAAGGAGTGTCCGGAGGAGATAGAGGTGATTGAGTTGAGCAGGATTTTTGGGAGGTAGAGGAATCGGGACATCGGGACATCGGGAGATCGGGAGATCGGGACATCGGGACATCGGAACATCGGGAATTGCCAGAATCCGCGGAAACCGCTAAAAAACCCAAAATTTTCAACGCTCGCATCGAGTTCCTGCCTATGCACCAGCCGTAAGGGACGAGGCCGAAGCAAAAAAAATCCTGTAATGGACTTTCTCCTGCCGCACTTGCCAGCAGACGGGCCTTCGACGAAGAAAGCCCGCCGATGACAAAGGGATTCCGGCTCCTATACCGTTTTTATTGCTGAGATGAAGGCCAGGAGGAAGAGGTCATGCATAGAACAAACACACCCCTGACATATCTTGGGACGCCAGGGGAACAGGCAACAGTTACCGCAACGGTGCGGGGAAGCGGCTCAGCCAGATTTGAGTTGAATGGCCAAAACATGGGTAGTGACAGCCCGTTGGTCTTCAATCTTCCGAACAGCGCAGGGCAAATTTCGGATCTTGCTGTGACTCTGATTGCGGCCGTGGGCG
>DASTJB010000269.1:0-2773 GCA_035717005.1 Candidatus Angelobacter sp.
GATGGAAAAAGCACGGTCAACCA
Source organism: Candidatus Angelobacter sp. (assembly GCA_035717005.1). GTDB lineage: Bacteria > Acidobacteriota > Terriglobia > Terriglobales > Acidobacteriaceae > Angelobacter. Next base: position 24 of record DASTJB010000269.1, read on the forward strand.
GTACACCTCGGGGACAGTCAGGTTCAACGCCGGCAATCGCACACACACTGAGACGCTGATCAAAGGCAGGCAGCGGGCCATCATTATGGAATTGAAATAGGGATTCACTAGTCTCTCGGTTGGCAGCCTTTGAAAAATCTGGGCTGCGGCGGTTCTTTAGGGACTACAATAGGAATAGAAGAGGTGGGAAATTCCCGAGGTTCGCGGGTGGTAGGCATTTTTGCTGGGGGTCGCTATGCCACCGCGTCAAATCACCGATCCCGAACTCGAGCAGATAATCGCCGAGGTCATCTCCCACGCCCATCATCGTGAAGAAACCTATCTTCCCCGTTCCGTCCCGCTGACGCCCGCGCAAAAAGAAGCCTTGCGTCCTTACTTTTCTCGCGAACTGCTCGACCGGGTTCGGGTCCTGGAACTCGAGAATGAGCGCGTTGCCAACCCTGGCTACTATGCGCGGGCTGAAAAACGCGGCTACAAATTGATGCTCAACTTTACTCACAAAGCCGTTATAGCTCACCCGCAACTACTCATCTTCCAGGACAAACTTTCATTGCGGCTTCTCTTCCACGGGCTGGTGCACGTGGCGCAATACTCAGCGCTCGGTAGGGAGCGCTATCTGGGATTGTATGTGCGCGCTTTTATCCACACTGGCAGCTACACCAGCGTACCGCTCGAAATGCAGGCGTTCCAGCTGGACAATCGCTACACTGAAGATCCCGGCGCTCCGTTTTCCGTGGAAGATGAAGTGCGTAAATGGAGCCAGGCAGAGAACTACGCCCTGCATCAAAAGGCAACCAGAACCGGATAAGAAGAAACAGCCTTTTGTCTCGGCGCGCCTTCCCGCGAGCGTGCCACTGTAAAGTGACATTCATCCAAAAATAATCTCGCGTTCACCTGCCCGCCCGGCGCAGCCTGCTATTCGTACATTGAGCGCTGGACGCCATGTGCGAACCTGCATCGGCGCCCGCCGCAATCCTCACCCTACGGAGAGAGCAAACGACGCAGGGACCTTGCAAGCAACGGTTCCTGCGCCGCAAATATTTTGGCGGAACTGCTCTCGCTCTACGCGCGTGCTTTGCACAAAAGGAAAATCTCACCACGGAGGAACACGGATGCCACGGGCTTAACAAGTTAAAAAATGGCCCTAATTTGACTTCTTTGATCCGTGCAAAGCAGTTTCATCCGTGGTAAAGGTTGGATTTTTTTGCAAAGCTCGACTCTCGCCCTGGTGATCTTCCTGATCAGCTCCAGCGGCAACGGCTTATCGAGCGGAAACTGCACCGTGCCTTTGGCGGTCTTGTAAGCCTTGAGGTCATCCTGAAATTGTTCGATGACCGCGGCGGTAGGAAACAGGCTGCAATGATCGGCAAACGCCGCATACCACACCAGCACCTTCTCGTGCCTGAACGCGGGAATGTTGTAGCTGATCACCTCGGTCGCGTCCGGCGGCATCACGCCGCGAACCGCCGCGCGCATCTGGTTCAGCGCGCTGCGCGCCGGCTCGGGAACGCGGGCCAGATATTCGGCCACGCTTTTGAAAGCAGCGGTCTTCCTGCTCGGCTTGGCGCGTTTGGCTGCAGCTTTCTTCGTGCGGGGTTTCGCAGATTTCGACTTTTTCACCCTGCGATCATAGCGCGGGCCGCTGGTTCACTGGAAATCCACTGCTCCCCCGTCATCCGGGATCTCCACCCGGACTCCAGCCTGGCCTGCTTCGCGCGCCAGCGCCGCACGCGTCAGCAGGCAATGGTTGATCGCCTCCATGTGCACCGCCACCACTTGCGCCTGTGGCGCAGCGCGGCACACCCGGACTACGTCCCCCGCCGTCATCGTGATGGGATCGCCATGAAGAAACTGCGCCGCGCCGGCATTCGCTACAATCACTTGCGGATTGTGTTCCTTGATCGTCTCCGCCACCTGGTCATACCAGATCGTGTCGCCGGCAATGTAAAGCGTCGGCTCACCCGCGCTGGAAAGCACGTAGCCGCTGGAAGGCGCCATGGCGCGCGCGATCTCGCCTGTGCCGTGCTGCGCCGGCGTGCGTGTGATGCACACGTGGCTCCAGTACCTCACGTCGTGCACCGCGGAGGCGTTCACAAAATGCACCGCCTCCATCTTCTTTAAATCCTCTGGCTGGCACAGCAGCGGCAGGTCCTTGGGCACAAGCTGGATTGCGGCATCGTCCCAATGATCGCGGTGCGTGTGCGTTACCAGCACCAGTTGCACGCCGTCGAGCACCTGCTCGACCGGCAACGGCAGCCCGACCAGCGGGTTCGGCCGCGGCTGCGGAGAATTCTGGATCGCCGCCATCGCGCCGGCATCGCTCAGCATCGGATCGACCAGAATGCGCATGCCCGCGTAATCCAGCAGCAGCGTCGCGTGCCGCACCAGTTGCAGCCTCACGCGAAAATCTCCTTCGCCGCCAGAATCGTATTGCAGTGGATCTCTACCGTATCTTCCACCCGCCGCGCGTAGCCGCCCGCGTAGGTCACCATCACCGGCACTTTCCGCTCCCTGGAAATTCTCAGCACCAGTTCGTCGCGCTTCTTCAAACCCTCGATCGTCAATGAGAGCCCGCCCAGCTGGTCTTCTTTATAGGGGTCCGCCCCGGCAATGTAGCACAGCAATTCCGGCTCAAAATGCCGGAACGCCGAGCTCAATGACTGCTCCAGCCAGCCCAAATACTCATCGTCGTTGGTTCCGTCGGGCAGATTGATGTCGATCGACGACGGCGGCTTGTACATGGGATAGTT
>DASTJB010000270.1:0-3616 GCA_035717005.1 Candidatus Angelobacter sp.
CCAGGAAGAGTATTCGCGCTTGCTGCCCGGCAGTGAATCCAGATGGCCGGCCTCAATGCGGTGCACCAGTTTCGTCGGCTCGCCTTCGCGCGGGATGATGTAAAACCAGCGCCGCGTGACCATGGTCGTCTCCGGCAGGCCCAGAACTTTGTAGGCAATGGGATCGCGGTGATGGTGATCGTAAAACAGCCAGGCGTCGAGATTGCGCTCATGCAGGGCTGTCTGAATGGCTTTCAGGTCCATATGAGGTTGAATACTCTATTTAAACATATTTTCACGAAGTCCCGAGCGCGGCCGCTGTGGCAGAGAAGAGTGTAGCTGTGTGGTGCGCACAAACAGCTGCTATGGCTTCATTGCTGTCCCAGGCGTCTCCTCCGCAAAAAACGGCGTCCACTGCTCCCTCCGTGGCGGCCGAGTAAACAAGCTGACCCCGATCAGACAGATCAACGAGGTGATCAGCGCGGGAATGATGGCATCGCGCTCGGCCCAGGCGGATGGCAGGAGCTTGGCGCCGACGTCCCAGAAGACCGTGACAAATGTTCCCGCCGCAATGGAGGTCACGGCGGCCGCGCCAGTGACGCGCTTGGAGAAGAACGCCGCCATCACTACGGGCGTGATCGCCGCGGAGTAAATCGTGTAGGCGTACAGCGCCTTGGCCAGAATCGATTCCGTATATGCGCCCTGCACCAGCGCCCAGATTCCCAGGCCGATGACGATCAGGCGCGAGACCAGCAGCACCTGCTTGTTGCTGGCATCCTTGTTGATGAAGCGCGTGTACACGTCGTTGACCAGGTTGGTCGATGGCGAAAACAGATAGTTGTTCGCGGTCGAGATCACCTTGGCAAAGACCGCGCCCATTAACAGCGCTCCTATAAACGGCGGCACGGCGTTGCGTGCGGTGTAAGGAATGATCTCGCGAGGTTTAACGTCGGGCGTATGAAGGTAGAGGGCCGCGCCAAGCACGGCGATGGCAACGATTACCGTTTCCAGCACGAAAGTGCCGGCGATCCAGCCAAACACCGAGAGCTTGGCATCGCGCTCCGAGCGCGCGGAGAAAAACTTCTGGTACATGTTCTGGTTGCCGAGCATGAGGAGCATGGTGGGAAGAAACAGCTCAGCCACCCGCGTCCATGCCACTCCTGTTCCCTGGTCGACGCCATTGACGATCGAGAATCGTCCCAGCCAGTGGAAATACTCCGGCGGAAGGGCTGCGTGCGCGCCCGCCCATCCGCCGACCCTCGAGAGAAGGATCGGTATCGCGCTGATGCAGGTCACGGTGGCGAGCAGGCCAATGACAACATCAAGATAGGCGACCGAAGTCATCCCCGCAAGCGCGGTAAAGACGATGACGAATCCGGCAATCATATACATGCCGAGATTGCGGTCAATTCCGTAAGCCAGGTGGAGGATGTCGCCGCCGCCGCGGAACTGATATGAGGTGATGGCGGTGTAAGCGAAGAGGATCGCAATCGTTCCCAGGACGCGCGCCGTCGTGTTGTAGCGCGTCTCCAGCAGATCGGGAATCGTGAACTGGGCAAATTTGCGCGCGCGGGGCGCTACAAAAACGATCACCGCCAGTCCGGCCCAGCCGCCCGCGGCCTGCCACAATGCGGCAAAGCCGTTCTTGAAGGCGTTCTCCGCGCCGCCAAACAGGCTGCCCGAGCCGATCCAGGAGGAGAGCAGAGTGAACACCAGCACGTACCAGGGCAGCGTGCGGCCGGCCACCAGGTAGTCGGCCTTGGTCTTGACCTTGCGGATCTGGCTGAGGCTCACCACCAGCAGCACAGCCACAATAACGATCAGTACAATCGCGTAGAGGTTCAAATCAAGCTCCGGAAAATCTCAACCTACGATTTTGAATTCAAGATCTGCGCCAGCCGCTGCTCCACCGCGGCCCGGCCCAGGCCGGCGACCCTGATCACCTTGTTTCTGCTGGCTTCGCCGCTGGCTATGGTAACGGAGGCGCGGGGAATTTGAAACAACTCCGCAAAAAATTCAATCACCGCCTGGTTGGCGCGGCCCTCCACCGGCGGCGCCGTCAGCGCCACCTTGATCGCGTCGCCCATCACGCCGGTAATGGCGTTCTTGCGCGCGCGGGGCTGGACCCTGACAGCAAAGCTGATGCCTTTGGTGTTTTCGTTCAGCGGGACCATGGATTGACCTCAGCGGCTGAAGCCGAATCATTCTCTGGGTCCTGACCGCAGGCATAAATGCCTGCTCCACCCCGATCGGGACGCAGCAATGCTGGAATCAGAAACTCAAGCGGGCTTGGGCCTGGCTCCGAAAATCGCCGTGCCCACGCGCACGCAGGTCGAGCCTTCTTCGATGGCGATTTCGAAGTCGTGCGACATGCCCATCGAGAGCACGTCCATTCTGACCGCAGGCAGAGTGCGCGCGGCGATCGTGTCGCGCAGGTCGCGCAGCGCACGAAAGAAGGGCCGTGCTCCGTCCGGGGCCTGGGTAAACGGAGGCACGGTCATCAGCCCGCGAATTTGCAACCGTTCGAGCTGCGGAGCTGCGCGAAGAATCGCCTCCAACTCCGGATCGCCAAAAGGAATGCCGTGCTTGCTCTCTTCTTCGCCGACTTTGATCTCAAGCAGCACGGCTGCGTTTTTGTCTGCTTGCTGCGCGGCCTGATTCAACTTTTCCGCCAGGCGCAGCGAATCTACGGAATCGATCGCGGAGAAAAGCTCCGCGGCTTTCTTTGCTTTGTTGCTTTGAAGATGGCCGATCAGGTGCCATTCCGCCTCTTTGCAATCGGCCAGCGTCGCTGACTTCTCCGCGAATTCCTGCACCCGGTTTTCGCCGAATACGCGAATGCCCGCCGCGTAGGCCTGGCGTATGCGCTCAGGCTCCACGGTCTTGCTGACGGCCATCAGCGTGATGGAGCCGGGATCGCGGCCCACACGCGAGGCGGCGCGGGCGATGCGCGCGCGGACGGCAGCGATGTTTTCGGCAATGGACATAAGAACAAAATCTACCACGGAGACACGGAGACACGGAGACACGGAGAGGGCCACATCAGTTTTGCCGCTCATTCACGTAAATTGAAAGCAGATCATTCCAATTCAAGCCGGGCTACCAGATAACTCCTGTGAACCTGACGTCTATCAGCGGAAACCTGTGGCCCATTTTGCATTCCTCCGTGCCTCTGTGTCTCCGTGGTGGGTTTTTGCGGCTACTTGTTGTCGAAGGCCAGCACCGTCTGGAGCAGCACGTTGGCCCCGTTCTCTATGTCTTGCGGGCGAGAGAATTCTTTGGGCGAGTGGCTGATCCCGCCGATCGATGGAATGAAGATCATCCCCACCGGGCCGATGCGCGCGATTTCCTGCGCGTCATGCCCGGCGCCGCTCGGCATTGTCTTGGTGGAGAAGCCGAGCGAGCGGGCTGTGTCGTCGATCAGCTTTTGAAAACTTTTGTCGGTCAGTGCGGGATGGTTGAGCACCGGATTGCTGAAGCTGAAACGCGTCTGGTTCAGCTTGCCCAGGTTCTCGGCTTCGCCGCGGATCTGATCAAAGAGCCCGACAAATTTCTTCTCGTCCAGATCGCGCAATTCCAGCCCGAGTACGACCTTGCCGGGAATCACGTTGTAAGCGCCGGGCTCGACCTTGATCCA
>DASTJB010000271.1:0-16046 GCA_035717005.1 Candidatus Angelobacter sp.
ATGCGGTCCACGTCGGTATAGGGAATGTCCATCGCGCGCCCGACGTCTTTGATGGCGGCCTTGGCAGCCATGGTGCCGAAGGTGATGATCTGGGCGACGTTGTCGCGGCCGTACTTCTGCGTGACGTAGTTGATCACCTCGCCACGCCGGTTCATGCAGAAATCAATGTCGATATCCGGCATGGAGACGCGCTCAGGATTCAGGAAACGCTCGAACAGCAACTCGTGCTGCAGCGGATCGATGTCAGTGATCTCCATGGCGTAAGCCACCAGCGCGCCTGCGGCCGAGCCGCGGCCCGGGCCGACGGGTATCTGGTTCTCTCTGGCGTAGCGGATGAAGTCCCACACGATCAGGAAGTATCCGGAAAATTTCATCTGCTGGATGATGGAGATCTCGCGCGCCAGGCGCTGTTCGTAGTCGCTGCGTGATTTCTTGAGCCGGCCGGCGGCCTCAAGCTGCCCCAGGCTCTCCCAGCGCCGGGCAAAGCCTTGTCGCGCCACGTGCTCAAAGTAGCTGTCGAGCGTGTAGCCCTCTGGAACCGTAAATTCCGGGAACGGGTCTTTGACTTTATTCAGCTTGAAATTGCAGCGCTCGGCGATGGCCAGTGTGCGCTGGAGCACATCCTCGCGGCCATTGAAGAGCTTTGCCATCTCACCGGCGCTTTTGACGAAAAACTGGCTGCCATGAAATTTGAGCCGGTTTTCATCGTTCACCGACTTGCCGGTCTGCACGCAGACCAGCACGTCCTGCGCGTGGGCGTCGTCTTCGCAGAGATAGTGGCTGTCATTGGTGGCCACCATGGGGATGCCCAGCTCTTTTTCGATACGGAAGAGATCGGCGTGGATGCGGTGCTCTTCCGGCAGGCCCTGGTCCTGGATTTCCATGAAGAAGTTGTCGGGGCCGAAGAGGTCGCGGAAGTAGGCGGCGGCGCCGCGCGCGGCGTCATATTTGTTGGCCAGCAGATTTTCGCAGACCTCGCCGGCCAGGCAGCCGCTCAGGGCAATCAAGCCTTTCGAGTGCTCAGCCAGGAAGTTCTTGCTGATCCGAGGCTTGTAGTAGAAGCCGTGCAGGCTGGCCTCAGAGGTGATCTTGATCAGGTTACGGTAGCCCTCTTCGTTTTCCGCCAGCACCAGCAGGTGGTTGTAGGTGTCGCCATCCGGGGGGGTGCGCTCGATCCGGTGATCGTCCTTCTTGCAGACGTAAAGCTCGCATCCGACGATCGGCTTAATGCCCGCCTTCTGCGCCTCGTCCACGAACTCCACCGTGCCGTAGATATTGCCGTGGTCGGTCATGGCAACGGCTGTCTGCCCGACTTCCTTCACGCGCTCGATCAGTTTGGGAACGCCGCAGGCGCCGTCAAGCAGCGAATAGTCGGTGTGAAGATGAAGATGGACGAATTCTGACATGGGAGAGCTTACCTTCAATTATAGCCATTTGTGCATGCCAGGAACTGTGTGCAGTTGTGTGGAAAAGAAGGGATTTATACACAATTTCCGGCGTAATAACAGGGAGGGAAGTGATTAAACATCAGCCAGATAGGCCAATAGAGCGCCATTGGCGCGCCGAGCAGAAAAAAGAATCCCAGTCGTTTGTAGCGCACGAGCGCATACACCACAATCAGAATCCACGCTAGGGCGTACGGAATGCTACGCCAGATCATCGCATGGTAATCGAGCGGCATCTGATGACTCGGGGCAGTCCAACCCAGAAATGCAATGAGCAATGAAGGCAGGAATACCATCCAAATTGTTTTGGATTTCGACATAAAAGGCCTACGGTTTTTTCTTGTCCATCACAATATCGTGTTTTGCCTGGCACTCGGCTGCGGGGTCCATGGTTGCCAACCCCACAAGCTGGTCCTTCGCGGCATGGAATTCAATGGGCGGATTTTTCACTTTGGCCGGAATCCCGGCGAACCTCGCCTTTCCCTGCGCGTTGGTGTAGACGGTCATGTCCAGCTTGTGCGTTCCCATAAATCCGTAGGCAGTGTGATAGTCGATACGCGCGGCATAGACAGGCTTGCCATCGGCGGAGGTAACGGTCAGTTCGATAGCGCACGGGCCGGATCCGGCATCGGTCACAGGGATGTCATCAGGCTGTTGCGGCTGCGCAGGCTGTTGTGTCTGCGCGCCCGCATACAAGATTGCTGCGAAACCCAGGAGCGCGAGAGTCAGGCTTTTCATACGTAGCTTCAGATTATAGCTAGGCGCTTTGCTGCCCTGCTTCTGCGGACTGGAACAGCTCGCGCATGGCGGCGATCACCGCTTCCGGCTGCTCCAGCGAGCTGCTGTGCCCGGAGCGGGGAATGGTGATGAAACGCGCCCCGTGAATGCCTTGCACCATGCTTTCCGAGTTGCGCGGCGGCTGCGGCGTGTCCTCTTCACCGGCGATGATCAGCGTCGGGCAGTGGATGGCATCGAGCTCATTTTTGCGAATCGCGCGCCGGTTCATGACCGACTGCAGCGATCGCGCGATATTCTTTGGCCGGGTTCGCAGTTTGCCGGTCCACTCGGTGAGCATCGGCTGCTTCTCTGTGCTGCTGCGCGTGCTCTGGCCAAAGAGCTCCTTGACGGCGATGGAAGTGAAGGGCGCTGTGCCGGCGATTTTTACCAGTTGGGCAAGAAAGTCATAGCGCAGCCGGCTCGCCCACTTCTCTTTGTTCGCCGTCGTATTCATGAGGGTGAGCGTTTTGATCAGCTCGGGATGATGTGCGGCCACGCGCATGCCGACAAACCCTCCCATCGACAGGCCGGCAAAGTGGCAGGGCGCGGCGCCAAGGTTGCGGATGAGCATGGTCGCGTCGTCAGCCAGGGTCGACATGTCATAGCCCCGTCCGCGATCTTCCGACTGTCCCTGCGCGCGATGGTCATAAGCGATCACGCGGTAGTGCTTCTCGAAGGCGGCGCGCTGCGGCTCGAACATTGTGTGATCCATGAGCAGGCCGTGGGAAAACACTATGGTCTCCCGTCCGGAGCCGGACTCCTTGTAGAAGAGGTTTACGCCGTTGACGCGGATGGTAGGCATTTGTTTGTGTAATCCCGACCCCGAGCGAAGCGAATAGGGAGGGAACCCTATTGTAACGAATTGGCGCGGGCCTGGCAGTTTTTTGCGGTTGAGTCAATAGGCCTGCGACGGCGACGCCGTTTATAGTTCTAATTCGCCTCAATATAATTGTAGCGATAGGGTTCCCTCGCTACGCTCGGGATTACACACCATGGACAACAAATCCATCGCCAACATCTTTTATGAAACTGCCGACCTGATGAAGGTCGCCAATGCCGATCCGTTCCGGATTCGCTCGTACGAACGCGCAGCGGAAGCGCTGGAAGGCTGGCCGCAGCAGGTCGCGACGATGGCGGAGAAAGCTCTGCTGGAGATCCCCGGGATCGGCAAGGGCATGGCGGCCAACATTCGCCAGCTGATCTCAACCGGACAGCTCGATATGCACCAGGAGATGCTGCAGAAGTTCAGGCCGTCGATGCTGGAGCTGCTGAAGATTTCCGGCCTGGGCCCGAAGACGATTGCGCTGATCTGGGACGCATTCCAGATATGCGACGTGGATGGAGTCGCCAAGCTGGCCAGCGAAGGCAAATTGCGCGAGTTGCCTCGGCTGAGCGAGAAATCGGAACAGAAGATCCTGAAAGCGATCGAAAGTTACCGGCAGCTCACGGGGCGCTTTTTGCTCGACGTGGCCGATAGCATCGCGCAGAAGATGACGGAGTTGCTCAAGGGCGTGCCGGGCGTGGAGAAGGTCACGCCGGCGGGCTCGCTACGTCGCGGGCGGGAAACCGTGGGCGACCTGGACCTGCTGGTCACGGGCAAATGCTGTGAAAGCGAGCCGCAACGCGAAAAGGTGATTGAGCGCATCCTGAGTTTCCCCGGCATTGCGGAAGTTCTGGCCAAAGGCGAGAACAAAGTCAGCTTCAAGCTGCGCAGCGGCATGCAGGTGGACGTGCGGCTGCTGCCGCCGGACTCTTTCGGCGCCGCGTTGCAATACTTCACCGGATCGAAGAACCACAATGTGCAGTTGCGCCAACGGGCGCTCAAACAGGGGTACACGCTCAACGAGTATGGCCTGGTGCGCATGGAAGACAGCAAGCGCGTGGCCGGCAAGACCGAAGAAGAGATTTACAAGAAGCTGGGTCTGGAATTTATCCCTCCCGAACTGAGAGAGGATTGCGGCGAAATCCAGGCTGCAGCGGAAGGCAAGCTGCCCGAGCTGATCACCCAGGCGGATTTAAAAGGCGACGTGCACATGCACACGGTTGAGACCGACGGGAAGTGCACCATCGAGGAAATGGCTGAGGCAGCGCGTGCCCGCGGTTACCAGTACATGGCCATCACCGACCACTCCAAGAACCTGGCCTTCGCCAACGGCCTGGATGACAGGCGGGCGGAGGCGCACATAAAGAAGATACGCGCCGCGGCAAAGAAGGTGGCAGGCATCACGATTTTTGCGGGAATCGAGGTGGACATCCTGGCTGATGGCGAGCTTGATCTATCCGATCCGGTGCTGGAGCAGATGGACCTGGTGATCGCAAGCGTGCACTCGCATTTCACCCAGGAGCCGGCGCAGATGACGGATCGCCTGCTGCGGGCGATCGAGAATCCCAATACTTCACTGATCGGGCACCCCACAGGGCGCATGCTGCTGCGCAGGGAAGGCTACAGCTTCGATTACGACAAGGTCTTCGCCGCGGCGGCGAAGGCGGGTGTGGCGCTGGAGCACAACGCTTATCCCGATCGCCTCGATCTGCGCGATCAGCATCTGAGAATGGCAAAGGCCAAGGGCGTGAAGTTCATCGTCAATACTGACGCGCACCACACTTCGCACATGGAGAAGATCCGCTTCGGCGTGCTGCAGTTGCGGCGGGCATGGCTTACGCCCGCAGACGTGCTCAACACTCTGCCAGTGGCGGAGTTTGCGAAAGTCGTGCGGCGCGGCAGGCCGGTATTGGCCGCCATTGCATAGCCCTCCGCGATTGCTGATTTCAGCATCTCAGGAGAGTATCCTTGTGGGGGAGCGAGCCTATGCCTGAGAACACCACACCCGCGTCTCAGCCCAATCCGCCAAAGGCCCCGGCTGCGCGGCCCGATGCCGGCCATATCCCGATCACCGAGGAGATGGACAGCGCCAGGTGGACGCTGCCGCCGATCGTGCCGTTGCTGATCGCGGCCGTGTTTGTGGCAGTGCTGGTTGCGGTGGTCGTGTTGTCCAACCGCAGCAAGCCGGTGGCATCAGTGGCCATCACCAAGGTGGCTGCGGTCGAACAGCAGGACAACACGATGGTCGCCGTGCAGGCCAAACTGGACAACCAGATCGACAAGCTGCTGTGGGTCAAGGCGATCATTGCCGAAGTGGAAACGGCCGACGGCAAGAAGTTCACTGACAATGCCGCGCCCTCAATGGATGCGGCGCGCTACATTGACGCGTTTCAGCCGCTACAGGAAGCCAAGGCGGACCCGCTTAAAGAGGAGCTCAAGCTTCCGGCGAAAACGTCTTACAATGGCGTGGCGGTGTTCGCGTTCCCCATCGACAAGAAGGCCTTCGATTCGCGCAAAGGGCTCACCTTGCGCGTGCAGATGTACGACAATCCGACACTGGTGGCGACCGAAGCGCAAGCGAGTCCGGCGAAGCCGTAGGCTTCAGTGTGCCAAGTTGCGCCTCACGGCCGGCGGCGGTCGCAACTGTTTTGACATTAAAATTTTCTTGACATTTCAGGCGGCTGATAGAAAATGGCCGCGCCGTTTATTGACGGCCAGGGATGGGTGGCCCGGGAACGCTTGCCCGGTTTTTCGTTTCGCTTTGTTCGAACGAACGTTCGTAAGGCTCCCCACTCCCGCTACTGGAGGAACCATGAAGCGTCCTTGGGCCTTTCTGCTGCTCGGCCTCGTCTTTCTTCTTTCCCATCGCGCGGCGCTGGCGCAGGTCAGCTCGGCGGAGGCGCAACTGAACGGCACGGTGCGCGACCAGACCGGCAGTGTGATTGTGAAGGCTGCGGTTTCTCTGCGCAACGTGGACAATAACCAGGTCTACAAAACGTCGTCCAACAGCGCCGGGTCCTACATCCTCACCAACGTTCCTCCTGGAAATTATGAGTTGACGGCGGAGTCGCAGGGATTTGCCAAGTACGCGCAGACAGGAGTGGTTCTACGGGTGGCGCAGGTGGCGACCATCGATATCAATCTGAAGGTCGCCGGGACGCAGCAGGAAGTCACGGTCAACACAGAAGCCCCGGTGATCGAGCCGACGCGCACCGAGGTGAGCCAGGTGGTGGAGACGCAGCAGATCCAGGCGCTCCCGATCGCGGGGCGGCTGTTCACGGACTTTGCCCTGTTGAGCCCGGGCGTGACCACGGGGCGCATCAGTCTGCAATCGACCTTTACCGATCCCACGACAACGCGCATCTCCTTTGGCGGCCAGCGCGACCTGAACAACAGCGTGACGGTCGACGGCGCCGACAACATCAATACCGCCACGGGCTCGCAGCGGGCGACGCCCTCGCAGGAGTCGGTGAGCGAGTTCCGCGTGGTGAACAACAGCTTTGCCGCCGAATACGGGCGGGCGCTGGGCGGAATCGTGAACATCGTGACCAAGTCCGGCACCAATGACGTGCACGGCTCGATCTACGAGTACTTCATGAACAACAAGCTCAATGCCACGGCGCTGCTGACGCAACCGGGGTTCGACACCTTCCGGCAAAATCAGTTTGGCGCCACGCTGGGCGGGCCACTCAAGAAAGACAAGACGTTTTACTTCGTGAATTACGAAGGGCAGCGGAAAGCGCAATCGCCGCAGTTTCCGGGCCTGTTCATCTCGGCCTTGCCGCAAATCAACGCGCTTAAGGCCAGCCTTGGCATTGCGCCGGAAAACTTGAACGTGCTCAAGACGGCGGACGTTGACAACGGCTTCGCGAAGCTGGACCACCAGCTGAACGAGCGCAACCGGCTCTCCGTGCGCTACCTGATCCAGGACGCGACCGACCTGAACATGCTGGTGGGCGAGACGCTGGACGGAGGCGGCATTGGGGCGCCGAGCAGCGGACGCAACGGCGCACTGCGCGACCAGGCGCTGGTGGGCACCGTGACTACGTCATTGAGCGAGAACAAGGTGAATTCCGCGCTGGTGCAGTGGGCGCGGCGTAATTACGGATTTGCCGGCGTCACGGGCCAGCCGAACCTGGACGTGCCGAACCTGATCCTGCTGGGCCATAACTTTGGCGCGTTCGACCGCTACAACGAGACGCGCATCCAGGGCACAGACACGTTTTCCATCGTCAAGGGCAAGCACTACGCCAAGTTTGGCGCGGACATCAATTACGTGCGCAATTTCGTGATCTGGCCGGGCTTCACGCCGGCGCGCGTCATCTTCCCCAGCCTGGACGATCTGCTGATTTCAACCAAGGCAAACTGGGGCTCGGCCCCATGCCCGCCGCCGCTGGTGGGGCTGGTAGCGCCGTGTCTGGCGGCATTTTTCTGGGGCGCCCCGATCGGCCCCGGGCCGTTCAATCCGAATGCGGCCTCGCCTTCGGTGCCCACCACGTGGACGGATGCGTTCCTGGCATCGCAGGCCTCGAACTTTTTTGTTCACGTCAATCACAGCTACTTTGGCTTCTTTGCCCAGGACCAGTTCCGGCTCACGCCCAAGCTGACGCTGAATTACGGTTTGCGCTACGACGTTGAGGCCGGTCTCGACTTCTTTGTCAACGGCGACCACAACAATTTCCAGCCGCGCGTTGGACTGGCGTACGCGCCGGATTCGAAGACCGTGATTCGCGCCGGGTACGGAATTTTCAACGATAAGTACAGCCTGACGTTCTTCTTTGTGCCGGCGCCGCAACGCCAGCCGCAGATTACCGGCTTGCCGTTCGCCAAGAACCAGTTGACCGGCACTTATCTACTCAACAGCATGTTCCTGCCCACGCCCTGCGTTATCCCGGGTTGTCCCGTGGTGCCGCCGGGGCCGCTGCCGCCAGGGACAGTGCCGCCGCCGCTGTTGACCTCGGCGTTTGAGAACCTGATCAACAACGGATCATTCCCGAACAATTCGCTGTTCGTGCAGGGCGGAACTTCGGTGGACCGCAACCTGCGGTCGCCGTATACGGAGCAGGGCAGTCTGGAGATCGACCGCACGCTGGGTGGCGGATTGACGGTGAGCGCCGGTTACATGATGGTCGCGGGGCACAAACTGGTGCGGCCGATCGACCTGAACGTGGGACCGCCGATCGGGAAAGAGCCGGGCACGGGCAAGGACATCTACGCCTTCGCCATCAACGATCCCAACATTCCCGCGCCGCCGGGAGGCTCGCACGGGACAAACGGGATCTTCTACTTTACCGATTCAACCGGCAACTCGATCTATCACGGGCTCACGCTGCAGGCGATCGAGAAGGCAGGGAAGTATTTCACGCTGAACGCAAATTACACGCTTTCCCATACGCTGGACGACGGCACGTTTGTGACTTTCGTAAGCACGCCGCAATCGAACGCGCAGCGCAACCTGGAGCGCGCCAACTCCAACCAGGACGCGCGGCACCGCTTTGTGGCGAACTTTGTGGCTGAGGCGCCGGAGCACACCTTCCTGCGCTACTTCCAGCTCTCAAGCATTGTCACGCTGCAGTCGGCGCGGCCGTTTACGTTGTTCGTGGGTTTTGACGCGAACAATGACGGCAACCCGGTAACGGACCGCGTGGGCAATTCGCCGCGCAACAGCTATCGCGGCGATACGCTGAAGACCGTTGACCTGCGGCTGGCGCGGGCGCTGCACCTGGGCGAGCGCAAGCGGTTGAACCTATCCGTGGACGCCTTCAACCTGTTCAATCACACCAATTTCGACGAGGTGTTCAGCGTCTACGGCGCGCCGGACTTTGTCGGGAGTGACGTACCCAGGCACTTCGGTGACGGCTTCATCGGACCAAGCAAGGCGGTGGGCGCGCCGAGAACGGCCTTCAACGCCAGGCAATTCCAGCTGGCGGCGAAGTTCACGTTCTGATGGTTGATTGAGCATCTCCTGCCGGCAGGCTTTAGAAGCCTGCCGGTTTTTTGCCTGACGCGGGCTGTTAGTTTTTGCGGATCAGCAGGCCGCAGGCGTCGGCCATTTCTGTAGGATCGGGCAGATCAAACTGCACCACGATTTCGTCTCCGCGATGTTCATTCACGCCGAGCACCAGCTTGTGTACGGGATCGCTGGTGCCTTCCTTATGCGTCAGGAAGTGGCCGTAGAGGACGGTATTCAGCTCAATTTCAGGAGGAAAAATTTCCCGGTCATCCGTACCGGCGCCCCACCATTCCTTGTGCATCTTGCCGTCGTCGAGCCGGTACTGGACGAATACATCCCCTTTGCGCGTGCGGTCCAGGACGGCGCGGAGGCTGATGAAGGCGTCCATCAGCTTGCCGTTGGTGTAACCGCCGCTCACATGGCGTCGATTGCCCGGCAGGCACTTCACCACGAAGATCGGGTCCCCCTCCGGCGCGTTCTTAGGCGGGGTAAGAAACTTGCCGGTGATCATGAATTGTGCGTAAGAAGTGCCACGCAGCGGGTCGGTTTTGTCTTCGCGTTCCCATTTGGTGGATTGAGCAAGGGCGACAAGGGCAAAGCACAACACCAGGACTGGAGCAGCGGCTTTTCTCATGGCGGAACATCATAGCAAGAGGAACTCAAGCGGCTGAAAATTTTCTGGTGACCGTAGCGTAATCGGAAATGCCGTGGCCGCGGTTTGCCGAAGGTCGCGGTAGTCTTATAAAATCGATTGTTTCCCTCGAGCACGTTCGAGTCCGCTGTACCAGCCAATCATGAAAATTCACGAGTATCAGGCAAAGACAATCCTTGCGAAATATGGCGTGGCGGTGCCACGGGGTGAGATGGCCCTGACCCGCGCCGAGGCGGAAAAGGCCGCGCACCGGCTGCTTGAAGAGGGCGCCAAGGGAGTAGTGGTGAAGGCGCAGATCCATGCCGGCGGCCGCGGCAAGGGCGGCGGTGTGAAGGTGGCCAAAAGTCTGGAAGAGGCCAAGAGCTGGGCGGACAAGATCCTGGGCATGCGGCTGGTGACGCACCAGACCGGGCCGGAAGGGAAGATTGTACAGCGGCTGCTGATTGAGGAGACGCTACCGATCGAGCGCGAACTATACCTGGGGATCGTGGTGGACCGGGCGACGGCGCGGCCGGTGTTCATGGCGTCGCGTGCGGGAGGAATGGACATCGAAGAGGTCGCGGCGCAGGATCCCAAAGCGATCCTCAAAGAGACCATTGATCCGACGATCGGCTTCCAGGCGTTTCACGCGCGCAAGCTGGCTTTTGGGCTGGGACTGAAGGCGGAGCAGATCAACGAAGCGGTAAAGTTCATGCGCGGGCTGTACCGGGCGTTCGTCGAGACGGACGCTTCGCTCTGCGAGATCAATCCCTTCATTACCACTACTGACGGCCGGCTGTTTGCGCTGGATGCCAAGTTCAGCTTTGACGACAACGCGCTGTACCGGCACAAAGACCTGAAGGAGCTGCGCGACATCAGCGAGGAAGATCCGCTGGAGGTCGAGGCGTCAAAGTACAACCTGAATTACATCAAGCTGGATGGGAACATCGCGTGCCTGGTAAACGGCGCCGGCCTGGCCATGGCGACGATGGACATCATCAAGTACGCGGGCGGGTCGCCGGCGAATTTTCTGGACGTCGGCGGCGGCGCCAACGCGGAGCAAATCGGACACGCGTTTGAGATTCTGCTGAGCGACAAGAACGTGAAGGCGATCCTGATCAACATTTTTGGCGGCATTTTGCGCGTCGACACGCTGGCCGATGGAGTGGTCCAGGCTGCAAAAGCGACCAACCTGAAGCTGCCGCTGGTGTTGCGACTGGAAGGGACCAACGTGGAGCAGGGGCGCGAGATCTTGAGAAACTCCGGATTGAATTTCCAGGTAGCGGAGACGATGAAGGACGCAGCGGAGAAAGTGGTCGCGGCCGCGGGGAGAAGATAGTCATGGCGATTCTGGTTGATAAATCGACGCGGCTGATGGTCCAGGGTATTACCGGGCGCGAAGGCACGTTTCACGCCAAGACCTGCGCGGCCTATGGAACAAATGTTGTGGGTGGCGTCACGCCGGGCAAGGGCGGAACGACGCACGAGGGCTGGCCGGTGTTCAATACGGTGGCGGAGTGCCGCGAAAAGACCGGCGCGAATACGACGATTATCTTTGTGCCGCCGCAGGGCGCCGCTGACGCTCTGCTGGAGGCGATCGACGCCGAGGTGCCGCTGATTATTTCGATCACCGAAGGTATTCCGGTGCTGGACATGGTGCGGGCCTATGAGTTCCTGAAGCAGAAAGGGAAGTCGCGGCTGATTGGGCCAAATTGTCCTGGAATTATCTCCCCCGGCAAAGCCAAGGTCGGGATCATGCCGGGGCATATCCATAAGGAAGGGAACATCGGGATTGTTTCACGCTCAGGCACGCTGACATATGAAGCCGTTTATCAGCTGACGCAGCGCGGGATTGGGCAGTCGACGGCGATCGGGATTGGCGGAGACCCGATTATAGGAACAAATTTCGTCGACGCGCTGAAGCTTTTCAATGAAGACCCGGAGACGCACGCCATCATTATGATCGGCGAGATCGGCGGCAATGCAGAGGAGACGGCGGCCGAGTATGTGAAGAAAAATGTGAAGAAGCCGGTGGTCTCGTTCATCGCGGGGCAGACGGCGCCGCCGGGACGACGCATGGGCCATGCCGGGGCGATCATCTCCGGCGGGCACGGCACGGCGAGCGAGAAGATCAAGGCGCTGGAAGCCGCGGGGATCGCCGTGGCGAAGTCGCCGGCCATGATGGCGCAGACGCTGCTGGACAGGGTCGGAACGGCTAAGGTTTGAAACCCTTCACCGCAGAGAGCGCAGAGACCGCAGAGATTCGAAACTAATGTAGAGACGTAGCATGCTACGTCTCTGCACGCAGCTTAATTGAATTGCAAAGGGGAGCCATAAGCCAGGAATGAACACATTGCAACGGACTTTTTCCATCGTTAAACCGGACGCGGTGGCCAAGGGCGCCACGGGCGACATTCTCCACATGATTCAGGAGAAGGGCTTCCGCATCATCGGGATGAAGATGCTGGAGATCAACAAGCAGCAGGCCGAAGGTTTCTACGCGGTGCACGCGAGCCGGCCGTTCTTCGACTCGTTAACCACGTTTATGTCGAGTGGACCAATCGTGGTGCTGGCTCTGGAGAAGGACAACGCCATCGCCGATTTGCGCAAGCTGATGGGCGCGACGAATCCCGCCAACGCCGAAACGGGGACGATCCGCAAGAAGTGGGCATCGAGCATTGAGCACAATGCCATTCATGGCTCCGACGCCGACGACACGGCGCGCTTCGAGCTGAGTTATTTTTTTGCCGGATACGAGCTGACGAGGTAGGAAACTCACCGCAGAGGACGCAGCGGCCGCAGAGAAAGACGATTCAGATATCAGCTAAGGCCAGGAGTATCCATGCCAATTGTTCAAGTCACGTTGCTCAAGGGCCGCACGATAGAGCAGAAGCGCAAAGTCGCCGAGCGGATCACCGCGGCGATGGTCGAGGAAGCCAAGGCCGCGAAAGAGGCCGTGGTGGTGACGTTTGTTGAGGTCGCGCGCGAGGATTATGCCAGCGGAGGCGTGCTGATGGCGGACAGGAAGTAATGGGTGCGGCCCTCTTCATTGTGCTGCAGAAGGAAGTCCAAGGGGTAGATGCATCTTCCGTTGGAGGGAAGTTCCTGGCGCGCAATCTGGAGATGCTCGACGCGCTTGCAGCCAAGCTGAGGGTGCGCGCGTTTGGTGAATTCATCAGCGTCAATCCGGAAGAAGCGGCCGATTTCGCCGAGGGCGAGGGGGTAAACGCCTCCGGACTCTCTTTTCCCGCCGAGCAATGGTTCGATCCCGAAGACGGTCTGCTCACGGTACGTACCCTGCTCAATTACGTTTCTTCAGCATCGCCGGGCGATTCACGCCTTCTCCAAGACCTGACGGACTGTGAGCGGGTGCTGACAAGTGCCCAACTTGCAGGAACGAAGTTCCATCTCGCTGTGGATTTCTGAGAAGGGGAGTGTGATGCCTTCGACCAGGTATTCCTTTCGAGCCATCAGTTGATTTCGTGGTATAGGTCGCGGCTACGCTGCTCCATGATCGCGTCAAGCCCGCCGATCACATATTGTCTGAAGTGCGCGGAGTTGCGATGGGCCTGGAGTGCGGCTTCGTCCTTGTATTGCTCGTAAAAGAGGAATTTGCGTGGATTTTCCGTGGACTGATGGCCAATGTACATCAGGCAGCCCGGTTCTTTTCTCGAGTGCTCCTGCAAGATGCGGATGTATTCTCGGCATTTTTCTTCGGTGCCGGGTTTTACCAGCATGTCGACCTTGAGAACGATCATGATTTCTTGTGTCGCCCCTACGGGGCTCCTCTGTTCTATCGCAGCGTACCCAGGCCTTCCGGCCTGGGCTAGGCGCGCAAAAGGCGCGCGCTTCCGCCCCGCTGGGGCTTCGGCATGAAAGAAATCTCACAGCATAATCACTACCAGAAACATGCCCCGGTTCTGTCTGTGCAAATGAGAGTTACCGTGCTCGCACACTTTTCTGTGGCGTGGTTTTTTCGGGAGAGTTCAGGATTTCCGCGGCAAAGTCCGGAAGCATCATGGTCTGTTCGCGGTCAGGGCCGGTGGAGACCATGCCGATGCGGGCGCCGCTTTCGCGCTCGATGAAGCGCAGATATTCCTGCGCCTTCTTCGGCAGCTCGTCAAAGTTGGTCACACCCTCAGTCGATTTCTTCCATCCCGGCATCTTTTCATAGACGCACGTTACCTGGTCGAAACCGGTGGCGAGCGCGGGGACGGAATCAACTTTTTTCCCGTTGACCTTGTAGCCGACGCAGACCGGGATTTCGTCGAGCACATCGAGCACGTCCATTTTCGTAACTACCCACCAGTTCACGCCGTTGATGATCTGGGCATAGCGGAGCAGCGGCAGATCGATCCAGCCGCAGCGGCGCGGGCGTCCGGTAACGGCGCCGTACTCGTTGCCGCGGGCGCGAAGCTGGTCGGCAATCGGCCCTTCGACTTCGCTGGGAAATGGGCCGCCGCCGACGCGGGTGCAGTATGCCTTGGTCACGCCGATCACAGTCTGGATTGCGTTCGGCGGAACGCCCGTGCCCGTGACGGCGCCGCCCGCGGTGCAGCTCGAGGAGGTC
Source organism: Candidatus Angelobacter sp. (assembly GCA_035717005.1). GTDB lineage: Bacteria > Acidobacteriota > Terriglobia > Terriglobales > Acidobacteriaceae > Angelobacter. Next base: position 14,200 of record DASTJB010000271.1, read on the forward strand.
ACGAACGGGTAAGTACCGTGGTCGATATCGAGCATAGTGGCCTGGGCGCCCTCGAACATCACAGACTCGCCTTCAGCCAGCGCGGAGTTGAGCAGCATGGCGGTGTCGGCGACGAAGGGAGCGATCTTCCCGGCAGCCGCGGCGTATTCGCGGTACATGCTGTCGGCATCGAGCGGCTCGGAGTTGAAGAGCGCATGCGCGATCATGTTCTTCTCGCGGCAGGCGTTCTCAATGGTGGTCTTGAGCAGCGCGGAGTCGAGCAGGTCGGCCACGCGAAGGCCACGGCGGCCCATCTTGTCTTCGTAAGCCGGGCCGATGCCGCGCGAGGTGGTGCCGATCTTCACGCGTCCGGGAGCGTTCTCAGCGCCCATTTCGATCATGCGATGGTAGGGCAGGATGACGTGGGCGCGGTTGGAGACGAAGAGGTTGCCGTCGACCGCGACGCCGGCGTCGCGGAGCATCTGCACTTCCTTGAGAAAGGCGAGCGGATCGAGCACCACGCCGTTTCCGATGACCGAGCGGCAGCCCTTGCGCAGCACGCCGCAGGGCACCAGCTGCAGGACAAACTTTTTGCCCTTGATGATGACGGTGTGCCCGGCGTTATGCCCGCCGGCATAACGGGCCACGATGGAAAAATTGTGGGAGAGAACGTCGACGATTTTGCCTTTGCCTTCGTCGCCCCACTGGGCGCCGACGATGACGGCGGTCTTGCCACGCTTCACTTCGATTGCACACTCCTCGCCCGTAACTTGTTTCGCAGATAAAAATAATCCTGGGAAAGGGACGGGAAAGTCTGTTACTAAGAGATTTTAACAGAAGAGTGACAGTGTTGAGTATCGGGTCATCCCACCCCAGCCCGCCTGCCCACTCCTTCCGCAAAGTGCGCGGAACGAGCGGGGGCCCGCGCAAAAACTGCGCAGTCTGGGGGCCCCGGTCATCGGGACATCGGCCATCGGGCCATCGGCAAACCCATGTCTCACCGCGGCGGCGCGGAGACGCGGAGAAGAGCAGGAGGAATCGGATTTACGAGTGCGGTTCTGCCGGGTTACCCTTATCGGGCGATGCTTCCTTTCAAACTGGTCTATAGTGACGATTACTATCTCCCCATCGGCGCGCATGTTTTTCCCGCGCAGAAGTACCGGCTGATCCACAAGCGGCTGCTGGAGAGCGGGCTGGCGGAGCCGGGAGATTTTGTCGCACCGAAGCCGGCGCACGATGAGGACATCCTGCTGGTGCATACGCGCCAGTACGTACAGAAGCTGAAGAATGGAACACTTTCGGCGGAGGAAGAGCTGCAGATGGAGGTGCCGTACTCGCCGGAGCTGGTGAAGGCGTTCTGGCTGGCGGCGGGCGGGTCGATTTTGGCCGCCGACCTCGCGCTCAGAGACGGGATCGCGTGCAACATCGGCGGGGGATTTCATCACGCGCACCCTGACCACGGCGAGGGATTTTGCGTCATCCACGATGTTGCCGTGGCGATCAAGCGCATGCACCAGGAAGGGAAGCTCACCCGCGCCATGACCGTGGATTGTGACGTGCACAACGGCAACGGCACGGCGGTGATCTTTCCACCGAAGTTGAGGCCGGGCCATCCGCTGCCGTCGGCGAGCGCCAGCCAGCGCGACATTCGCACCACGCATGAAGAGCACTTTGCGCATCCGGCGGGGGAGCTCGATGTGTTTACGATCTCGCTGCACCAGGCGCATAACTATCCCATGTACAAGCCGCCGTCGTCGATCGACATCAATCTGCCCGACGGAACCAACGACGATGAGTATTTGGGCTGGCTGGAGCAGTCATTGAGCTCGGCGTTCCGGCATTTTGAGCCGGAATTGCTGTGCTACATT
>DASTJB010000272.1:0-22593 GCA_035717005.1 Candidatus Angelobacter sp.
GATCGGCTTCTGGCACGGTCTGGAAGAGGGCTTCCGCGGCCGCAAACCCATCGACGAGCGCATCCTGCGGGGCAAGAAGAAAGAAAAGCCGAGCTGAGGCCTATGGCTTCTTCCCCTCCACCCATTCCGGCCTGAAATCCGAATTCGCCAGCCACTCCACCGGCTCGATCATGGAGTGGATCGCTTTTTCCATGTGATCGAAGTCCATGTGCGCGACGTCGTCGCTGGGGCGGTGGTAGTCATTGTGCAGGCCAAAGCTGGAGACGGTTTGCGCTACCACGCCCTTGCGCGCGAGAGCGTAGTTGTCAGAACGCTGGAAGAAATTCTGCTTCGGATGCGGATCGGCCACCAGGTGGGCGCCATGCCTGGCCAGCTCCGGCCCCAGGTTACTGCGATCGAAGCCGGTAAGCCAGAGCTCATCCGCCTTCACCGCCGGATCCGGCCGGCCGATCATCTCAAATTCCAGGTTGGCAACAATGTTGTTCAGCGGCACGGGCGGGTGCTGAAGAAAATACTGATTGCCCTGGCCGCCGGTTTCTTCGCTGCCAAAAAAGACGAAGAGCACAGTGCGTTTGGGACGCTTATCTTCAGCCAGCGCGCGCGCCAGTTGCAGCACGGCGACGCAGCCGGAGGCGTCATCGTCAGCGCCGTTGAAGATGTTGTCGCCAGCCATCCCCGCTCCCATTCCGATGTGGTCCATGTGCGCCGTCAGGAGCACGACCTCGTCCTTGAGTTTTTCATCGCGGCCACGCAGCACGCCGATCACATTGCGCGTGCTCCACTGCTTCTTGCCTTCGCGATAAAAATTGAATTCGCCGGAGACGTTCTGGATGTAGCTTCCGCTGTCGCCCGCCGGATCGATGCCGATCTGGCGCAATTGCGAGGCCAGGTAAACCGCAGCCACCAGCTCATCGTGCGATCCCGAGCCGCGTCCCTGCATGGCGTCACTGGCCAGGAATTCCATTTCGCCGCGAATTTCGCGGGCGTCGTGGCTGGATGACTGGGCCGACAGGTTGACGCTCACAGAAACCAACAGGAAGACGGATAGCAAGCGGATGCGCATGGTCATAGTCGGTTAAAGCAGTATACCTGCAGGCTTTTGCCACGCGAACACTCCTGTCGCTGTGGGCTATTGGTTTCGTAAGAGAAGATCTGCTTCCCGCCAGCACAGGCCGATGTGCCACACGAGCTATCATAGCTACTTCCATAGCAGGTAATGTCCGCCGTTGGTGGCGATGATGACCAGGTTCATGACGACGAGCATCAGGTCGTAGTGCCAGCCGTCAGAGCCGTGCTTGCCCCAGAAGCCGGTTTTCCAGACGAAGACCTTTTTCTGGATGGCGCCGAGCATCACGAGGATCAATCCTGCGGCGGCGAGCTGGGTGAGCACGCCGAAGATGACGCCCAGGGCGCCGGCCAGTTCGGCTGCGCCCAGGAAGACGGTGAAGCCCTTGCTCATGCCGATGCTCTGGCCTCGCTCTGCCGGGTGTGTGAGGTGGCTCCAGCCACTGGAGACGAAGATGGCTCCGGCGATGAGGCGAAGGAGGAGCAGGGCGGCGTCAGTAAATTGGGCGAGATCAAACATCGGTTTTACCTCACGCGGCTTGGCACAACAAACCGAAACCTTGCCACGGATAACGGATCACACTGATTTACACGGATCAAAAAAAGTTCAAATCAAGACCACTTTTGAATTGGTAAATCCGTGGCCATCCGTGTTCATCCGAGGTGGAGATTTACCTTTTGCGCAAAGCAATCTCCCATGGTGGCCGCAGGGCAGTATACGCGCCGGGGAAGGAAATGAACTCGGAGATAGGCACAGGTCAACGCGTGGCCAGCAAATTTTGTTATTGACAATGAGGCGAATAGATAGTAAAGTTAATTATTTTCCTCCCAGGAGGAAAGGCGGTTGGTGGGACGATCTTTGAAAATCAGGCTGCCAGCTACTGGCTTCCCGCCGCTAGCCAAACCAAAACGCTCCAAACCCGCGCCAAACTGGGATGACCTGGGATACCCCGGGGGGGTAGGTGGGATTGGGCGATCTGGTGATCGGACCATCTGGGATCGGCCTGGGATGACTACAGGTAAGTCCTTTGGAATCCTAACTAAGGGTATCCAGGGGGTGGGGTGGCTATCCCTCAAGCGCAGCGGGGCAGATCCTTCGCCTCTGGCCCAATCAGCCTCAGAGGGAAAGAGTCTGGAGGGCTCGGCTCAGGGATGGCGGGGGAAAGCGCGAAGCGGCCCACAGTCGTCAAGTCAGGGATAACTGGGCTACCGCAGCTTGACCAGTCCGACCACATCGCCGCCGTTGGCGTCGACAGCGTGGACCCAGACGTTGCTGAAGCCGTCCTTCAATTCAGGATATTGCGCCACCAGGGCGTTGGCCAGATTACGGGCGTCGGTCTGGGTGGCGTTGAAGTCGGCGGTGCTGGGCACGGAGTATTTGACCGACAGATCGAAAGTCTTGTCGGTCTTGTAGGTCTGCATGTCAGTGATGGTGTAGTTCTTGCCAGCGGCGTTGAAGGCCACCGGCTTGCCATCGACGGGAATGTCTTTGGGCAGAATGCCGTTGGATTCTTCCTGAATATTGCCCAGAAGCTTGGTATTCATGGCCGGGATGGGGGCCAGCAGCTCCCAGGAGGTAGCGTAATAAAACCAGGCGTTGTGGGCCTGGCCTTTGCTTTTGTAGTCGCGGGCCTGCTTGAGGTACCAGAGGCCGTCATGGCCGGCGGCGGCGGCGGGACGGATCTGCAATCCGGCGATCTTCCACCCGCCGAGGTCCTCAAAAATGGTGGTGAAGATGTACGGGCCCCTGCTGCCGACGAAGTCCTGAATCACGACGGCGTACTTTTTGCCGGCATCGAGGCCGGGAAGGCTGAACTGGGCGCCGCCGGTGCTTACGCCCTGAGCGCCGTAAACGCCGCAATAAAACGAGCCATCGGAGTTCGCGCCAGCTCCGGTATTATCGAGCAGGAAATCAGTGCGCAACTGCGCCTTAGCGCCGGCCAGGGCATCTTTGTTGTCAGTGATGGCGGCGGCAATGCCGTTGAAGTTCGACTGCAGCGAGGGAACGGAGCTGGTGCGGAGCACGTTCACGTCGCCACGCGCGGCCTGGTCGTAAACCTGCTGTGCCGCGGTCTCCATTGAGGCGCGGGCCGCCGGGTCCATTTCGTCGTGGCCCTGGCAGGTTTGGGACCATGCGGAAAGGCTGGTGGCAAGCAAAGCTGCTGCAAAAATCGTGAAGGTAAAATGCCTCATAAAATGCGCTACTCCGGTCCTTCGGTAAGATGCGTCGAGCTGCGGTCCAGATGCACAAAGCCAGCCCTGGGCCCTTAGTCTTTAGCCTTTGGCCTTTGCGCATCAGCGATTATGGCAAAGATCGTGCAACAACGCCACGAATGCCAGAGAGAGGGAAGCTGAAAGGGGCCAATCAAGCTTTCCCGAAAGGATACGGGGGAGGCTAAAGGCTAAGTGCTAATTGCTGAATTTGACAGCATACGCAACATTCGCGCGCGTTCTATGGTTTACATAAGGAGTAGAATTTAGAAGGACGAAAGGCATTCTGGTTCAGACAAACTATGGCGCGTGGTCACTTCATTTCGACAGCGGTTTTCGCTCTAGCTTCGTTGAGTATGGCTGGGGCGCAGACGACCCGGCCGGTGTTCCCGGCGCCACGTCCGCAGGCGACGCAGCCAGTGGCGCAGCCGACGCGTCCGGCGCAACAAAATCCGCAACAGCAAGCGCCACCGGTGATGCCGCAGAACCCGCAGACGGCGCCTATCAAGCCTTCGCCCAACGCAACTCCAGCGGCACAAACCCAACCGGCAACGCCGCTGACGCCGCCTACGGTTGTCTATCGCGATGGCCTGCTGACGGTGCAGGCTACGAACTCCACGCTGGGCAGCGTGCTCAACGCCATCCGGAACAAGACGGGAATCGAGTTTGAAGGGATGGAGAATGCGGCGGACCACGTGGCACTGTCACTGGGGCCGGCGCCGGCGGGAGAGGTGCTGTCCTCGATTTTCCAGGGATCACGGTTTGATTTTGTAGCTATTGGCAGGGCGGACGATCCCAGCATTGTGCAGCGCGTGATCATGACGGCCAAGACCCAGCCCGGGGCTGTTGCCGGAGCGCAGCCGCCGCAGCCACAGCCGCGTCCTAACGACAACGGCGAGGGCGGCGCTGATGAAGACAATCCGGACGAACAGGTGAACGTTGAGCCGCAGGATACGGCCGCGCAACCGCCGCAGGTGCCGCAGCAGCAGCCTCAACCCCAGCCGGAACAGCAGCAACCCAAGACCCCGGAGCAACTCTTCCAGGAGCTGCAGGAGATGAAGAAGCAGCAGCAGATGCAGCAGGAAGGCGCTCCGCCGCCGAATCCGGCGAACGTGCCAAGGAAACCGCCCCGGTAGGAAATCGGGTGATCGGGAGATCGCGCGTGATCGGGTGATCCGAAGAACGCAACGAGTCGGGTTAATTTCTACACTACAGGAAGAAAGGGTTATCGATCGGACTGGAGCCTAACGCAGCAGTAGGGATCCCTCGCTGCGCTCGGGACTGAAGGCGCTAGTGGCTTGACGCCGTAGTGGCAATGACCGCCGTGGCCGGTGCTTTTTCCACCTGAGGTCTATGCGCGAAAGCGTGCAGGATCATGCTGATAACAGCGTAGCCGCAGGCAATACCAAAGCCGAGTGAAAACAGAATGGTAAAGAGCACGGTGGAAGAAGCCAGGATTGTTCTCATCGCTCAATCTCTTTGATGGTCCTTTTCTGGGGCCCGGTTGGTTACCCCGGCTGAGTGCTATTGTCGGCAATTTCATTGCAAATTTCATGATTACCGCCGGTGTTGCACCCTCGGTACCATCGCAAACTTAAAAGAGGTGTCCTTTCGTCATGAGATTTGTAAATCGTTGGTTAGAAAAACCGCCGGAAACGCTGTTTGCGCGCAATTGACCGCATCTCTCATCGGCATTTAACATACGGAGTAGAGCTGCGCACTGACCCTCCGAGGACTCACTGTAAGAGCCAAGTCTTTGCAGCAAGTCAGTGTCCGGCGTCCCCAGGTTCATAAGGTCCATGGCTATCAGCAAGATCACGGTGCGCGGCGCCCGCCAGCACAACCTGAAAAACATCTCGGTGGAAATACCGCGCAACACGCTTACGGTGATTACCGGGCTGAGCGGTTCCGGTAAATCTTCGCTCGCGTTTGACACCATCTACGCCGAAGGCCAGCGCCGCTACGTGGAAACGCTTTCCGCCTACGCGCGCCAGTTCCTCGACCAGATGGAGCGTCCGGATGTCGACTCCATTGAGGGCCTCAGCCCGGCGATCTCCATTGAACAAAAGACTACCTCGCGCAGTCCCCGCTCGACCGTAGGGACAATCACCGAGATTTACGACTATTTACGCCTGCTCTACGCTTCCGTCGGCGTGCCGCACTGCCCGCGTTGCGGCAAGCCCATCAGCCGGCAATCGGCCGACCAGATTGTGCAACGCGTGATGCAGCTTAAAGCAGAAGACCGAGTCATGGTATTGGCTCCGCTGGTTCGCGGGCGCAAAGGCGAGTTCAAGCTCGAGCTGGCCAAGCTGGCCCAGCATGGATTCGTCCGCGCGCGCATCGATGGCGAACTTCGCCACCTCGACGAAGAGCTGGACGAGATCCAACTGGACAAGCGCAAGAACCACACCATTGAGGTCGTAATCGACCGCCTGCTGGTGAAGCCGGGAATTGAAAAGCGGCTGGAACAATCGGTGGCCACGGCCATGAAGCTGGGCAACGGGCTGGTGCAGATTGCCGTGGTGAACGGCGAAGAGCAGCTTTTCTCGGCGCGCATGGCGTGCCCGGATTGCGGCATCAATATTCCCGCGCTCGAGCCGCGCTCGTTTTCCTTCAACAGCGTTTACGGCGCCTGCACGGAATGCAATGGGCTGGGCAGCAAGTATGATTTTGATCCGGCCAAGATCATCGTGGACTGGTCCAAGCCGCTGCTGGATGGCGCGCTGGGTCCCGGCTCCGGCTCCAGCTACCTGCAGCGCATGCTGGAAATCGTAGCCGCGGCGTTCAAGCTCGATCTGAGCACTCCGTTTGAGAAATTTCCCGCCAAAATCCAGAACCTGCTGCTCTATGGGCCGGAAGAGAAGGAAGCGCCGCGGCTGGGATTTCGCGGCGTGCTCGGCTTTCTGAAGCAAAATCTGGAAGAGTCGACCTCGGAAAGTTATCGCGAATGGATGCTGGGCTACATGTCCGCGACTACCTGCCCGGTCTGCCGTGGCAAGCGCCTGCGGCCGGAGAGTATCGCCGTGAAGGTCAACGGGCTTTCGATTGCCGATTTCACCGCGCTGCCGGTTTCGCGCGCCGTGGACGTCTCCGGCAAAATCGAACTCAATCAGCGCGAGCAGATCATCGCCGGGCGCGTGTTGCATGAGATCAGCGAACGCCTGCAATTCCTGAATGCCGTGGGGCTGGGCTACATCTCGCTGGACCGCTCAGCGGCCACGCTTTCCGGCGGTGAAGGCCAGCGCATCCGCCTGGCGACGCAGATCGGCTCCAAGCTGCGCGGTGTTCTCTACGTGCTGGATGAGCCCTCAATCGGACTGCACCATCGCGACAACAGCCGGCTACTGGAGGCGCTGGAGTCGCTGCGCAACCTGGGTAACACCGTTCTTGTAGTCGAGCACGATGAAGAGACGATCCGCCGCGCCGATTACGTGATTGACCTGGGCCCCGGCGCAGGCCTGCATGGCGGCGGCGTGGTGGCTTCAGGCACGCCGCAGCAGATCATGCAGCAGCCTGAGTCGCTGACCGGGCAATACATCTCCGGCACGCGCAATATCGCTGCGCGCTTTGAACCGCGTGCGACCAACGGCAAGGCGGTGACGATTCTCGGCGCCCGGGCCAACAACCTGCGCAGCATAGACGTGACTTTTCCGCTGGGCGTCATCACCGTGGTGACTGGCGTTTCCGGTTCGGGCAAATCGACGCTGGTCAACGACATTCTCTACAAAGCGCTGGCGCGGCAGCTCTATCGCTCGCGCGAGGAGCCGGGCGCGCACAAGGCAATCTCCGGCGCGGAGCATGTTGATAAGGTCATCCGCATCGATCAGTCGCCTATCGGACGCACACCGCGCTCCAACCCGGCCACCTACACCGGCGTCTTCACCAACATCCGCGATCTCTACGCCATGCTGCCCGAGTCGCGCGAGCGCGGATACAAAGCCGGGCGCTTCTCTTTCAACGTTTCCGGCGGACGTTGCGAGCACTGCCAGGGCGAAGGCGAGCGCCGCATTGAGATGAACTTTATGCCGGACGTTTACGTCCTGTGCGAAGTCTGCGGCGGCAAGCGCTATAACCACGAAACGCTGGCGGTAAAGTTCAAAGACAAGTCGATCGCCGATCTGCTGGAAACGTCGGTCTCCGATGCGCTGCCGATTCTGGAGGACATTCCGCAGATCCGGCAAAAGCTGCAGACGCTGGAAGATGTTGGGCTGGGCTACATCAAGCTCGGACAGTCGGCGGTGACGCTCTCCGGCGGCGAAGCGCAGCGCATGAAGCTGGCAAAAGAGCTTTCCAAACGTCAAACCGGGCGCACTCTTTACCTGCTCGATGAGCCCACAACCGGCTTGCACTTTGAAGATGTAAGCAAGCTGCTCGAGGTGATTCATCGTTTGACGGACCTGGGAAATTCCGTGGTGATCATCGAACATAACCTCGACGTAATCCGCAACGGCGACTGGATCATCGATTTGGGGCCGGAAGGCGGCGAGGACGGAGGACGCGTTGTGGCGCAGGGTACGCCCGAGCAGGTTTCGAAAATTAAGAAATCCTACACCGGCCAGGCGCTGGCCGATTATCTGAACAAATCGCGTAAATAGATGTAAACAGGTCGCTTAGGCACTTATGTTCCAGATTCGTAACAGCCGAACAATTTTGTTTGACAGTTTAGATCGTGAAGTACATTGCTTCCAACCTTCTCCTTATACCTGGGCACAATTGAGGGGTAGCGACTTTGGCTTCCAATGCTTCTCCGCTACCCCTTTAGTCTTCTCCCAAAAATCCTTTGATCTGTGTACATTTCTATCAGGACAAACTCCGCTCATCTGTGGACTCATTCAATAACATTCCGCCTCACCCTGATTTCCCAGTTGCGCCGGTTTCCCTGGCTCCGCCGCCGATCGACGACGGGAAGAACGCCATTGTCGATCTGATCGACGTAAGCATCCTGCTGACGGTCGTTTTCGTCGCCTCGTTTTTCTGCGGGATCGTGGCGTTGGTCGTCTATTCCACAATGCATCCGGGGCGGGACGCTCAGGCGCTGGAAAAGGCCATCTCTCACAACGCGTGGTTTGTGCTGCCGCTGGAACTCTCGATATATGCCGTGTTAATTGGCGCCATGGCGTCGCTGGCGGTCGTTCGGCATAAGACCTCGCTGGGACGCGCCATCCGCTGGAATCCCCCCAACTTTGGGCGTGCCATGTGGGCGGTGACCGGCGGCGTGGCGCTCGCGTTCTGCTCAGAGATGGTCCAGGTCATTTTCAACCGCTGGATCCCCAAGTCTCTTCCCATCGGCGAGTACTTTCAGGACCGCTCCTCCGCGTTGCTGCTGGCCGGCTTTGGCGTGCTGGTGGCGCCCCTGGTGGAAGAGCTGTTCTTTCGCGGCTTCCTGTATCCCGCTCTGGCGCGATGGACCGGCCCCGTCGCGGCGGTGATTGTTACCTCGGCAGGTTTCGCTTTTATTCATGGTGGACAACTCGCGTATTCGCTGGTGCCGCTGCTTTCGATATTCGGAGTTGGCGTTGCCCTGACTGTGACGCGTGCGATTACCAAGTCCGTAGCTACGTCGGTGGTGCTGCACACCGCTTACAACCTGACGCTGTTTCTGCAGATCTACGTTGGCACCCACGGCTTTAGAAACCTCTAGGTCTTTAGATAGTGTCACTGCGTAAAACCGCTGGCGATTTAGGCTCGAGTTGAAAGCACCACGCTGCTGTTACGTCCGGCTCGCCGCAAGCCCGCGCGCGTTGGGGACCCCGGGCTCGCCGGCCTTGTCCAAACCTGCTAACGTAATTACGGCCTATGAACTCCTCCGCGCGCGAACAGCTCTTGAACCTGCTGGCTACAGTTTCGTTTCGACTGGGGGATTTCACCCTCTCTTCCGGCGCCAAGAGCGATTACTACATTGACTGCCGCACCACCACGCTGCACGCCGAAGGCGCTGCGCTCACCGGGCGCGTATTCCTCGAGCTCATGCAGCAACAGGGTTGGAAGGCTGATGCCGTGGGCGGGTTGACGCTGGGCGCGGATCCCATTGTGGTGGCCACCGCGGTCATCAGCTCGCAGGCGGGCTCGTCCATTCACGGCTTCCTGGTGCGCAAGGCGGAAAAGACGCACGGCATGGGGCGGCGCATCGAAGGCTTTCAGGAGAAGGGCGCGCGCGTAGTGATTGTCGACGACGTATGCACCACAGGGAGCTCGACCATCCAGGCCATCGAGGCGGCGCGCGAATTTGGCTTCAATATTGTTGGCGTGGCCTGTCTGGTGGAACGGCTGGAAGCCAAAGGCCGGGCCGCGGTGGAGCAGGCAGCCGCGCCGGCAAAATTCATCTCGATCTTTACCTCGGATGATGTGAAGGCAGCGCACATCCAACTCAAAAAGAACCAGCAGACCTTTGCCTATTCAGGCACCTGCGAGATTTGCGGCCGCCCAGCAACAACCGATTCGCCGCGGCTGCGGTGTGCGGCCCACCAACCGTAAGTTTGGAAGTTATTTCGTAACCGATCTGGTGGTCGGCACCGGCACGTGTTCCACAATGCTGATGCCGAAGCCTTCCAGCGCGGCCACACGCTTGGGATGATTGGTGAGCAGGCGGATCGAACGAATATTCAGGCTGGAGAGGATCTGCGCGCCCACGCCGATCTCGCGCTGCGTCTTGCGCTGGTGCGCCGGCGCTGCGGCCTGCCGCCGCTCATGATGAAAGGCGAGGCGCCTATCCGGGTCGACGCTGAAGCCCTTCGAGGTCTGGTGCAGGTAGATCAGTGCGCCCGTGCCTTCGCGCGCGATCATCTCCAGCGATCGATCGAGCACCTGCTGGCAGTCGCACAGCGAGCCGCCAAAGACGTCGCCCGCAAGACAATGCGAGTGCATGCGCACCAGTACGGGGCCGCTCGTGTGCTCCACATCGCCCCTGACCAGCGCTACGTGCGATTCGCCGTCCAGCTGGCTTTCAAAGGCGATCATGCGGAACTCGCCGTGCCGCGTGGGCAGCAGCGCCTCGCCCACCCGCAGCACGTGGCTTTCGTTCTGCATGCGATAGCGGATGAGCTCCGCCACGGTCAGCATCTTGAGCGAGTGCTTCTTGCAGAATTCAATCAGGTCGGGCACGCGCGCCATGGTGCCGTCTTCATTCATGATCTCGCAGATCACTCCTGCGGGAATCAGGCCGGCCATTCGAGCCAGGTCGACGGAGGCTTCCGTTTGCCCGGCGCGGACCAGCACGCCGCCTTTTTTCGCCGCAAGCGGGAAGACGTGGCCGGGGCGTACGAGATCGGCGGCGCGACTTGTTGGGTCAATCGCTACCTGTATCGTCCGCGCGCGATCATGCGCCGAGATGCCGGTAGTCACGCCGTCGCGGGCCTCGATGCTCTCGTAAAAAGCCGTGCCATAAGGCGAAGTGTTCTCTCGCGTCATGGGACCGATGCGCAGGTAGTCCAGGCGCTCCGGCGTCATGGCCAGGCAGATCAGCCCGCGCCCGAAGCGGGCCATGAAGTTGATGGCCTCAGGCGTAATCTTCTCCGCCGCCATGGTGAGATCGCCTTCATTTTCGCGGTCTTCGTCGTCAATGACCACAATCATCCGCCCGGCTCGGATTTCTTCGATAGCCGTGGGAACGTCCGTGAAAAAGGCACTGAAGGGCATGGATTGAGACCTGTGGAAATTCTAGCATTCCCTGAGCTTTGCTGGCCTCGGGAAGGGATCAGGCTTACAATCTCCTTATGGCCAAGGCAAAATCCTCGCCCGATCCCTTTGAAATTGGCTGCCCCTGCTGCAGCGCGGTGCTGAAGATCGATCCCGAAACGCGGGCGGTGATCTCGCACGTGGCGCCGGTCAAGCCCAAGATGTTCAGCGATTTTGACTCGGCCGCCAAAGCCATGCGCGAGCAGGAGGGGCGCAAGGAATCCATCTTCCGCCAGGCCGTCGACGCGGAGAAGAACAAGGCCAGCCTGCTGGAGAAAAAATTCCAGGAAGCGGTGAAGAAGGCCAAGGAATCGCCCGACGAGGGCCGCCCCATCCGCGACTTCGAACTCGACTAGCCGCTTTGCCTGCGCATCTTCTACTCCTCGGACATCGTGGCGCACGCCTCTACGCGCCGGAAAATACCATTACGGCTTTTGAGCTGGCGCTGGAGCACGGCGCTGACGGCTTTGAATTTGATGTTCGCTGCACGCGCACCAAAGAATCGATTGTCTGCCATGACGCCAGATACAAGCGGCTGGCGGTGCGCAAGCACACGTTCGATCAGATCCGGGCAAGCTGTTCGCCGGGGGACCAGCCGCCTTGTCTGGAAGACGTTCTGGAGCGCTATGGCGGCGCGGCATTTCTCAATATTGAAGTCAAAGTTCGAGGCATGGAAGAGGTCGTCTGGCAGGCCGTGCGGCGCCTTCCCCCTAAACGCGGTTACTTTATCTCTTCCTTCCTGCCCAGCGTCGTGCGCCGGCTGCATGCCCTGGATAGAAACCTCATTCTGGGCGCCGTCTCCAAGAGTTACTGGCACCTGCGGCGCTGGAAAGCGCTCCCCGTACAATACGTGGTGCCGCACTACAATCTGCTCACACCCAAGCTGATAGAGACGCTTCATGCCGCCGGTAAAACCGTAGTCACCTGGACAGTCAACGATCAAGAAAAGATGCGTCGCGCGGCGGAAATGGGCGTGGACGGGATCATTTCCGACGATACCAGGCTGCTGGTCAAGACGTTCAAGTAACGGGAAGGTCTCGACGAATGTGGCCTGTCTGTGCCTCTCGCCTTCACATTGGAGTGGGCGCGGGCAAGAGCGCCGGTGCCACAAAACTCAAGCGGTTTGGAGCGAAGCGACAGAGTTTTCCAAGATGGCCCGGCGAGGCCGTCCACGCGCCGGGCCGGGCTGCAACAGGAGCATAGACGCAATTGGCCCGAGCGAAAATCGCAAGCGGTTTGGAGCGAAGCGACAGAAAAACGCCCTGCCAACCGGGCCGGGTTGACAGGGCCAATCACCGCAATGGAGAGCAACTAAGCCGCAGGTTGCTCTGCGGGCTGAGTTGCAGGCTCAATGAACTGCTCGTTCTCCGTCGATCCCTCCAGCGCCACCGTAGAGGATTGACCGTTGGCGATGGTTTGGGCGACCTCGTCAAAGTACCCCGTGCCGACAAACCGCTGGTGCCGTACCGCGGTGTAGCCGCGGTCAGCGCAGCGGAACTCTTTCTCCTGCAGCCGCGAGTACGCCGTCATGCCTTCGCGGGCGTAGCCGTGGGCCAGTTCAAACATGCTGTAGTTGAGCGCGTGGAAGCCGGCCAGGGTCACGAACTGGAACTTGTATCCCATGGCCGCCAGTTCGTCCTGGAAGCGCGCGATCTCCGTCTCGTCCAGCTTCTTCTTCCAGTGGAACGAAGGCGAGCAGTTGTAGGCCAGCAGCTTGCCGGGGAACTTTTCATGAATGGCCTCGGCAAAGCGCCGCGCCTCTTCGATATTTGGTTCTGAGGTCTCGCACCAGATCATGTCGGCGTAAGGCGCGTAGATCAGGCCGCGCGCAATCGCCGCATCGATCCCGCCCTTGAAGCCCAGGAAGCCCTCGGGCGTGCGGTCGCCGGTAACAAATTCCAGGTCGCGAGCGTCGCTGGCATTGGTGAGCAATTTGGCGCCATTGGCGTCCGTGCGGGCGATCAGGACCGTGGGCACGCCCATGATGTCGGATGCCAGGCGCGCGGCGATCAGCTTCTGCACGAACTCCTGCGCCGGAACCAGCACCTTCCCGCCCATGTGGCCGCACTTCTTGGCCGAGGCAAGCTGGTCTTCAAAATGGACTGCGGCCGCGCCGGCCTCAATCATCGACTTCATCAGCTCAAAAGCGTTCAGGCAGCCGCCAAAGCCGGCCTCGGCGTCGGCGACGATCGGAGCGAACCAGTACATGCCGTTCTTGCCTTCGGAATGCTGCACCTGGTCGGCGCGGAGGAAGGCGTTGTTGATCGCGCGCACCACGTCGGGAACGCTGTTGCAGGGATAGAGGCTCTGGTCAGGATACATCTGCCCGGCGACGTTCGCGTCACCCGCGACCTGCCACCCGCTCAGGTAGATGGCCTTCAGCCCGGCCTGCACCTGCTGTACGGCCTGGTTGCCGGTGAGCGCGCCCAGGGCTTTTACGCAGGGCTCGCTATGGAGCAGGTCCCAGAAGCGCTGCGCGCCGAGGCACGCCAGCGTGTGTTCGATCTGAATGGTGCCGCGCAGGCGCACCACGTCTTTGCCCGAATACGGCCGGGTAATTCCGTTCCACCGCGGGTCCTGGACCCACATTTCTTCCAATTGATGTTCTGCTTTCAACCTCACGTGTACTGCCTCCTGCTGGATTTTTTCTGGCCTGGCGTCCCTGAGCCCGGGGGAACCTGTTTAGCACTGCGAGGTCATTAGATGTCACGAAACGGATGTGCGCAAACCAACCCGTCCGATTCGGACTACCTGGTCAAAAGTGCTATCATGGCCCTGCTGTGGCACTTAGCGTCAAAAACATGGAAATCCCTCTCCAGCTGCTGCGCGACCTGAAGCAGAACCTGGTCACACGCCAGGTGTCCAGCGGCATTTCCGTGCTCGATGAACACGCGCATCTGTTCACGTCGATCACTCCGGCGCACCCGCGGGCGGCAGCGCTGGTGGGATACGTGGCGCAATGGGTCGATATCGGCTACGGCGCGCCTGACCTGGTGGAACAACTGCTGGCACGCTTCCCCAAAGAGCAGCGCGCGCAACTTTCACTGGCGGATTATCTGCAGCTGCGCATGGCCGAAGGCCTGCTGGCATTGCTGCGCGACCATCCCGACGAAGCGCTGCAGCATTTTGACCTGGTGCTCTCGATGCAGGAGGAGATCGCAGACAAGGAGATGGTGGCCATTGCGCATTTCTGGAACGCGCGTTGTCATCGCAAAAAGGGCGAGTATGACGAGGCGCTGAAGCGCGCCGCCGTGGGCCGCGAACTGGCGCAGTCACTCGGCTACCCGAAGATGGCCGCGGTCATGCGCGTGCTGGAGAGCTGGCTGCATTTTCAGAAAGGACAATACCGCGAAGCCGCGCGCATCCTGGACCAGGCGGAGGCCGTGCTGCGCAGCACAGACGACGACATCACGCTGGGCAACATTTATTCGGCGCACGGCCGCATGATTCGCCGCCAGGGACATTATCAGGAGTCGCTCAAACTTTTTGCCCGCGCGGTGGAGCACCTGGAGCGGCGCAACCCGCAGCATCGCAATCTGGCGCGCACGCTGACCAACATCGCTTACGTGCAGCGGCTGGTGGCGGTGCAGATCGGCCGCCACATTGATGCGGAACGGGAGCGGCGGCAGGGCAGCAAGGCGCAGACCGCACGCGGTCATAAGCAGACGCAGTTGCGTCACCATGAGGAGCTTCGCGCCAGCGCCTTCGCCAACCTGGACCGCGCGGAAAAGATTTACAGCCTGCATGAGCACCATCACGGCATCGGCAGCGTGATGGAAAATCGCGGCCTCCTTTATTTTGACGTTGGCGATCTGGACAACGCGGGCACCCACGCCGCAAAAGCGTTCGAGCTGGGCAAGGAGGCGAACGATTCCATCCTGATGGCGCGCGCGCGGCTGCTGCAATGCGAAGTGGAGATGGGCAAGCTGGAAGAGCAGATTGAGAGCAGCACGCATGCCTGGGAGCACGCACAGGCAGCGCGCGAGTATGCGCGCGAGGCCGTGGAGGCGGCCAAGCACACGCAAAACCAGCGGCTGCTGGCGCGCGCTTACATATGGCGCGGCCTGAGCGCGTGCCATCCGGTGATCCATGACATGGAAGACGCCAAGCGCTGCTGCGAACTGGCCAACTCGTTCCTGAAGGCCGTGGATTATGACGACCTGTGGGAAGAGCTGCAGACGCTCAAGCAGAAAGTGATGCCGCGCGGAAGCGTCGATCCGCTGCTGCGCGCGTGGTCACAGGGCATCACCGGGGAAGAGACTTTCCAGGAGCTGACGGAGCAGTTTGCCGAGATCGTGATTCCCAAGGTCTGGGAAAAGGAAGGAAAGAAGATCGCGCGCGTGGCCAGGCGCCTTTCGGTTTCGCCGAAGAAGGTGCGCCGGATCCTGGCGCGGGCGGGAAAGAGGAAGAAATGATTTTTCTGAAATCGCGAGCGCAGCGAGGGAGCCCTACTCACACGTTGATGCCAATGGATTGAAGCATGCTTTTGTCGCCGGAGAGGATCTTGGACCATTTCCGCCTGAAGATCGTATCGGCTATAGGGGTCCCTCCCCTTCGCCGGGCTCCAGGTCGGGATTTCAGATCACGCTGAGTGCTGAATGCTCTTTCTAACCGAAGAACAGTTCCGCTGCGCAGTGAACGCGGACCAGGCGATTGCCGCGATCCGCAAGGCATTTGCCCGGGATTACGCTGCGACGCTGCACATGCCGGTGCGCACCTCACTCGAACTCGATGGCGCGATCCTGCTGATCATGCCCTGCTACGATTCCGCGCTGAACGCCGCGGGCGTGAAGCTGGTGAGCGTGAGCAGCAAGGGCGTGAATGCCGTTTATGAGCTGCTTGATCCGGCCACGGGAATTGCGGTTGCTCATTTTGAGGCGAATTATCTGACCGATCTGCGCACGGCGGCGACTTCAGCGGTCGCGACCGATCTGCTGGCGCGTGAGGATGTGAAGACCCTGGGAATTTTCGGCAGCGGACGGCAGGCAGCGATCCACTTCGCCGTCTTGCCGCGCGTGCGGCGGTTTGAGCGATTCCTCGTTACCGGTTCGGGCAGGTCTGACCTGAGTGACTTTTGCGCGAAGATGAAAGCGGAGCAGGGAATTGAGGTGGAACAGGTGACAGCTGAAAGGTGCGCGCGTGATGCGGACGTGATCTGCACCTGCACCACGGCAGTTGAACCTCTTTTTGATGGCCGGTGGCTACGGCCGGGCGCGCACTTGAACCTGGTGGGCGCGTTTCAGCCGCACACGCGCGAAGTCGACGATGAAACGGTGCGTCACGCCCGAGTGGTGGTGGATACTTACGACGGCGCGCTGGCCGAGGCAGGAGACTTGCTCATTCCGATGAAAAACGGGACGATCGCGAGGGAAGACATCATTGGCGATCTTCATGAGATCGCCAGCGGAAAGAAAAGAGGACGTAACAGCCGGGATGACATTACCCTGTTCAAGAGCGTTGGCTGCGCGCTGGAGGACCTGGTCACGGCGCAGCTGGCGGTATCGACCTGGAAAGACTGCGCGCCGAACAAAATTTCAACGTAGAGACGTAGCACTGCTACGTCTCCACAGCCAATGCTCGGAAGGCTGTTAACGGTACAGTTTGGTTATCAGATTCTTCACTAGAAGCTCGAGATGAAAACATACGATTTTGCCATCATCGGCGCCGGCGTGTTTGGCGCCTGGACGGCGCACTTTCTGCGCCAGTCGGGCGCCTCGGTCGTGCTGCTGGATGCGTATGGGCCGGCAAGCAGCCGCGCCAGCTCCGGCGGCGAGACGCGCGTGATCCGCATGGGCTACGGCCCGGACGAGCTGTACACGCGCTGGGCCCTGCGCTCATTACCGCTCTGGCGCGAGTTCGAGCAGCGCGCGCGCAAAACGTTTTTTCATCAGACCGGGGTGCTCTGGGTCAGCAATGACGCAGACCAATATCTGAGGAGTCTGGTCCAGGTGCTGAGTAAAGCTGCCGTTCCTGTGGAAAGCGTTGCGGCCGCCGATATAAAAGCACGCTGGCCCCAATTGCACTTCGATGACGTGACCTGGGGTGTCCTGGAGCCGGAGAGCGGCTTGCTGATGGCGCGCAGTTCGGTGCAGACGCTGGTTGCTGAATTGATGAAGGACGGAGTGGACTACCGGAGTGCGGCGGCAGTTGCTCCGCAGCAGCCGGGGAAGGTGGCTGAGATCAAAACCAGCGCAGGAGATTCAATCTCTGCCGGGACATTCATCTTTGCCTGCGGACCCTGGTTGCCAAAGCTCTTTCCCGGCTTGCTGAAGGACCGGATTTTTCCCAGCCGGCAGGAGGTTTTCTTTCTCGGACCGCCGGCGGGCAGCGCCGAGTTTCGTCCGCCGAAGATGCCGGTGTGGCTGCATCGCACTCATCCCGATCTTCCTTATGCTCTGCCTGAAATTGAGGGCCGCGGCTTCAAGATTGCCTTTGATCGCCACGGCGAAGCATTCGATCCGGACAGCGGCGCGCGAGTGGTAGCGCCATCGTCGATTGAGCGGCTGCGGGCATATTTGAAGAAGCACATTCCAGCGCTGGAGAACGCGCCGATCGTCGAAACCCGCGTCTGCCAGTATGAGAACACCTGGAACGGCGATTTTCTGATCGACCGCCATCCGGAACATGAGAACGTGTGGATTGCCGGCGGAGGCTCGGGCCACGGCTTCAAGCATGGGCCGGCGGGTGGCGAATACTTGAGCGGGCGCATCCTGCGCGACGCGCCGGCGGAGTCCAGGTTCTCGATCGCGGCGAAGCAAACGACGCAAAAAAGAGCAGTCTATTAATTCCTTTTCAGCCTTGGGCATCGGCAAAGGAGTACCGCAGCGGCTAAAGCCGGGTCATTTGTATCCATCAGCGCAGGCATAAATGCCTGCTCCACCCGTGGCAGGACACAGCCTGGTAGAAAAGAGAGTTAAGACAATGAAGCTGAGGAGCTGCCGGCGAGTTCGCGCATGGTGTCGAGCATGTAACTGCGCACCGGCGAGCCGGGCGCGAGCGAGTCGAGTGGAACTGTGGCGGAAAAATGCGGGGAAGAGCGCTGGAAGCTGACGTTCAGGAATTCACTGCGGTCACTGCGCGTCAGCGAGGCCATGGCGCAGGCGATTTCCTTCTGCTGCTCCGGCCGCGTAGTAATGACCAGGGGCTGGAGGTATTCGAAGTCCCAGCCGGGCTGGTTGACCGGCGTGCGCCGGCTGCTGCGCGCAACCCAGCGGAAATTGTGAACGTGAAGTGAGAAAGCGGGTGGGAGATCGAGATCGGCCTGGAAGGTGACCAGCTCACGGCGCTTGCGCAGCTTGTGGAAAAGCCATTGCAGCGGCGTCTGCCAGGGCCGCATCTCTACCAGCACCCAGGCTTTTTGAAAGACACCGCAATTCAGTCGCAAAGGAACGCGGAACCTTGCCGCCCCGGTCCAGGAGATGCCAACCACCTGGCCACGTCCGGCGAGCGACGACTGGATCCAGCGCAGTACTTCCCGGGCCTTACGCTGTTTTTGGCGCGTGGCGACCGAATACCACGTGACGCAGAGCGTCACTGCCGCGATCAGCGAAATGCCGAGAACGACCATTTGGGTATTGAGATGCCGAATTTCAGTGGTTCAGATGTCAAAAAAGAGGTGAGCAGCGGCCGGATCCCGTTTTGAATTCGGGAATTGTGCTGTGCTTGCCGGGCAGACGCTAAAGGCCGCGGTAGATCCCGCCATCGGCCAGAATGGTTTGGCCGGTGATGTAGGAGGCGCGCTCAGAGGCGAGCCACACGATCGTGTCGGCGATTTCCTCCGGCTTGCCGAGGCGCTTGACCGGAGTCTCGGCGGCCCAGGCGTCGCAAATCTGCTGTGGTGAGCTGCCGGCGGCGAGAGCGCGGACCTGGGCGAGCTCCTGCAGGCGATCGGTGGCGGTGAAGCCCGGAGCGACGTTGTTGACCAGAATGCCGTCTTTGCCGAATTCGTTGGAGAGGCTCTTCACCAGCCCGACCACGGCGGCGCGGACGGAGTTCGAGAGCACCAGGTCCTGAACCGGCTGCTTCACGGAGACTGAGGTGATGGTGATGATCCGGCCCCAGCGGTGGCGCTGCATGTAGGGAATGACCGCCTTGGCCAGATAAACGGTGCTGAGCAGGTTGAGGTCGACGGCTTTGCGCCAGTCGTCGGGCGAGATGGAGAGGAAGTTTTTAGCCGGCGGGCCGCCCGCGTTGGTGACGCAGACGTCGATGCGGCCGAAACGCTTGGCGACGTTCTCGACGAACCTGTTCACGGCGGCGGGATCAGTGACGTCGAGCGGCTCGGCGTAGATTTCAGCGTTGGTGCGGGAGCGGATGGCGTCGGCGGCCTGGCGCAGCGTTTTCTCCGTGCGCGCGCACATGGCGACCTGCGCGCCTTCGCGGGCGAAGGCTTCGGCGGTCGCCAGGCCGATGCCCTGGCTGGATGCGGCGACGATCACGCCGCGATTTTTAAGACCAAGGTCCATTCCGTCCTCCCCATTATTTCTGGTTTGTATCAGGTATCTGGCCGAAGTAAACGGGAACCGGCGCACCGGCCTTGATCTTCTCTTTTTCAAAGCAGGCCTTGATGCGGCGGCGAAGTTCGCGCGCCACGGCGTACTGTTTGCCGGGGCGGACCTTGACCAGCATGAGGTAATCGACTTCGACACCGCGCACCCGGTCGATGCCCGGCACCTGGGGCTCGGCAACCACGTCGTCCTTGAACGCGGGATCGTTGTAAAACTCCTTGCCGGTTTCCTGGAGCAGCTGGACCACGCGGTCACTGTTCTCACTGTAATCGACGGCGACGTGCAGAGTGACCTGCGACCAGTCGCGGGTCAGGTTGCTGACGATCTGAATGGAGCTGTTGGGCACGATGTGCAGAGTGCCATCGGCGTCACGCAGGATGGTGCGGCGCATGGTGATTTCTTCCACCGCGCCGGCGACGCCCGCGGCGCGGATGGTGTCGCCCACGGTGAACTGGTCTTCCACCAGGATGAAGAAGCCGTTGATCACGTCTTTGACCAGGGTTTGCGCGCCGAAACCGATGGCAAGGCCGACGATGCCGGCGCTGGCGAGCAGCGGGCCGATGTCGATGTTGAAAGCGTCGCGCAGGGCGGACATGCCGGTGAAGAACACGATGACGAACACGCCGACGCTGCGGATCATCCCGACCACGGTGCGCACCTGCTGCGCCCGCAGCGGGCCATGCGAGCTGCGCTCGGTCAAAGCCACGACTTTGCGCGTAATCAGGCCCAGCAGGCGCACGAAGATGAAGGCCAGCACCAGGAGAACGACGAGCTTGGGGGCTTTGTCACGCGTCCAGGCGACAAGATAGTTGTGCCAGGAGTGCCAGATGGTGCTGAATTTTTCTTCCATGAGTTTAAGAGGGGATTATAGCTGAGGGACCAGACGCTATCGGGCAGGCCGCGGCGGCAAATTATAATCAGAGTACGTCTTCTATACAGAAAGAGGTCTTTGTGCCAGCAAAAATCTTTTTGGCGGCAGGGTTGGCGGTGTTGCTTTGCGGAGTTGTTGGTCTGAGGCGGGTGAGCGCAGCATCGGAAGCGGCGTTCGTCCCGCAAAATCAATCCGAGCAGGACCGCTTCCAGAAAGAGATGCAGGAGCGCATGTTCAAACAGGCCAACAAGAAGCGGCAAGAGGACATCAAGAACGACACGGAGAAGCTGTTCCAACTGGCCACGGAGTTGAAAGCCGCCGTGGACAAAACCAACGAGAACATGCTGTCCCTCGAGGTGATCCGGAAGGCGGAGCAGGTGGAGAAGCTGGCGAAAAAAGTGAAGGAGAACATGAAGGAAGTGATTGGGCCGCCGCAGAACCTCCCGACGCCGGTACCGGCGCCGACGCCGTTTTCACACTAAGACTGAACCACAAAGGTCACCCATTCGACTCCCTTCGCTACGCTCAGGTCGCTCAGGGCAGGCTGCGGAACACGGAGGAAAATCGGAAAAGCGAAACCTTTGAAACGCAGAGGACGCAGAGAACGCGGAGGAAATCGGGAAAGCAAAAAGGCTTAACCGCAGAGGACACAGAGGAACACGGAGGGCGGTGGAATTGTCTTTATGCTGCGTGTCTTAGTTTGGCCCTAAGGCTGTAGGGATAAACGTTTCGTGAACCCTTCAGTTCGGCGGAGCAGATCCCTCACCTTCGCACGATGGATTTAGATAGGTCCGCGAATCTCGCATGCTCGGGTTCGGGATGGGGAGTCCGCAGTAAAAAAGCCCGCCGGGATGGCGGGCTTTGTTGCGTTGCAATTTGGCTTACGCGGCCACCTTGGCTTCCTTCGTTTCCTTCTGCGCGCCGATGCGCATGGCGTAGAACGAGCGCCATACGAAGGTTATCGAGATGGCGAAGAAGATGGCAGCCAGGACATGGCTGAACGCCGGTCCCCGATCGTTGGTGAGGCTGACGGCAAGCTCCACCGCCAGCAGGCCGAACAGCGTGGTGAACTTGATGATCGGGTTCAGGGCCACGGACGAGGTGTCCTTGAACGGATCGCCCACGGTGTCGCCCACGACGGTGGCGTCGTGCAGCGGCGTGCCTTTCTGCTTGAGTTCAACTTCGACGACTTTCTTGGCGTTGTCCCAGGCGCCGCCGGCGTTGGCCATGAAGATGGCCTGGTAGAGACCGAAGACAGCGATCGAGATCAGGTAGCCGATGAAGAAGAACGGCTCCACGAAGGCGAAGGCCAGGGTAGCGAAGAACACGGTCAGGAAGATGTTGAACATGCCTTTCTGCGCGTACTTGGTGCAGATTTCGACGACCTTCTTGCTGTCTTCGACCGAGGCTTTCTCCACGCCCTCAAGCTTGATGTTGCGCTTGATGAATTCGACCGCGCGATAAGCGCCTGTGGTCACGGCCTGGGTGGAGGCGCCGGTGAACCAGTAAATGATGGCGCCGCCGGTGATCAGGCCAAGGACGAACGGAGCATGCAACAGCGACAGGAACTCGGTGTTCTTGGTGAGGCCGTCGGTGAGGGCCATCATAATGGAGAAGATCATGGTGGTGGCGCCGACCACGGCGGTACCGATCAGCACAGGCTTGGCGGTCGCCTTGAAGGTGTTGCCCGCGCCATCATTGGCTTCCAGCAAATGCTTGGCGCGCTCAAAGTTTACGTCGAAGCCGTGCTCCTTCTTTATTTCCGCGGTGGCGTTGGGGACCTGTTCGATCAGCGAGAGCTCGTAGACCGATTGCGCATTGTCCGTGACCGGGCCGTAGGAGTCGACGGCGATCGTGACCGGGCCCATGCCGAGGAAACCAAAAGCCACCAGGCCGAAAGCGAAGACCGCGGGCGCCAGCATCCACTGTCCGGGGCTGCCAATTACGCCACCCAGCCCGAGGGTGCTGACGTAATAGGCCACGCTCATCAGCCCGACGATGCTGATGCCAAGCCAGTAGGCGGAGAAGTTGCCGGCGACAAGTCCGGAAAGGATGTTCAACGAAGCGCCGCCTTCTTCCGAAGAGGTCACCACTTCACGCACGTGGCGCGATTCGACCGAGGTGAAGACCTTGACCAGCTCAGGGATGATGGCTCCGGCCAGCGTGCCGCAGGAGATGATGGTGGAGAGTTGCCACCACAGATCGTGATTACCGTTCAATTCGGGGATGATGAGCCTGGAGACGACGAAGGTCAGGACCATGGAG
>DASTJB010000273.1:0-26105 GCA_035717005.1 Candidatus Angelobacter sp.
GCTTGCGTAATGCCGTCACCCGGCCGGCCGGGGATCATCATCACCAGGCCGGGATCGTTGCAGACCCGCCGGCGTTGATATTCGCCATTGGAGAGCGGCTGGCTTGCGACCGGATCATTGCCGGCGAGTCCGGCATCCTCCGCACCAGGCCGCACGCCGATGTGGTAGTAACCCGTGTCATAAACACGCACGCTCAGATCGCCCTGCACCATGCGCTCCAGCGGATTGGGCGCAACCGTATCGACAGCGGCGTTGGAAAGCTCCGGCCCGCCGTGGCAGACAACGCAACGGCCCTTGGTTTCAAACAAGAGAAGTCCGCGCAGCTGGGCCTGTGTCATAGGCGTTGGCCCAACCGAATAGTTGATCCGGATGGGAAAGGCCGAGTTCGGCGGAATGTCGAAGAACAGCTTCAATTCGCCGGTCGAGTAGTTGATGGTGCCCTGAGTGATTCCCTCGCCGCCAACAACGCCATAACCATCGTCAAAGGCATAGACAGCCTGATCGCTGAAATCGTTTCGCGGATCCAGCTCGATCACTGAAATCGTGTAGGGATCCACGTTCGCAGGAAGCTGAATGGTGTAGAAGTTCTTCAGGTTGTCGCCGAGGAGGGTGTAGCTCTTCTGCTGTTCCAGGAATTTGTCGAGCGGCGTCTGGTCGGCGATCAGCGTGCTCTCATACATCTGAATGGCCACGCCCCAGAAAAGCGAGAAGTTGTATTCCATCTGGGTGTAGTCCTGCGTGCCGGCGGAGCAGATCTCGCCATCAAGCGGACTTACGCTCTTGGCAACGGTGCCATCAGCGTTCACGCACAAGCGGCGATTGAAGCGCCACCATTCCGGCTGAAACGCCTTTTGGATCAGCTCCACGTAAGTGGTGTTCAGCCCGCTCTTCGGTGCGTTCGACATTGCGCCCAGAACGCTGTCCGTGGGGTCGACCAGCTGCCTGGCCAGCGGCTTGCGTGCCAGCAGTTTCTTGCCCACCTGTCGGAAATCGCGGCCATCGGCCGACATCTCCACCGAACTCAGAATCGGCCCCAGCGCCTGCGAGCACAGAGCGGAATTTTTCATCGCCACGAAAGCGGGGCCAACCTGGTCGGCGTTCGCGTCGGCGATCAGCAGGTGCGATTGCGTGTCGCGGGCGCCGAAAGGATTGTTGCCGTTGCATACGTTCTGCGCGCGGCCGTCCCAGAAATTGCGGAAGTTGAAGACCGCATTCACCGCGCTGGGAGTGTTGCGGCCCGTAACCTTGCGGGTGTTGATGCGATGAATGGAATTTGCCGGATCGGGATAGGAGAAGACCGGGTCAGGAACCGAGACCGTGGTCTCAACACTGTTACTGGTGGTGACTCCGGCGACGGTCTGCGTTGCACCGCCCTGCCCCTGCGAAGTGCTGCCCTTTCCAGCATTGGGACTCTTGGCATCCGGCCACTTGTGGATCGGACCAAATCCACCCTTGCCGTAGGTGGATGACTCATCATCGCCGCCACTGGCTTTATCGTGCCCGAGCACCGGGTTGTCAGCGTGGTCGCGAACTCCGCCCGGAGCAAGCTGCGTCGTGACCGCAACGCCGCCCATGGTCGTGGCGAATACGCCTTGCGAACCAGCTACGTCATTCAGGTCGGAGACGATGTTGGTGGCGCGATGGTCGGGGTTGGCCAGCTTGCGGAAGGGAAAGTCGCCGTCGTGATAACCGCCAAAGCCGGCTCCGGGAGTTCCAGGATTCAGGAAATGATTCGGCCCAATGACGCCGTTCACCTGCGGCCCCAGCTCGAAGTTGTTGTCGCCGCCCGCCTGCCCGGGGTTCAGCGTGTTTGCCGGACGGCTGTCAGCGCCGGCGTTGAAATGACAGCTGGCGCATGCCTGCACCTCGTCACTGCCGGCCTGCATGTCCCAGAAAAGCGCTTTGCCCAGCGCGATGGCCGCGCTCTTATCGGCCAGGATCCCTTCCATGCCAAACACCGGCGGAACAGGCACGCTGGAAAGAGGCGCCATGGGCCGGAGCGGCAGAACGATCATGCCTTTGCTGTCAACGTTCTGCGCGCGCAGATGACTGTAATAGCCCAGCGCAGCGACGATCGCCAATACCGACGCAAAAATGCGAAGTAATGCCTTGGACCCGGAAGACGGTTTCATTTTGTTCTCCTGCAAAAGTGCCTGAAATGCTCGAGCGTGATCCGGCCGCGTCAAAACGCACGACCTGTAGTCACATGGCTCCGCTGCGCGCCCAAACACGGGCATGCTTGCTGGACCAATTACTTCGAGCTAAAAGCTGCGTTGACT
Organism: Candidatus Angelobacter sp.; assembly: GCA_035717005.1. Lineage (GTDB taxonomy): Bacteria > Acidobacteriota > Terriglobia > Terriglobales > Acidobacteriaceae > Angelobacter. Next base: position 2,280 of record DASTJB010000273.1, read on the forward strand.
TCCTGTGCAGCGGGTTGAAATTGGACCGCTCTGCGAGTGGTTGCCGGACGAAGACAATCTCCGCTCAGCACACTGCGGCGGCTATCAGAAATAGGCGGAGAGGAAGGAGGTTCTACGTTCGAAGAGGAACAACCAACTGCGGCGAACCGGATTCCACGTTCAGTGTTGGCTGGTGGTGCGAAGAGAAAATTGACTTGCGGAAAATCTCCCTGTGTCCAGTGCTGGAGACCTGGCGGACAGCCTGGTCTGCCTGCGTCTGCACGCTCTTCTGTGCCGGCGCAACCAGGTTCATCTCGACGGTTACCGGAGGCGTATCGTCGTCATCATCGGCGTCGATCGAAAGCGTGAACAGGGGCGCTGCCGCGGTAATCACCAGCATCATCCCCAGTACCGCTCGATACAACGCTTTGTTTATGAACCTGGACATAGTCTCGGAGACCCGTGCAGGTTCAAGATCACATGGGGAGATTAGAGCGTGGTTAATGCAATATTAGAAATTCCAATGTAAAAATCGGGGCCCCGATTCTGGGCCAAGCTTGACTATTAAACTATTCATGATCAATGGCTTAGCGGCTGTACCTCAAGCTGACGAGAAATCCGGACATGACAGCGGTGCGCAAAAAACGTGAAGCGTTGTGATTAGAACAGGGCCTGCGAGTGATTCATTTTTGGTGGAGCTAGTCGGGATCGAACCGACGACCTCATCGTTGCGAACGATGCGCTCTCCCAGCTGAGCTATAGCCCCACATGGCGGGAAGATCAATGCTGCTTAGATTTTACCAGCGTTGCTTCTTACTACAAAATCGCCCGCTCATTCCCAGCCACGGCTGACGATCAATGTGCCTGCGGCGGCGCATCCCTTTCCACCAGCAGCATCCGTTTGATCTTATTGCGGTCGAGGTGTTGCACTCCGGAACCAGCAACTCTGGATCTTAGGATGTCAGCGACGGCCGGCAGTTTGCATCATCCCGGGCGGCCGATCATGCGCGCCAGCAGATCAGGGAAGAAGCGTTTGAGGTAAACCAGCGCTTTTTCCCGCGCTGCCGCAACCACGATTTCCTTCTTCCCGCGTGCCACACCGCGCAGAATCTGGCGCGCACATTCATCCACCGGCATACCGCGCGCGATCTCCGAATCCATTTTCGCGTGCCTGCGGCCGTCGCCGCGAAGCGCGGACAGGCTGATGTCGGTGCGAATGTATCCCGGGCAGACCATGGTTACATGAATGCCGTTGCGTTCCTCTTCCGCGCGCAGCGCCTCAAAGAACCCATGCAGCGCAAACTTGGTCGCCGAATAGCCCGAGCGCATGGGCACGCCGATTTTTCCGGCGACGCTTGAGATCACCACGAAGTGCCCGCTCTTCTGCGCCAGCATCGACGGCAACACGGCGCGCGCCATGGCCTCGGGAGCGAAGAAGTTCACCTCCATCAGCCGGCGGTAGACGCTCTCATCGGTCTCCCGCGTCCGCGAGCGCTGCGTGATGCCGGCGTTGAGCACCAGGATGTCGATGCCGCCGAAGATCGCCAGCGCCGCGCGGGTCTTCTCCGACAATAACTGCGCTTCGGCAACGTCGAGCGGCAGCACGCGTGTGCCGGGCTCGCCGCCGCAGGCCGCCTGGACTCGCCTGAGTTCGTCTTCACGGCGGGCAGACAAGATCAACTTCGCTCCAGCGTTGTGAAACGCCAGCGCCAGAGCTTCGCCAATCCCTGAAGATGCGCCGGTGATCCAGAGGCGCCGGTCTTTGAAATCCATACTTACTTTGCCCCGGCAATCTCAACAGTAGCGGCGTAAAGGAACTGTACAAACTTGCCGAAGCCGGCGATCTGGAGCCGCTCATCGTTGCCGTGAACGCGGCGGAAGTCATTTTCGCCCAGCACTGTTCCGATGTCATACGCCTGCACTCCTCTGGCGCGAAGCTGGGCAGAGTCCGTGGCTCCGGCCTGCAAAATGGGGATCGTCGGCACGCCAGGAAACACCTGGTGCTGCGCATGTTCGAGCGCATGGAAGCCGTCAGTATTCAGTCCCGAGGGAGGCGTGGCCGGGCGCAGATTGGCATTTTCCTGATCCACAATCGTGATCGCAGGATCGTTGATGAGTCGCGTCAACTCGGCCTTGAGCGCGGCCATGTTTTCATCGGGCAGGGCGCGCACATCAAAGAGCGCCTCGGCTTCGGCAGGGATCACGTTCATGCGGAATCCGCCCTTAATGATCGTCGGAACCAATGAGGTGCGCAGCATGGAGTAATATCCGGGATTGGTCTCATGCAGCTTCTGCTGCGCGACAGGGCTATCAATGTGGGCATATAGCTCGGCCTTGGCCGGCGGGCTGATCCTGGCCATCTCCTGGAAGAAACGGCGTGTGGTCTCGCTCAGGCGCATGGGCGCTTCCCAGCGCGCAACCTTGTCCACGGCGGCAGCCAGGTGGGCAATGGCATTGTCCACGCGCGGGGCTGAGCCGTGGCCGCTGGTACCGTGCGCCACCAGCGCAAAGCCGCGCGGAACTTTCTGCGTAGTGGAAACCGCCACATACTCTACTTTGCCGTTTTCTTCGGCGATGTAGCCGCCTTCGTTGAGCGCATATTCGCAGGCAATCTCATCCCAATGCTGCGCCACCATGAAGTCGATACCGAATTGGGTGGTTCCCTCTTCTCCGGCTTCGGCGAGCAGGATGACGTCGCGGTCGAGCGGCACTTTCAGCCGATGCAGCAGAAGAAAAACTTCCAGGTTGGCGGCGTCCATGGATTTGTCATCGATTGCGCCACGCCCGTAAACGTATCCGTCGCGAATCGTGCCGCCGAAGGGATCGAAAGTCCACTTATCGCGTTCCACCCCCACGACATCAAGGTGGCCCATCAGCAGCAACGGCTTCTTGCTGCCCGTGCCTTTGAGGCGGGCAACCAGATTTCCGCGCCCGGGCGCCGATTCATAGATCTGCGCCTGGATGCCATCGGCAGCGAGAACCTGTTTGATGTATTCGGCGGCGCGGGTCTCATTCCCCGGAGGATTGCTGGTGTCGATCTTGACCAGGTCGCTCAGAAACTTTACCGCCTCAGTCTGGGCAGAGAAGAAATCTGGCGTCGTCTGGGAAAAAGCCGGCGTGCAACAGAGCAGCACGATAGAAAAGATTCGCGAAAGGGCTGTAAGCATAGCGAGCCAGCTTAGAGCTTGCCTGCCATCTCGCGCAAGAGGGAATGGATTTTCTGAGTATCGGCGCTGTCCGGCGGCACGCCGCCCTGGGCAAGGTCAGCCGATCCGCCGCCGCGCCCGCCGAGCTGCGCCATGGCTTCCTGCATGAGCTGGCCCATGTTGGACTTCTGTCCCGGGCTTTGCGCAAAGACCAGCGCCGGCTGTCCTGTGCCGGAAGCAAGCAGCGCCACCACGTTGTTCTGGCTGGCGGTCAATTTTTGCGCCAGGAGTTTGATGAAAAGCGCGTCGCGGTCAGGAAACACTTGAATAATGATGCGCGGTGAACCGGTGGCCTGGGCCAGCAGGCGCTCTGCGTATAGTTCTGCCACTTCCTCCAGCAGCTTGTGCTGCGTCTTGCCCGCGGCCTTGCTTTCCGCCAGAGACTTGCGAATCTGCTCCGGAACGTCATAGATATGGCTGGAGTAGAGCGCCGCAGCTTCTGTCAGGCTCGTGTAGTCACGGCGGGCCGTGCTCACGGCGCGCAGGCCGCAGACAAATTCCACGCGCATGCCCTGCTTCACCTTCTCGATTTTGCGCAGAAGGATGCTGCCAATCTGCCCTGTAGCACGGACATGGGTTCCACCGCAGGCGGTCAGATCAAAATCAGCGATATCGATCAGGCGAAGCTCGCCCGTCTGTTTCGCCGGAAGTTTGCGCAAGCCGAGCAGGCGCGCCTCTTCCAGAGGCACAAAACGAATCTGCACCGGCCGGTCTTGCGCGATGACTTGATTGGCCAGTAATTCAGCGTTCTGTGCTTGCGCAAGAGATAGGCCATTCGTTTCCAGGTCGATGGTGCAGCTCTCCTCGCCCATGTGAAAGCTGACGGTCGGCATATTGAAGAGCTGGATGAACGCTGCTGAGAGCACGTGCTGGCCGGTGTGCTGTTGCACGTGATCGAGGCGCCGGGCGGAATCGACGCTGCCGTGCACCGCGGTGCCGGGGCCGAGAGATTCAGCGGCGAAGTGCAGGATGCGGCCATCTTCTTCATCTGCGACTTCAGTCACAGCGATCTGCCTGCCATCGGCCAGCAGCACGCCTGTGTCGTGCACCTGGCCGCCGCTGGTCGGATAAAACGCGGTGCGATCCAGCACGATCGCCTGGCGTCCTTCGCGCTGAAAGGACTCGAGCACGCGCGCATCGAAGTCGTACAAGAATGAATCGTAATAGTAGAGGCGTTCGGTCATCAGGAAGCAATTAGCAATTAGCAGCCGGCAATTAGCTTTGGTTACGCGGCTCTTAGTGTATCGAATTCCACAGTTGCTATTTTGCGGGAGCCACCATTTCCGGCGCATGCTGGGAAGAGCCGATGCCCACGGCCTGCGCAATCACGTCAATGTATTTGAGGCCTGAGCCGGTGTTGAAGAGGACGACTTTGTCAGCCGGCTTCAGGAAGCCTTCGCGCAACAGCCGCTGGTAGGCAGGGAGACAGGCAGCGCCTTCAGGCGCCGCAAAAAGGCCCTCTCGGCTCGCCCACTCTTTGACTCCGGCAAAAATCTCCACGTCGGAAACCGCAATGGCGGTACCGCCGCTTTGCTTGAGGATGTCGAGAATGATGTAGTCGGCGTACGGTTTGGGCACACGCAAGCCGGCCGCGGAAGTGTGTGCGTTTTGCCAGACTTCAGCCGTTTGCTTGTGCTCGTTCCAGGCCTTGACGACGGGCGCGCAGCCTGCGGCCTGGACGGTAATCATTTTCGGACGTTTGCCGGGCTTGAGCCAGCCAAGCTGCTCCATCTCTTCAAAAGCCTTCCACATGCCGATCAGGCCGACGCCGCCTCCGGTGGGATAGAAGATGGCGTCAGGCAGCTCCCAGTTCAGCTGCTCAGCGACCTCATAGCCCATGGTCTTCTTGCCTTCCACGCGGAAAGGTTCTTTCAATGTGGAGATATCGAACCAGCCCTCGGCCTGCTTGCGCTCGTTGACGAGCCGGGCGCAGTCGGAGATCAGGCCATCCACCAGCGTGACGTGCGCTCCGTACGACTTGCACTCCACAAAATTCGCAAGCGGCACGTCTTTGGGCATGAAGATGTGAGCTTCAATTCCTGCCGCCGCGCAATACGCGGCGAGCGCGCTGGCGGCGTTACCGGCCGATGGCACGGCAAGCTTTTTCAAGCCGTACTGTTTGGCCATGGTCACTGCAGCGCAGAGGCCGCGAGCTTTGAACGATCCGGTGGGGTTCAGGCCCTCATCTTTTATATATAGGTTCGGATTCTGGCGGCTGGGCAGCATGGGCGTAAAGCCTTCACCCAGAGTGACCGGAGAATCGCCCGGCAAGACGTCATGGTAACGCCACATGGTGGCTGGCCGGCCGCGAAGTGAATCGGGTGTGAACCTGCCTTTCAGCGCGGCGAGATCGAAGCGGACGTAGAGCGAGCCGCCGTCTTTCGGACAGATGGTCTGCGGACGAGAGGGATCGATATGGTCACCGCACTTGGTGCACTCGAGGTAAGCGATCTGGGCCATGCGTTGAGTTTAACAAAGACGCAGACGAGGATCCTTCAGGAGACCCTCGAGGTGCAGCGCTAGTGGTATCGTTTCTCGCCCGCGGGTATCTCGATCGGCAGCCGGTTTCCAGCAGTGGGCAAAGGGCAGGTGGCGTATGGATTGTAGGCGCAGGGCGGATTGTAGGCCTTGTTGAAGTCGAGTTCGACCGTGCCATTCGCCGGCGGTTCGGTATCCAGAAAGCGGGCAGCAGAGTAGGTCTCAGTCTTGCTGGTCAGATCACGGAAGACGATGAACAGGTCGCCCGTTTCCTCCTGCCTTTCTGCCTCCAGGCGGAACTCCTTCCCGCCGAGCTCGAATTCGACATACCCGGCAACGTCGGTCGTCTCCTGGTGTCCATCAATGATGTCAATCCGTACCTTCTTAGGAACGCTGTACGCTACAAAACGCGCGGAAATACGGTAGTCTTCGTTTACCGGGAACCAGTGCAGTCCGGTAAAATCCCGGCGCAGCTTGCTGTTCTTGTCTTTTAGACGAATGCCATATCGCCCTGCGTTCTGGTGCACAAAGAACGTAAGATCGCCAAGCTTCAGCCGGTCGGTTTTGGAGTCGGGCGGCAGCTCGGCCGTCTCCACCCGCTTACCTGCCATGGTGACCGGCACTCCCGGATTGACGTGAACCGTTGTCTTGCCCTGGTGAAGATCAAAGTATCCGGCGTGCGCGGGAACGGGTGCAGGAAGTACCACGTCATTTTGCCGGGCCGAGCCGAAGCTGTTCCGGCCTTCGTGGAGCCAGAACAGCCCGATGACGGTCAGCCAGCCGTCATCAGCCGCGAGGTATGCCTGATAGTTCTGCCGCCACTGCTCGATTGATTTTCTATAAGCCGGATCAGGCGCTCGATCGGCGCAGAGAAGTACGCACATCAGCGCGGCGATGGTGACGGCGTGCATCATGCCGTTATTTCTTTTCCGCTCCCGCTTCCTGCAACGACTTGGGATCGGACGTGTTCCTGGGTGAAGCCTTCTGTAACGCACTCACCAGCAATTGCCCGGCCTTTGGAGTGGCCACCTTGTGCCCGATCACCACATCGCGCGCCGAAACTTTGCGCCCATAAACTTTCTCCGTTGCGCTGTTATCAGGACGCAGAGTCGAGCCATCGAGCGAGATGCCGGCAAAGAGGCCGCGCGAGCGCGAGTACGTCAGAATTTCAGCGTGCATGGTGGCATCGGTTGCGGCCTGGGCATCGCGACCCTTGGGACCAGCCGCGGCTGCGGCGTCAGCACCGAGTTTGACCTTGCTGCGCAGGATTCCGTCAATGCCTTTCGGATTCACCACCAGCAGAACGAAGTCTGTGGCCTGGCCACCGAGCTGGAAGCCGATATTCCCGCCTTCAAGCGCGACCATGGCCGGCGGGCCCCAGGGACCGGTGAAGGTCTGGCCGCCGCGGCAGGTCATGGCGCCGCGCCCATAATTGCCGCCGATCCCGATAGCAAACTTCTTCACCGATGGGATCACAATGACGCATTCAGATTTATTGAGCACTTCTTTGGGAAGATTATCGGGGATATTGAGGATCTCCATCAGGACTTCGCCGGCATGGCGGAGCCGGTCGGCTTCATGCTCCTGGGCGTGAAGGATGGTTGCAGAAAACAGTGCGGTGAGTGCGAGAGCAAGAGTCTTCTTCATTGTCTTCCTCTTTCACGACACAGCTGAGTCGCTACGGAAGTGGATTTCCGATCATGTAAACTGTATCACCTCCGGAGGCCACGATGCGCATTCTCAAGCTGCGAGCCGCTTTTGCTTTCCTTCTTGTGTGCCTGCCGGCACGCGCCGCCGATGCGCGTGTAGTGCGGGTGGAGATCACCTCGCGCACCGAGATCGCAAGTGGCAAAGACTTCGGGGATGTGGGCCCATATGAAAAGATCGTGGGCCGAGTGTACTTCGCGCTCGACCCGGCGAACCCGCACAACCTGCAGATCGATGACCTGGACAAGGCGCCGCGCAATGCGCAGGGCGAAGTGGAGTTCTCCGCCGATCTTTACCTGCTCAAGCCCAAAGACATGAGCAAGGGCAACGGCTCAGTGCTGTTTGAGGTCTCCAATCGCGGCGGGCGTGGCATCGTCAACCTGGTGAACGGGCGCGACGGCGAATTTGGTGACGGATTTCTCATGCGCCACGGATACACCGTCGCGTGGGTGGGCTGGGAACCTGATGTGGCTGATCAAGCGGACCGACTGAAGCTCTCCGCGCCGATCGCACACGATGCCGGCGGAAAGGAAATTCATGGGCTGGTGCGCGGTGACTTTACGCCTTCGCAAAAACGCGACGACTGGCCTCTGGGGCACATTCTGCTGGGGCCCGATGGCGGCAGGAGCTACGCGGTCGATGATCCCAAGGGCGAGCGCAATCGGCTCACCGTACGCGATACTCCGACCGGGGACCGGCAGCGGATTCCTGCGGACGAATGGAGCTTCGCCCACATTGTGCAGGGACAGCTTACGCCGGACCCGCATTATGTCCACCTGAACGGCGGATTCACGCCCGGCAGGATTTATGAAGTGGTGTACACGGCCAAGGACCCCGCCGTCGTGGGTGTGGGACTGGCGGCGGTGCGGGATTTTCTTTCTTCTTTGAAGTACGACCCGCAGGCGATGGCGCCGGTGAAGCGCGTCTATGCCGTCGGCATTTCGCAGAGTGGGCGTTTTCTGCGGCATTTTCTTTACCAGGACTTTAACGCGGACGAAAAAGGGCGCCAGGTGATGGACGGCGTGATTGCGCACGTGGCGGGTGCAGGACGCGGAAGCTTCAACCATCGTTTTGCGCAACCCTCGCGGGACGCCCAGCCGATGTCGAGCCTGTTCTTTCCTACGGACCTGTTCCCTTTCACCGATCTTCCCGAAGAAGATCCGGACACCGATGTTGTGGCCGGCCTGCTGGATGCGGCGGGCAAATCGCACACCACGCCGAAAATCTTTTATACCAACACGTCCTATGAGTATTGGGGGCGCGCCGCCTCGCTGATTCATACCACGGCCGATGGCAAGAAAGACGCGCCACTGGCCCCGAACACGCGCGTCTACTTCCTGGCCGGGCTGCAACACTTCAGCGCGGCTTTCCCGCCGCAAAAATCCGTGCCTGCGAACCCGGACTACACAACCCAGCAGCGGCACAATCCGAATCCGATCCAGTGGTACTGGCGCGCACTGATCACCGACATGGACCAGTGGGTGAAAGATGGGAAGGAGCCGCCGGGGAGCACGTATCCCAAGATCGCGGGCAAGACGCTCGTCGCGCTGGGCAACTACAAGTTCCCGAAGATTCCCGGGGTGAATACCCCGCATGAAGTGTGCCTGGCGTATCACATCGATCGCGAGGTGGAATTCAGGGGCATCAGGCGCGAACCGGGCGGCAAGGGCGTTATTGAACCGCAGCAGACGATTGTTGTGGAACCGCCGCGCGTGGGCAATCCCTTTGCCGTGCTGGTGCCGCAGAGCGATGCTGACGGCAACGATCTGGGCGGCGTGCGGCTGCCTGAACTTCAGGCGCCGCTCGCAACTTATACAGGATGGAACCTGCGCGATCCGAGCATCGGCGCGCCGGAGCAGCGGGCAAGCTTCCTGGGATCGTGGATTCCGCTGGCCAGGACCGCGGACGAGAGAAAGAAAACGGGCGATCCGCGGCTGTCGATCGCCGAACGCTACAAATCACGCGAAGAGTACATGAGTAAGTTTGAGCAGGCGGCGAAAAAACTGATCGAACAACGATTCCTCTTGCAGGAAGATTTGCCGGCGATTCTGGAACGGGGCAAATTGGAATGGAAGACCATCGTTGCACAGCAGTAAACGTAAAGTTTCGTAAATACACGCTCTGAACGCGGCTTCCGCGCCGCTTCAGCTTGTACAAATCCCCAATATTTGCGATATGATTCGCGGTCAACCTTCCTACTATCCGCAGGAGTTCATCCATGAAAACACTACTGAAGATAATCGTGACTTTGAGTCTGGCGCTGGGCATGAGCGGTCTGTTGTGGGCGCAGAGCAAAGCGGGCGACCGCCCAAAGAAGTCCGCAGGGACGAATGCAGCGGCAGGGCCGAATGACAAAAAGACGGCCGCAGAAGAGAAACCCGCGCCGGTTTCCGCGCCAAAGACCGATGCCAGCAACAAAGATCCGCTGGAGAACATGAAGTTCCGCAATCTGGGGCCGGCAGTGGGCGGCGGACGCGTCACGGCTGTTGTCGGCGTGCCCGGAAAACCCAACGTTTATTACGCAGGCGCAGCGGCGGGCGGCGTCTTCATGACCCAGGATGGCGGATTGTCATGGAAGCCCATTTTCGAAAAGGAATCGACCGCCTCGATCGGTGCGATTGCGCTGGCGCCCTCCAATCCGAATCTGATCTGGGTGGGAACTGGTGAAAAAAATATCCGCAATGACGTGGTCACCGGCAAGGGCGTCTATTTCTCTCCCGACGCCGGCGCGACGTGGAAGCACATGGGGCTGCGCGATGCCGGACAGATTTCGAATATCGTCATTGACCCGGACAATTCGAACATCGTTTATGTCGGTGTGCTTGGACATGCGTGGGGGCCCAACGCGGATCGCGGAGTCTTCCGCACCACCGATGGCGGCAACACGTGGAAGAAAGTTTTGTTCGTGGATGAGGACACGGGCGCCAGCTCGCTGATCATGGACCCGGGCAATCCCATGGTGCTCTTTGCCGGACTGTGGCGCGTGCGGCGCTATCCCTGGGCGCTCGATTCCGGCGGGACCAGCGGTGGGATTTTCCGGTCGACCGACGGCGGCAACACATGGAAGAAGCTCACGGAAGGTCTGCCGACGGAAGCTACAGGGCGCATCGGACTGGGCGCGGCGCCGAGCAATCCACGGCACATTTACGCGCTGGTGGAAAACAAAAAAGGCACGCTGTACGACTCCGTGGATCTCGGCGATCACTGGAAGATGGTGAGCAACAATCACACTCTGGCGGCGCGCGGCTTCTACTTCAGCGAACTGGTGGTCGCGCCCAACGATGAGAACAGGGTTTACTTCCTCTCGTTCAACATCATGGTATCGGATGATGGCGGTAAGACGGCGCGGGCCACATCGGCACGCGTGCACGTGGACCATCACACCATGTGGATCGACCCGGAGAACCCGAACCGGATGATCAATGGCAACGATGGCGGCGTTTACGTGAGCTCCGATGCGGGCAGGAGCTGGCGCTATCTGGACAACCTGCCGATCGAGCAGTTCTACTCCGTGGCGCAGGATGATGAAGAGCCTTACAACCTCTGCGGCGGATTGCAGGACAACAACGGCTGGTGCGGTCCCTCAAACAGCCTGAGCCGCGGCGGCATCAGCGGCTTTGAGTGGTACACAGTGACAGGCGGCGACGGCGAATACGTGGTCCCGGCGCGCGGCAAAGGCACGCACCTGATTTACACCGACTCGCAGAACGGCTCGATTCAGCGCGTCAGCAATGAGACCGGCATGTCAAACTTCATCCGGCCGTATCTGCACGGCGTGCAGTCGATGAAGCCTTCAGAGCTGAAATATCGTTTCAACTGGACTTCACCGATCGCGGTCTCAATGACCAACCCCGATGAAATCTGGCTGGGCGGCAACGTGCTTTTTCATTCCACCGATGGCGGAAAGAGCTGGACACCGGTCAGCCCCGATCTGACGCGCAATGACAAAACCAAGCAGCAGAGCAGCGGCGGACCGATTTTCCTGGACCTGAGCGGCGCGGAGACAGTAGGCGCGATTCTTTCGATGTCGATCTCGCCGGCGGATCCAAAGACCATCTGGGTAGGAACTGACGATGGCGTTGTGCAGGTAACGCATGACAGCGGACAGAACTGGGCGAACGTCACCAAGAACATTCCCAATTTGCCCGAGTGGGGACGTTTGCAGCAGATTGAGGCAGCGCCCAGTGATGCAAACACCGCGTACATCGCTGTCGATTTCCACGAAGTCGACAACAATAAGCCGTACGTCTTCAAGACCCATGACGGCGGCAAGACGTGGACTTCGATTTCCGCAGGGCTGCCGCAGGACGATCCGGCGCGCGTCGTGCGTGAGGACCCGAACCACAAGGGCTTTCTCGTGCTCGGCACAGACACGGGCCTGTTCTATTCCAGCGACGACGGCGCGCACTGGACGCAGATCAAGAGCAACTTCCCGACCGTGCCGATCTATGATCTGAAGTTCATCAAGAAGAGCCATGACCTGGTCGTGGCAACGCACGGACGCGGCCTGTTTGTACTGGATGACATTACTCCGCTGGAAGAGAGCGGAGCGGAGCTGGCGAAGAGCGAGTTCCACCTGTTCCCGATCCAGCAGGCCACCAACTGGCATAACTGGAACAAACACGGATTCGCCAGCGGCGGCTACGTGGCGCCCAATCCGATCGCCGGAGCGGTAATCACCTACTGGCTGCCGACTGAAATCAAAGATGAACGCATGGGCGGTGGCCCTGGCGCAGGGCCTGGAGGTCCGGGCGGTGAGCGTGCAGGAGGAGGGCGGCGCAGGCCGGGCGAGACTCCGGTCAAGATCGTAATCACCGACAGCGCTGGGCAGGTCGTTCGCACGATGTACGGTACGACGAAGTACGGAATCAATCGCGCCGCCTGGAACCTGCGGTACGACGGGCCCAAGCGGCTGAACTTCCTGCCCCCGCGCGAGGGCGATGAAGAAGAGTTCTTCTTCGATCCGAGCGTGGGGCCGAATGCTTTGCCCGGAACGTACAAAATCGCCGTGACGGTCCATGGCAAGACAGAGACGCAGACGGTGGAGGTGCAGACGGATCCGCGCTTCAAGCTGGACAACAACGCCATGCAGGCGCAGTTGAAGCTGGGGCTCGAGTTGCGTGACGAAGTTTCCGCCATGAATGAGGCGCTCAACCGGCTGAACCGCCTGCATAAGCAGATCGGCAGCCTGCAGGAGATCCTGACTTCAGAAGAAAGCCAGGATGGAGCAACGAACGTTGCCTACAAGCCTGTGCTGGAAGAGGCACGCGCACTCGATAAGAAAATCCTGGCCATGCAGGAGCCGCTGTACAACAGCGAGGTCCAGCCGGGCAGCCAGGATGACATTCACTACCTGCAACGCTTCCAGAGCCGGTTGCAGGGCGTGATGCGCGGCGTGATGGGCGGCTACTATGACGCTCCGAGTCAACTCCTGATCGAAGAAGCCGGCGAAGTCCGCAAGGAATTGGAGACGCAACTCGCGCGGGTGAACAGCTTCCTGAACACCGAGGTCGCCAATTTCAACAAGAACGCGGTCCAGCATGGCGCCAGCACGCTGTTCGCGGGTGGGCCGATCCAGATCAAGCCTGCATCCGGGACAGCTACTGCCGCGAGCACGGGCAATGAGGACGAAGACGACGATCAGGACTGAACTAACCGATGATCGGGTCATCGGGCCATCTGGAGATCGGACGAATTCGCGAAAAGGGGCGTGACGTTAAAAGTCGCGCCCCTTTCTTTGAATCATCCGCCTGGGCCATCGCCACTGCGGCACTGTGATCGAAGTGGCCGAACAACAATTCCTGTGATCTTCAACCTTGGTATTTGTAGCCTGGCCGCTCCAAGAGGTAAGCTAACGAATCGCGGGATGAACGGTCTAACTAAATTTCCACAAATTTTCGAGAGTCAACTGATTGGTCATCAAAGGACAGTTGGCGGGCAAGCGTTGCACAAAGGAGAATCACGTGAGCGTGATACGAAGGGTAGTGGCAGGTTTAGTCTGTTTATTGGCCATCGGGTTGCGCGCCCAGACGGCGGAAGAGCTGGTCTCCAAGAACCTGGAGGCCAAAGGCGGGATCGAGAAGATGAAGGCGATCAAATCAGTCCGGATGAGCGGACAATTTGAATCGGGCGGCTTCAAGGCCGCAGTGGGCCATGAGGGCAAGCGGCCGGAGATGGTGCGTGAGACTTTTACGGTCCAGGGCATGACGCAGATCCAGGCCTACGATGGCTCGTCCGGCTGGCAGATCTCTCCATTTGGCGGCCGCAAAGACCCGGAGATGCTGGGCGAAGACGACATGCGCGACCTGGTGGAAGCGGCCGACTTCGATGGTCCGCTGGTGGACGCCCAGGCCAAAGGCAACAAGATCGAGTACCTGGGCCACGACCAGGTGGACGGCGATGACGCTTACAAGCTGAAGGTCACGCTGAAGAATGGCGACATCTTTTATTACTACCTGGATCCCGATACCTATATTGAGATCGAGGTCGAAAAGCAGCAGTTCATCCGCGGTTCCGTGCGCGAGAGCGTGACCCTGCTGGGATCGTACAAGCCGGTAAACGGCGTGATGTATCCGTTCTCGATCGAAAGCGGGCCCAAGAACAATCCCGATCAACGCGGAAAGATCACGATCAACAAGATAGAAGCCAACGTGCCGATTGACGATGGTGTATTCAAGATGCCCGCCGGACCCGCGAAAGCGGCGAAATGAATCACACGGTCTCAAGCTGAAACTTTTTTAGGGTCTCTGGACGGCACGACTCAAGCCACAAGCTGAAGATTATGGAGCTCACCTCGAGCAGGAACGCTCCGCGTAGAAGAGAGGAAATTTCATTCATGACGATTCCCCGCCCTGCCTACCACATATCGCGATGGAGTTTCATTGCCGTTTTTCTGTTGGCGTGGCTTTCTGTCCCGCTGGCGGCGCAGACGCCCGCGCCGGTGCGCTACGACTCCGGAACCATCTCCGGCCTGACAGCGAGAAACATCGGGTCCGCCACCATGGGCGGCCGCATCGCGGCGATTGATGCGGTCGACGAAAACGGAAAGATCACCGTTTTTGCCGGTTCGGCCAGCGGCGGAGTCTGGAAGTCGATCAACGGCGCCACCACGTTCAAGCCTGTCTTTGACCGCGAGGCGGTACAGTCGATCGGCGCGGTAACGATCGATCCTTCCAACCACAAAACGGTCTGGGTGGGAACGGGCGAGAGCTGGACCAGAAACAGCGTCTCGATCGGCAACGGAATTTACAAATCGACCGACGGCGGCGAGAACTGGACCAACATGGGGTTGAAAGACTCCGAGCACATTGCGCGGATCATTGTGGACCCAGGCGACAGCAACACCGTGTTTGCCTGCGCCACCGGGCATCTCTGGAATGACAATGACGAGCGCGGCGTCTACAAGACCAGCGATGGCGGCAAGACGTGGAAGAAGGTACTGGCCGGCGCGAACGCCTCAACCGGATGCGCGATGATGGCGGCCAATGCACAGGAGCCCAAGACGCTTTACGCGGCCATGTGGGACTTCCGCCGCCAGGGCTGGACGTTCCGCTCCGGCGGACCGGGCAGCGGATTGTTCAAGTCGACAGACGGCGGCGAGCACTGGACGGAGATCGCGCCCGGCAGCAGCAATGGGCTGCCGGAAAAGCCGTACGGAAGAATTGCACTGGCCGTCGCTCCGTCAAAGCCCAATGTGGTCTACGCGATGTTCGAGTCGAAGCAGAGCTCGCTCTATCGCTCCGACGATGCAGGCAAGACATGGAAGAAAGCCGACGCCAGCGCTTTTATGGTTTGGCGGCCGTTCTACTTTGCCAATTTGATCGTCGATCCAAAAAATGAAAACAAGGTTTTCAAGGTCGACCTGAACCTGCTTTTGAGTGTGGATGGCGGACGCAGCTTCAGCTCCACAGCGAACGGGCACGGCGACTATCACACTGTATGGATCAATCCCAGCAACCCCAACCAGATTTTTGCCGGCGACGATGGCGGCTTCTGGAGCAGCACTGACGGCGGCACGCGCTGGGCGCGCGCATGGAACCTGCCGACGGCGCAGTTTTATCACGTGAGCGTGGACAATGCGAACCCGTATCACGTGTACGGCGGCCTGCAGGACAACAGCTCGTGGGTGGGAGACTCGTCGTATCCGGGCGGGGTGACGAACTCGCGCTGGGAGAACATATTTGGGGGCGATGGTTTCTGGGCGTTCGAAGATCCGGCCGACCCAGACTACATTTACGCGGAATCGCAGGGCGGCGAAATCGGCCGCGTCAACCGCCACACGCTCCAGGCCCGCAGCATCAAACCGCAGCCGGAATATAAAGAAAAGAAACTCCACTTCAACTGGAACACGCCCATCGCGCTCAGCCCGAACGAGAAAGGCACAATCTACATCGGAGCGCAGTTCCTCTTCCGCTCGCGTGACCATGGCCAATCCTGGGAGCGCATCTCCCCGGACTTAAGCACCAATGATCCGGAAAAGCAGAAGCAGGAAGAGTCGGGCGGGATTACCGTTGATAACTCGGCCGCGGAGATGCACACTTCGATTTACTCGATCAGCGAGTCGCCGAAGAACGGGCAGCTGATCTGGGCCGGCACAGACGACGGCAACCTGCAGATCACGCGCGACGGCGGCAAACACTGGAGTAACGTGGTCGGCAATATTGCCGGGCTGGGCAAGAACTCGTGGGTTTCCACCGTAACGGCCAGCCGCTTCAACGAAGGCACGGCTTATGCCACCTTTGACCGGCACACCTTCGGCGATATGAAGCCGTATCTCTACAAGACCACCGACTTCGGCGCCACCTGGACACCGCTGGTAAACGATCAGAGCGGCGTAAGCGGATACGCGCATGTGATCGCGGAAGACACGGTCGATCCGAATTTGCTTTTCCTGGGCACGGAATTCGGGCTCTGGATCTCGATTGATGGCGGCAAGCAATGGGCGCAGTACAAAGGCAGCGGATTCCCTGCCGTCGCGGTGCGCGACGTTGCCATCCAGCCGCGCGAATCTGACCTGGTGCTGGCCACGCACGGACGCGGTATCTGGATCATCGACGATATTTCCTCACTGCGAAAGCTCACGCCTGAGGTTATGGCGCAGGACGCGGTCATGTTCGATTCAACCGGGACACAATACGTGAACGCTTTCGGCGGCTGGCCGGAAGGCGACGCCACCTTCAGTGGGCCCAGCCGGACTGGCGACGCTTTCATCACGTACTACCAGAAAGGGCGCCACATCTTCGGTGACATGAAGATTGAGGTGCTTGATCCTGATGGGAAAGTTGTTGACACGATTGCGGGCAGCAAACACCGCGGGCTGAACCGGGCCACGTGGTCCATGCGTCTGAAGCCGCCCACAGTTCCGCCGGCGGCCAGTGCGGCGTTCGGCGCCGCGAGCGGCCCGCGTGTCCTGCCGGGAACATACACCATCAGAATGACCAAGGGCGACAAGGTGTATACGGCAAAACTGAAGCTCGGCATTGATCCGCGTGCGCCTTACAATGAACAGGACCGCCACGCGCAGTACGAGCTGGCGATCAAGATTTATAAGCTGATGGGGCGCATGAGCTTCGCGGTTGATTCCATGGTGCACCTGCGTGACGGTGCGCAGGCACGCGCGGCCAAGCTTCCCGCCAACGATAAGCTGCGCCCCAACCTCGAGCAACTGGCACAGCAGGTGGACGCGCTGCGGTCAAAGATCGTGGCCACAAAAGAAGGCGGCGCCATCACGGGCGAAGAGCGCATTCGCGAATTCATGACCGACCTCTACTTCGGCGTGAACTTCTATGAAGGTAAGCCAACGCAATCGCAGGTGGAGCGCACGGACGCGCTGGGACGCGAACTGGAAGACGTGATTAAAGAACTCGACCAGTTGA
The DNA here is from genome assembly GCA_035717005.1 of Candidatus Angelobacter sp. Lineage (GTDB taxonomy): Bacteria > Acidobacteriota > Terriglobia > Terriglobales > Acidobacteriaceae > Angelobacter. Next base: position 19,525 of record DASTJB010000273.1, read on the forward strand.
CGGCCAAACAGCTTCCGGGAGTGAACTCCGGATTGCAGAAGAAGAAACTGGAGCCGCTGCAGCCCCTCACGCAACCGCAGTGGGAGAAGATGCATGAAGGCGACTCCGGCGGCCAGGCCGGCGCGATGACCAACAAGATGGTCGAGCGCGACTAGCAATCGGCCAAGCGAATAACAAAAAGAGGAGTTCTCAATTGAGAACTCCTCTTATCACAAACCGGCAGCTTCATCGATTGCAGCGCAGCTGGCCGTTGACATTGTCGATGCCTCGGCCGCAATCGTCCCAATCGTTCAACTGGCTCCAAACCCAGTTGCCGCGCGTGTCCTGACATTGCGCCCGCAGAAAATCTCCGCGGACATAAATGTTCCGGCACGTCTGGGAGTAAGAACCGGCAGGTACGCTGCGTCCGCCGCGGCGCGTACATTCCAGGCGGCCATCGTCGTTCACAATTTCCCCGACGCAACGGTCATAGCCGTCAAGGGTGCTCGATACCCATTGCCCGTTCATGGTTTCGCAAACAGCACGCAGGTCGTCTCCACGCGTTCTGATATCGCGGCAGGTTTGGGTGTAGGAGCCGCGGGGGCCGTAGTCACGCCATCCGCCACGGTCGTCGCCATCGTGATCGCGATCGCGGTCACGGTCTCGATCGCGGTCCCAATCACGCCCGCTCAGGCAGCGGAGCTGCCCATCCTGATTACCGATATCGCCGCGGCAACGTGAGAACTGTGGAAGCGAAGTTTCCATCCATTCCCGATCGCGGGTCTGGCAGCGCGCCCAGAGCACGCCCCAGCGCACGCGGATATCGCGGCATGTCTGCGAATAAGAACCGGCAGGCTGGCCGGCGTTGCGGTCGCAGACGAGCGTGCCGTTGTTGTTGCTGATGTCGCCCCAGCAGCGGTCGGCGCGGTCGAGTACAGTGTCATGATAGTGCCCGTAAACGTCCCTGCAACGTGCGCGCAGGTCATCGCCGCGGACGCTGATGTTCTTGCAGCTTTGCTGATAAGTTCCGGGAGGATCGTCCATCACCGCAGCGCTGGATTTTGCGGGTTTCCAAACGACGATCATGACAACCACACCCACTAGCGTCAGGTATCGCATCTCTTGGCTCCTCACTTTTTTCGGCAGCTCACGCCACTAGTCTACGTGGGAAAATGCACCCGGCAAATTACGGGAGTGCCGGTCTGGTCAACACTTCTGGATTTTTGAACACCGCTGCCGCACGGAAGTTGTTCCACGAACGGAACAAAAACCACGGCTACTTTCGGTCGACTTCGTTCTTCGCCGCCTGATAGTTGAGCGCCTCCAGGCCCAGAAAGCGCGCACCTTCGTCAAGCTCCTCTTCGATGCGCAGCAGCTGGTTGTACTTGGCCGTGCGGTCGGTGCGCGAGGCGGAGCCGGTCTTGATCTGTCCTACGCCGGTGGCCACGGCAAGGTCGGCGATGAAGGTATCTTCGGTTTCACCCGACCGGTGGGAGATCACAGCCGTGTAGGCATTGCGCCGCGCCATGTCAATGGCATCGAGCGTCTCACTTACGGTGCCGATCTGGTTGACTTTGATCAAGATGCAGTTCGCCACACCCTCTTCAATGCCGCGGCTGAGCCGCTCCGTGTTGGTAACAAAGAGGTCGTCGCCGACAAGCTGAATGTTGTCGCCAAGTTCGTCCGTGAGCATGCGCCAGCCCTGCCAGTCGTCTTCCGCGAGCGCGTCTTCCAGCGAAACAATGGGATACTGCCGCACCCAGTCAGCCCAGAACCGCACCATCTCTTCAGAAGACTTGACCGATTTGTCTGACTTCTTGAAGACGTATTTTCCCTGGTCTTTGTCGTAAAACTCACTCGCGGCGGGATCCAGCGCGATGCAAACGTCACGGCCGGCGCGAAATCCCGCATGCTCCATGGCCTCCAGCACCAGATCAATGGCTTCAACATTGGCTTTGAGCGATGGCGCAAAACCGCCTTCGTCGCCCACGGCGGTGTTGTAGCCGCGTTTCTTCAGCACCGATTTCAGCGTGTGAAAGATCTCCGCGCCCCATTGCAGGGCTTCGGCAAAACTCTCCGCTCCCACGGGCATGGCCATGAATTCCTGGAAGTCAACGTTGCTGTCAGCATGCGCGCCGCCGTTGAGAATGTTCATCATCGGCACCGGAAGAATGCTGGCGCCGATGCCGCCCAGATATCGGTACAGCGGCGTCTTGAGCGCGGCCGCGCTCGCTCGCGCGCAGGCCATGGAAACGGCAAGGATCGCATTTGCGCCCAACTTGCCCTTGTTGGGCGTCCCGTCCAGGTCGATCATGGCATCGTCAATACGGCGCTGGTCGGTCGAATCCATGCCCTGGAGCGCATCGGCGATCTTGAGGTTCACGTTACCCACGGCATTCTGCACGCCCTTCCCGAGATAACGCTGCGGGTCGGCGTCGCGCAGCTCCACAGCTTCATGCTCGCCGGTGGAGGCGCCGCTGGGAACGGCTGCGCGGCCCACAGAGCCATCGCCCAGTGTGACCTCAGCTTCGACTGTAGGATTGCCGCGCGAGTCGAGAATTTCCCGCGCATGAATGTCAACAATGCCGGTATCCATGAAGTGTCCTCAGAACAGCAGTGTGAAGCCAGAAATTATAACTGACCAAAGCCGGTTGAGCGCGAGTGCCGATGCGGGACTATCCGGCTGGGCCGACTTCTGTTATGTTCAATTTTGCCTCAGGAGCTGATCATGTCTATTCCGCCACAGCCTAATATCCGCCTGGTAAACTCGCCCGACTTTCGCGACGGCTACGCCAACTCCGTGCAGATCCGCGTCAGCGTATGGGACTTCCTGCTGATTTTCGGCCGCCTTCAACCCATTACCGCGCAGGAAGTTGAAGTGCAGAACTTCCAGGGAATTTATCTCAGCCCACAGCAGGCCAAGGCGCTGCTCACCATCCTGGAACAGAACGTGCGCCAGTATGAGTCCACGTTCGGCGAAATCAAATTGGATCCGGGAATCACCGCGGCCCAGCAGACCCAGATCAACTGAAGACGGTTTCGATCGCGCAAGGAGATGACCGCAGGATTGACCAACCCAAACTCCAGCCGCTTTCCACTGTCCTTCTGGCGTATCTTTCCGCTGGTTTTTGTCTTCATTTTTCTGTTGCACGGTCCCCTGCTGCGTCTGCCTTTTTTCTGGGATGAAGCCGGCTTCTACGTGCCCGCTGCTTATGACCTGGCGCACTCTCATTCCCTGATTCCCCGGACCACGCTCGATACCGGCCATCCGCCGCTCTCTGCCGCGTATCTCGCGCTGTGGTTCACCGTGAGCGGATGGAAACCGGCCGTGGCGCGCGTGGCCATGCTGCTGCTGGCAGCCTTCGGATTGACCAACCTCTTTCTGCTGGCGCGCAGGCTCACCCGCACCGGTGTGGCCGTTGCCACCACAATCGCCACCGCGGTTTACCCGATTTTCTTCGTGCAGAGCTCCTTGACTCATGCCGATATCGCCGCCGCCGCGTTCACACTCTGCGGCCTTCGCCTGTATCTCGAAAGACGCATCTGGCCCGCGCAGTTTGTTTTCTCGCTCGCCGTGCTTTCGAAGGAAACCGCCATCATCACGCCGTTCGCCGTGGTTTTGTGGGAGCTCCTGCCCTCGCGCGCTGAGCCGGCGAAAAAGCGCCTGCTTCGCGCCTCGACCTCCCTGCTCCCAGCTGCGGCCCTCGGAGCATGGCTTCTGTATCATCATCACGCCACCGGCAGGTTCCTGGGCGGCGCCGATTTTTACCAGTACAACGTCGCCAACGTTCTGAGCGTACAGCGTTTTCTCCAGGCGTTGAAGGTGCGGGTCTGGCATCTGTTCGGCACGCTGGGCATGCTGGCTCTGACCGTAGCCACGGCCGTCGCCATGATATTCCGGCCCGTGAAAGACTCGAACGGCGGGCGTCCGCGCATCGACCTTCGCGTGCAACTCCTGTTTTATCTCATCATGCTGCTGAACTTGATTACCTTCTCGCTGATCGGCGGCGCGCTGCTCACGCGCTATCTGCTCTCGGCGTATCCGCTGGTGATCCTCATCGGCATGTCCACCCTGCACCGCCGCATTGCCCGCTGGGAATGGCCGGCAGCATTGATCGTGATCTTTTTCGCGTTGGGACTCTTCTTCGATCCGCCTTACCACATCGCGCCTGAAGACAACCTGCGCTACCGCGATTTTGTCCAGCTGCATTACCACGCGGCGCAATTTCTCGAACGGCATGAGCAGGGAAAAACCGTGCTCTCGGCGTGGCCGGCAACCGACGAACTCGCGCGGCCGTATCTGGGCTACGTCCGGCAGCAGCTGCCGGTGATCTCGGTGCACGATTTCAGCGTGGAAGAACTGGTCAAGGCGCAGCAGATGCGCTCGCAGTATCAGGTGGCGTATCTGTTTTCCACCAAATATGAAACCGCACCGCCGCCGCCGCGCATGGACGAGTGGGAAAAGCTGCACGCGCGCTTCTTCGATTACCATCGCGACGTTCAGCCCGATATTGCCGCCGAATTCCTGCACGCAAAAATCGTCTATCTTGAGCGAAGCCACGCAGAGTGGGTCGCCATCATGGAGATGGAGCAGCCGGCGTCCCTTGCCGTTGTCTCGTCGCCGCGATAAATGTCGCGATAAATGAAATCTCAGGCCGTCCCCCCTTCTTTCAGCCCTAAATGGAAAAAAGGCACAGCCAAGACTGGCTATGCCTCACTTGAATCCGGCAGCCTTTGCGGGTGGCTGCCTTTGCGTCCTACCTGTTCAGGACCCTTGTCACAACCATTTGAAAATTCGCGTTATACAAAAGATAGCCAACTACCAACCCTGTGGCTTGAACTGCCCTGGCCCACGACTTCATTCCCTTCACCTCTTCCGGATTCCTAGCTCGCCTTGGCCTCAACGCGCGAGGGCGTCAAAGGCTCTCTCTCAGTGGGGGAAAGCATGCGCATCTGTTTCCAGTCGTAGGGGAACTCGGCGCCGCAATCAAGACAGACTACGTAAGTTCCCGTTTCCATCGCGGCTTCACAGCGGCGCTGTCCGCGTTTGCTGGTCTGGGGGAAGCTGATGCGTTTGTGCCAGCATCCGAACAAAGCGTCAAAAATCCTCACAAATCTCCTCCCGAGATTGCTTAGGGATTTGAAGGCCCTTCTCCGCCTTCACAAGCAACCGTCGGCACATCCTGGGCTCATCCTTCACCGGACCACCGGCCCGGCGTTTTTGTTACCTGTTGGATAGTGCTTTCCAGCGTCTCTTCGTTTCACCTGGTTCGTCCGGCCGCATGACAGAAAATGTTATGCTTCTGCCACTTCGCACCCCGTCCGTGCCCGATTTTGGCGTGGATGGGTTGGAATTGCCTGCTTTCAATACGTTAAACGTGCGAACCTTGGATTTGTTGCATTAAGAATGGTTATTCTCCTCGGTTCCCGATTTTGGAATTCCCGCGGTTCTCCACATCTCATTGCGAAATCGCCACTTCGCTGGAGGTTCAACGTTCTCTAATGCAGCCGATTGCACTTTTGCTTAACCTCTTTTCTGGAGCCCGCCGGGCATCACGTAAACTAGATATCTGATGACGCTCACCGACCCTGCCCAGCCTGAAGCGCCCCGACCATCGCGCCATCTTGGAAAGCCTTGGACCTGGTCGATCGGCATTTACTCGGGGTCCTCGCCTCTTCATCTGGCTTCTGCCTCCAGCGCATCCAATCCCGTGCTCTCCGCGCCCGACGTAACCGATGTTCCCGCGCGCTTCGTCGCTGATCCCTTCATGGTTCGCATCGATGAGCTCTGGCACATGTTCTTTGAGGTGATGAATAACGCCAATAACCTCGGCGAAATCGGCCACGCCCTCAGCCGCGACGCGCTTACCTGGCAGTACCGTCAGATCGTGCTGCGCGAGCCATTTCATCTTTCCTATCCTCACGTCTTCCGCTGGAATCGCGATATCTATATGGTCGCCGAGACTCTTGGCGCCAACGCCGTGCGCCTTTATCGCGCAACGCGCTTTCCTGACCAGTGGCAGTGCGTCAAAGACATCCTTCCCGGCGCGCAGGCTGATCCGTCCATTTTCTTTTTCGATCGAAGATGGTGGCTCTTCACCTGCCCCACTCCCTATCAGCACGATTCCTTGCGCCTCTACTTTGCCGATGACCCGCTATCCAGTTGGACCGAACATCCTTCCAGCCCGCTGATCACCGGCAACAAAAGCATCGCGCGGCCCGGAGGAAGAGTGCAGGTCCTTGACGGGCATCCCGTCCGCTTCACCCAGGACTGTTTCCCGATCTACGGCAAACAGGTCCGTGCCTTCGCGATCACCGAACTCACCACGACTACCTACAAGGAGCATGAACTTCCTGAATCTCCGGTGCTCATGCCCGTTGGCGGCGACGCCTGGAACTCTTCGGGAATGCACCACCTCGACGCGCATCAACTCAGCGCAAACAACTGGATCGCGTGCGTGGATGGGTTGAAGGACTTCTAACCCCCTCTTCTCCCGCGCAGTGGTGGCCCGTTTGAAATTGTCTTAGGGCGCGTCATCCCGAACCCCGTCAACGAGCAAGCGTTTTCATCAGCTTGCGAGTAGGGGTGAGGGACCTTGCGT
>DASTJB010000274.1:0-18108 GCA_035717005.1 Candidatus Angelobacter sp.
GCCTACATAAAGAATCTGCCCCACGTGATAGGCCGTATGCATCAGGCTGCGGTTGATCGCCTGCAAGATCGTGTGGGGCTCACCGCGGATGGTCACGGTCTTCACAAAGTCCTCAGGCTTGAGCGACGCGACAGTATCAAACACGATCTTGAAGCTCTCTTCCCACCGGCGTATCAGGTCGGCACGCGTGTCGGCCGGCGTCAGCACAAATTCCTGGTCGCGATTGCGGTCCGGCTTCTCGCCGTCGGTGATCAGGAAGTCTTTCCATCGCGATCTGAGGTTCCCCGCCACATGTTTTACCACCACGGCAGCGCTGTTGGACTCCGCGTCCGGCGCGCGGAAAAAGTCTTCATCGCTGAGCTGGGCCAGGCCGCCGTCGGCCAGGCGCTTGTAGCCGCGGAAGCTGCGGCGGACCTCGTCATAGTAGGTGAGGGCAAAGGAGTCTTGGTCGGCCATGAGCGGGTCCTCCAATCGTTAGATTAACAAGAAACTTGCACCCCTATTCCCTGACCGTGCGTATAACTGTTTGTGAGAGGGGCCTTGGACCAGGAAGCGGTGAACCAATCCTCCGGCGCTCAGGACCACCGGCTTGAGCTGGCGCTCGAACGCGCCTGTGCCGGTGACTCGCCGGCCTTTGCCGAACTCGTTCGCGAGCACCAGGGAATGGTGTTTTCCATCGCTTATCACTACCTGCAGGACCGCGCGCTGGCTGAAGATCTGGCCCAGGAGGTCTTTCTGGAGCTTTACCAGAACCTCCGCCGCATCCAGTCCCCGGCGCACCTGATGTTTTGGTTGCGACGGGTGACGGCGAACCGGTGCATAGACCAGGGACGACGCAAGCTTCGCCGACGTGAAATGGCGCTCGACGAGACACCGGAGCCGGCGGCGATCGATCCTCCCGCTGACCCGCTCTTGTTGCAGCGATTGCGGCAAAGCGTGGCCGGGCTGCCGGAAAGGCAGCGAATGGTCGTGATCCTGCGGTTCCAGGAAGGCCTGGGACCGGCGGAGATCGCTGAGGCACTCGAGATGCCGGTCAACACGGTCAAGAGCACGCTTCACCGCTCGCTCGAAGAGCTGCGCAAGGGCCTCACGCGCAAGCTGAAAGAGGTACGCTATGCATTTTTCTGACGACGATCTTCGCGCCGCGCTCAAGCGCAAAGACCCGGGTGAAGGCTTTACCCAGCGCGTGATGGCCCGCGTCGAGCAGGCTAAGGCGGAAGGCGATCGGCAGCCGTCCCGCAAGGGCCTGGCTCTTCCGTCGTGGTGGACGCGGCGTCCGGTGTGGGCTTTCGCCATAATCGCGCTGCTACTGCTCGGCTTTGCCTGGGCGGGCTACGAGTATTCCGAGTACCGCCATGATCAAACTGCCCGCAGGCAGCACCAGCAACTGGAAGAGGCCCAGCGGCAACAGCAAGAGGCCGAGCAGGCCCGTGACCAGGCCATGATGGCCTTGAGGATCGCCCGCTCCAAGCTGAACCACGTGCTCGAACAGGCCCAGATCCCCGTCGCCACAGACCAGATCAGGAGACAACGTTTATGAACCGCGCAACCAGAACGCTGCGATTTTTCGCGCTATTGATTCTGTACTGCATCGCCGCACGCGGCTTCAGCCAGAATGCCAAGTTGCAGCTCGATATTCTGAACAAGCTCGGCGAGAAGGCCGCGCGCTCCACCGACATAACGTTGGACGGCTCGATGCTGAACTTCATCGCCAGCGTCATTGAAAAACTCGATGACGAGGGCGATCAGGACGTCGCCCAGCTCAAGTCCATCATCAAGGGGCTGAAAGGGATTTACATCAAGAGCTTTGAGTTTGACGCGCCTGGCCAGTACAGCAAGGAAGATGTGGAAGCCGTGCGTTCGCAACTGGGCTCGCGCTGGACCAGGATTGTCCAGAGCATCGACAAACGCAATCACGAGCACGACGAAATTTATCTCATGAAAAATGGTGACAAGGTTGCCGGGGTAGTGATCCTGGTAGCCGAGGCCAGAGAGTTCTCCGTGGTGAACATTGTGGGCGATGTGCCGATCGAGAAAATCAGCGCTCTGGAGCGCCACATTGCCGCGAACGACGATGACTCGCACAGGAAAAAACCAAAAAAAGGGAGCGGCCATGACGAAGAGTAGACCAGGGTTCATTATTTGCCTGGCAGCAGCGTTCTGCCTGGCTGCGGCGCCGCGCGCTTCGGCCGCCGACGACTTCGGCCGCATCGTTCACCACATTGAAACGCAATACCACGTTCACCGCCAGCACCGCTGGGCCATGGGACTGGCCGGATTCGTGGTCAAGTTCTATCACTTTGCCGGAGTGAAGAGCCTGAAGGGCGCCATCTTTGAAAATCAGGTGTTTCTTGATGCCGGCGCGGATACAAAGTTCGATGAAGTCATCCGCGCGGCCCTGGATTCAGGCTGGCAGCCCATGGTGCAGTCCTGGGACCGTCACAGCGGCGAGCGCACCTACATCTATGCCCGGTACGTCACTTCGAAGAATGGCACGGACATGAAAGTCCTGATCGTCAGTCTGGAACCGAACGAAGCCGTGGTTCTTCAGGTGAAAATGGATCCGCGTAAATTCACTGACTTTGTAGAGGAAGCCACAGCGGGCCACAACCATCACAATCATCCCAGACCCGCCGAGACCCAGGGTGAACCACGAGTTGAGGCGCTCTCTCCCGCCCAGCCGAGCTGGGACGGCATGTGCTTAATGGCGGATGCGGGAGCCCCTTCTCAGCCATAGTTCTCTGCGTTCTCTGTTTCGATCGTTGTGGCACAGAATCCAGTGCCCTCGCTACTTTGTTCAACGCTCTCTCGGCAGATCCTCGTTCATCCGCGTTTATCTGCGGTAAAGCTTTTTGAAACACATTTCCGGGCCGCGTCGCTCACCGCAATCATCAGATCCTCCAGATGCCGGTGCGCCGTGAGGTAGCTGATCACCATCATGCGCATCACCGATCGCCCGCCGACCACCGTGGTGGAGATCCATCGCCGGCCGTCGCGTGTGACCTCCCGCACAATCGATTCATGCGCCGCGCGCCGCTCGTCTTCAGTCGCGCCTGGCAGCTTTGCCCGGAAGTTGATGATCGGCAGAACCTGCGGCGCCGCCAGCTCAAACAGCTCTGAACCGCGCACCCAATCAGCGAAGAAGCGGGCCAGCTTCAGCTGGCGGTCGATCAGCTCTTCATAAGACTTCCGCCCGTGCACACGCAGCGTCAGCCACAGCTTGAGCGAGTTCATCCTCCGCGACCACTGCGTGCTCACCTGGAAGTTGTCCAGCGGCGGCGCTTCGGCGCTGGATTTAATCGGCATATAAGGCGTTGCCGTCGCAAACGCCTGCTTGAGCGCCTCCGGATGCTGTGTAAGCACTACGCCCGCGGCATACGGCATCGCCAGCCATTTGTGAGGGTCGAGGGTGATGGAATCGGCCAGCTCGATTCCGCGCACCAGATTCCGGTGCTGATCAGAGAAGATAGCCGCCGCTCCGTAGGCTCCGTCCACGTGCAGCCAGAGCCGGTGCCGTTTGCAGACCTCAGCGACTGCCGGCAGATCATCGATCGCGCCGGAGTTCGTGGTCCCGGCGGTCGCGACCAGGCAAAACGGAGCCAGCCCAGCGGCTTTGTCCAGCTCGATCTGCGCCTCCAGCGGCTTCAAGTCAATCCGGGCGTTTTCATCGACGCGAATTCTGCGCAGCGCCTTGCGCCCCAGTCCCAGCAGCCCCACAGACTTATCGAGCGAGTGATGCGCCTCGTCTGACGTGTAGAGCACGGGCCTGGCGCGCGCGGCCGCAACCCCTTCTTCGACCGTCTCAGGAAAATGCATAGCCAGCGCCATAGCCAGCGCGCTGAAGTTGGCCTCGTTTCCGCCGCTGGTGAAGGTTCCATCGAAAGGGCGCTTCCAGCCGACGCGCTCGCCGATCCAGCGCACGGTCTCCCGCTCAATCCGCGCTGCCAGCTGCGAGCGCGCCAGGCTGGCGAGCTGCGGGTTGAGCGCCGCCACCAGCATCTCCGCCAGCACCGCCATATACGCCGGCGTGGGATTCATCAGGCCAAAGTAGTTGGCGCTGGGCACATGAAAGCCCTGGGCGATCAGCTCCGAGCAAGCCTCCTCGAGCACGCGTTCGGCATCTTCTCCGATTTCCGGCAGTGCATCTTTGAGATCGGCAAAGCTGCGCAGCTCTTCCGGCAGCTGCACCGGGCGATTGCCGAGGCTGGAAAAATACTCGTCAATTCTCTCTATCAGTTTGTAGCCGAGCCGCCGGCGCGCGGCAGAGTCAAGATGGAACGGCATGAACTCGATTGTATCGTCAAAAAAATCAGGCGGCATTTCTGCCGCCTGTAACACCTCTCAACTCCAACTGGCCCAAACTGCGGGCCAGTCGGAGCACCTCTGGAGGGAGGATGGTGAGATTTACTTGCTTTGCGTTTGCTGCTTCGCTGACGCTTGCTGCTGGCGCTCCTGCCGGCGCTGCTCGTGCTGCTGTATGAGCTGCAGGGCCTTCTGACGTTGGTCAGGAGTGAGCACGGAATAAATCTGTGATTTGGTCCTTTCCTTTTCGATGATCAGGTCGCGCATGATCTGCGCCTGGTTGTTGGCAAAGGCGCGCACCTGGGTATCGTCAAAGTTGCCGTCCACTTTGAGGCTTTGCGCCTGCCGGTTCTGGCGCAGCTTCTCGCGCAGCGGTCTGGTCCTGCTCTGCTCATCGGCCATGATGTTCTTGATCTGGGTCTGCTGCGCCTCGGTGAGATTCAGCTCCCGGGTCATTTTTTCGAGCATGCCGCCATGGCGATGGCCCCATCCGCGCTGTGGTCCCTGCGCGTAAACACTTGCGCTCACGCCGGCTGCCACGGCCAGTACAATTGCAGTAACGATGAAAAACTTCTTGTGCATTTCCCAACTCCCTTTACAATCCGAGCGGCAGCCTGCGTTCGACTTGGAAACCTGCGTGAACCACTGCCAATAGTGTTAACCCAAAGCCGCCGCAGATGAAGTTATGAGTTGTTAATTCGCGCCTCAGAGGCTTGACATTTCTTAACCCGATGCACCCGCGCACGGGTTTATGGTGGAACTGATATGGTCCCAGTGCTGCTCATCGATGACGATACGGAGCTCAGCAAACTCCTGGAAGAATACCTTCAGAGCGAGCAATTTGAGCTGGAGTCGGCGCACGACGGGCCCGGTGGCCTGGAAAAGGCCCTGGGCAATCACTACGCCGCTGTGATCCTTGACGTCATGCTCCCGGGCATGAGCGGTCTGGACGTGCTGAAGCAGCTGCGCCAGAAAACCTCTGTCCCCGTGCTGATGCTGACCGCGCGCGGCAGCGAACTGGACCGCATTCTTGGCCTGGAACTCGGGGCGGACGACTATCTGCCCAAGCCCTTCAATCCGCGTGAACTCGTCGCCCGGCTGCGCGCGATCCTGCGTCGCGCTTCCGGCCCCGGCGCGGCTGCTGCCTCGCAGCCCATTCATCTTGCCGGCGTCGAATTGCACCCTGAATCGCGCAGCGTCACTTGCAATGGCAAGCCGGTCAATCTCACCGGCGCCGAATTCGATCTGCTGTACACCTTCCTGCGCAGTCCGGGCAAGATTATCAGCCGTGAAGACCTCACCCAGGCCGCCCTGGGCCGTCCCATGTCGCCCATGGACCGCAGCATCGATGTGCACGTGAGTAATCTTCGCCGCAAGCTGGGCCCCTATGACGGCGATCAGGAACGCATCAAGGCGATTCGCGGCAGCGGCTACGTCTATCTTCTTCCCGGGGAGCAGTCGTGAAGTACCGCAGCCTTTTCTGGAAGATTTTTTTCTGCTTCTGGCTGGCCGCGGCCGCCATGATCGCCGCGTTGAATGTGATGTTGTGGCTCTCCATCGGCAGCGAGCCCAATCCCGAACGCCGCCGAGGCGCCCTGGGTGAGGCCCTGAATCTCTACGCCGAATCCGCCGTCCAGGTTTATGACAGCGAGGGCCCAAAATCCTTCGAAGAGTACGTGGAGCGGTCGATGAAGGAAGCCGGAACGGAAATCGCGCTCTTCGACGGCAACGGCATGCCGCTGGTCGCGCGCTCCTCGCCCGAAGTGGCCAGCGTGGCCGCGGAGATCCAGCAGACCGCGCAGCATGCCTCCCACATCACCGCAACCGGCCGGCTCACATGGGGGCGCCCGGTGCCCGCGCCGAGCGGAAAGACATATATTTTCGTAAGCCGGCTGCGCCAACCGTGGATCCCGCGAGGACTACCGGGTTGGGGTATCGCGCTGAGCATTGTGGCAGCGGGGGTCATCTCTTACTTGCTGGCGCTGTATCTGACCTCGCCCGTGAAGAAATTGAAGTCCGTGGTGCAGTCATTTGCGGAAGGCAACCTGGACGCGCGCGTCACCCCGCAACTGGGCAGCCGCCGTGACGAACTCGCGGACCTGGGCCGCGAGTTCGACCATATGGCCGAGCGCATTGCCGCGCTCATCTCTTCGCAGAAGCGCCTTCTCGCCGATATTTCCCATGAGCTCCGCTCGCCGCTGGCGCGGCTCACAGTCGCCCTGGAGCTGGCGCGCAAAAACACCACCGGCAAAGGCGTGGGCGCGCTCGATCGCATTGAGATGGAAACCGAGCGCGTTAACAAGCTTGTAGGGCAGTTGCTCGCCCTGACGCGGCTTGAGAGCGGCGCCGAGCGCGTTCCGCCCGAGACAGTCGCGCTGGAAGAGCTGGTGCAACTGGTGATCGATGATGCGAATTACGAGGCCAAGCCGCAGAACAAAGAGGTAAAGGCGGTCCAGCTCGACCCCTGCCGCGTCCGCGGCTCGGAAGAACTTCTGCGCAGCGGTATTGAAAACGTAGTGCGCAATGCGATCCGCTATACCGCCGAGGGCTCCGCGATTGAGGTTTCACTTACCGCCAGGCTCGACACCGCCCTCCTGACTGTGCGCGACTTCGGCCCGGGCGTTCCGGAAAACGACCTGGCCCACATTTTTGAGCCGTTTTATCGCGTAAGCGAGGCGCGTGAGCGCTCCAGCGGAGGCGTGGGTCTGGGCCTCTCCATCGCCGAGCGCACGGTGAAGCTGCACGGCGGCGCCATTCGCGCTGCCAATGCCCATGATGGATTGCTGATTGTGATTGAGCTGCCGCTTTCAACGGCGCCCGCCGCAGTCCAGCCCACTTTGGAAAAACAGCCCGTGCAAGGCTAGGCGCTAAGCCACTTTTTCTCCCGCTTCTTTGGCCTCGGGGTGGCCACGCTTTGCAGCCGCGTTTTCAATTTCAGAATTGATCTCTCCGCCGGCCAGCAGCGCAATGCTCGAGAAGTAGAGCCAATACAGCAGGATGATCACCGCTCCCAGGGAGCCGTAGGTCTTGCTGTAACTGTTGAAGTAATGCAGGTACGCGCGGAATATCAATGACACGCCGATCCACAACAGCACGCCCACCAGCGATCCCGGAGTGATCCACTGCCACTCCTGCTCGGCGTCGGGTCCCCAGAAATACAGCAGCGCAAAGGCAAGGATCACAAAGAAGAGCGCCACTGGCCACTGGACGATTCGCCACGCCATCACCGTGGCCGAGCTCAGTCCCGTGTGTGCACCCACGAACTGCACAATGGTACCGCCATAAAGGATGATGACCAACGCGCTGATGGTCAGGGCCGAGATCGCAACCGTCAGCGCGACGGCAATCAGCCTCTGTTTCCAGAATGGGCGCGAGTCTTTCACGTGATAGCAGCGGTTCAGCGCATCCATGATCGAACTGACCCCGCCCGAGCCGGACCACAAGGCTAATACCAGGCCGAGGGCGAGCTTCAGGCCGGTGCTGTTGTTGGTGATTTCCTTGAGTGTCTTCTGCAGCAACGTATAGGCGTCCGGGGGCATGAAGCGTCCCGCATAACCCAGCAGTCCGGATTGGAGGTCGTGCCCCTGGGCGAGTAGCCCCAGGATCGCCATCAGGAAAAAGACCATTGGCACCAAAGCCGACACAAAATAAAACGCCAGCGCCGCGGAACGCGTAAAGACCTCATCCTCATCGAACTCGTGGTAAACGCGTTTCAGCAGTTGCCGGGGCGTGAGCCCGCCCAGCTTCCACGGAGAAAGCCGCTCCTTCTTTTTCTCCGTTTGCTCATGGCTTCTTTCGAATTTGTAGAGACGCATGTTTCCCCCGGGAGTCCAAAGCGCGAGCCGTTGTTGGTTTGGATGAAACGCGCAAAAGAAGGGAAACTGCTGGCCGGAGCTGCTTGAATTCAGCACCCTGAGGGAAGCTCGAGAAATTCGGGCCCGGGACTTCTCTTTCAGGTTTGAAAAAGACGCTCTACTTCCGGTCCCGAATTCCGCTTCGCTCCCATCAGGGTGAGAGAGAAAAGAATGAATACTCATATGACGTGCGACCGCGGACAAAGTTAACAAGATTGCAAACAAATAATCGGTAAAAATCTTTTTACAACCGGGAACCTATTTTTGTGCCCTGCGTATTACTAACCAGACGCGCGAAAGCGCGTCCAATGGGCATCAAGAGCAATATCATTGGGAGGCAATCATGGATGCGAAGTGGAACAACCTAGTAGACAACATGGCGGTGCGGATTGGCCTGGTTGTAGTGGGATTCGGCGCCTGGCTGGCGCTCGGTTACAGCTTGCTGTCGATGTAAGCGGTGCGTTCGTCCCTATCGGGTGGCGACCGCGCTCTCCGTCGTGCGCGACCCTGAACCGTAGCGCGTATCGACGTACTCGTTCAGGATGTCAATAAACTCGGCGACAATTCGGTCGCCCTTCAGCGTGGTCATCAGGCGCCCGTCCACAAAAACCGGCGCCTTCGGCTCCTCAAATGTCCCAGGCAGCGAGATCCCGATGTTGGCATGCTTGGATTCGCCCGGGCCGTTGACTACGCAACCCATCACCGCAACCTTCAGCTCTTCTATCCCCGGATACTTTCCCTTCCACACCGGCATATTGGTGCGAAGGTAGGACTGGATCTGCTCCGCCATCTCCTGGAAGAAGGTGCTGGTGGTGCGGCCACAGCCGGGACAAGCCGTTACCTGCGGCGTGAAGCTGCGAATGCCGAGCGACTGCAGGATCTGCTGGGCGACAAAAACTTCTTCAGCGCGATTGCCGTTCGGAGCAGGCGTGAGCGAAACTCGAATCGTATCGCCGATGCCCTCCTGTAACAGCACTGCCAGACCAGCCGTGCTGCCGACGATTCCCTTTGCTCCCATGCCCGCTTCGGTCAAACCGAGGTGCAGCGGGAAATCGCACTTCCCGGCCAGCATGCGATAGACATCAATCAGGTCCTGCACACCGCTCACCTTGGCGCTCAGGATGATGTAATCATGCGGCAGGCCGAACTCTTCGGCCAGATGCGCGGAGCGCAGGGCGCTTTCGACCATGGCGTCCATGGTGACCTCGCGCGCGTCTTTCGGTTCGGCGCTGCGCGAGTTTTCATCCATCATCCGCGTGAGCAATTGCTGGTCCAGCGATCCCCAGTTCACGCCGATGCGTACCGGCTTATTGTTCTTGACAGCCACTTCGATCATCGCGCGGAAATTGTCGTCGTTCTTGCGTCCCACGCTTACGTTGCCGGGATTGATGCGATACTTGGCCAGCGCCTGCGCGCAGTCAGGATATTTTGTCAGCAGCAGGTGGCCGTTGTAGTGGAAGTCGCCGATGATCGGCACGCGGACATTTTGCTTCTCCAGGCCTTCGACAATGGCAGGAACGGCCTGCGCCGCGGCATCATTGTTCACGGTCACGCGCACCAACTCGGAGCCGGCGCGAGCCAGTTGCGCCACCTGTGTGATCGTGGCTGCGACATCGGCCGTATCGGTGTTGGTCATGGACTGCACCACGACCGGCGTGTCGCTTCCGACAAGGACGTTTCCTATCTTGACGGTAACGGATTTCCTGCGCTGAATCTGTGCCATTCTCTTAAGTTTACCTGATTTTGCGCGACTTCTCGGCCCTAACCTGCTTACGAGAGTCCCTCCCCCGGGCCGCTCTCTGCCTCCGCCTGGAGCAGCGGCTGCCTCGGCTTTCGCAGCCACTGCGCGGTCCGCGCCACCACCGCAAACAGCAGCGCCGGACACCATATCCAGAGCGCTTCACTGCCCAATATGCGCACGCCGCGCCAGGTGAAGAGGCGGCTGATGCCGATGGGCGAAACCTGAATGGGACGACAGGAGAAAAAGTACCGTTGCTGATCGAAGGGAGAGAAGAACGCCACACCCAGGCCGCCGTTGGTCATGGCGTCGAGAACTCCATGTGAAGCGGTGATCACAAACAGGAGCACTCCCAGCTTCCACGCCGGTGAAAAGCTCCGGCGGAAAGCCAACGCCAGACCAGCAGCCAGAATCGCGGCGAACAAGAAAGAATGCGTCATACCGCGATGGCCCCAGAGTGCGCTGTACGGCACCCCCGCGTGAAAGCCAATGGAATCGATGTCCGGCAGCACGGAGCAAGTTACCACCAGCCCCCAGAAGCGCCAGTCGCTACGCCACTCTCGCTTAGACGCTTGCCCTACGGCGCTCCCCACCAGGGCATGCGTAAGAAGGCTCGCCATTGATCTATTGTTGCAGATCAGAGGAAGATCGCGCGACAGGACTACTCCTGCCGTAGAACGATCACCGGATCCACTCGCGCCGCGCGATAGGCAGGGACAAAGCACGCTGCCAGCGCCACCAGCATCAAAACGGCCGCAACACTCGCGAAGGTGAGTGGATCAATGCTGCTGGTGCCAAAGAGCAGGCTCGACATCAAGCCGGCGAGCAGCGCGGAACCAGCCAGTCCCGCAACCACGCCGATCCCCGCCACCAGCAGCCCCTGGCCCATCACCAGCCGGATAAGATTTCCCGTTTGCGCGCCCAGGGCCATGCGAATGCCCATCTCATGCGCCCGTTGGGCCACCGAGTAGGACATGACGCCATACAGTCCTACCGCCGCCAGCACCAACGCCATGCCGGCAAAGATCGCCAGCAGCGACATGGAAAGCCGCCGCCGTTCCATGGATGCGCTCATGATTTCATTCATCGTCAGAATGCGGTAAACCGGCTGGTCCGGATCAATGGCCAGCACCTCGCGCTGCACTGCCGGAGCCAGGCTGCGCGGATCGCCCGAGGTGTGGACCGCCACGCTCATGCTCCCCAGCGGAAACGGTGTTTGAACATAAGGCCAATACAATTCCGTCCGTGAAGGCGCTTCCAGCGTACGGTAACGCACATGGCGCACAACGCCCACGATCGTCATCCACGGAGACGGCGATTGCAGGCCTCCAACATGAAGCCGCTTCCCGATTGCCTCTTCGTTCGGCCAATAAGTTCTGGCCAGCGTCTCATCCACGATCGCCACCGGCTGCCCGGTTTCGTTGTCGTGCTGGTTGAAAGAGCGCCCCCGCACCAGCGAAATGCCCATGGCCTCAAAATAGCCCGGCGTTACGGGGCGCTGGTCCACTTCCGGCGTGGTGTCCTGGACGGGAACCGCCTGAGTGTCGATGGTCACGGTGCCGGACCAGCCGATACCGCTCAAAGGCAATCCAGTAGTTGCGCCGGCGGCATCCACTCCGGGAAGTCTCTGCACCCGCTCCAGCAGGTCGCGATAGAAGGCTCGTGTCTGCTCCACTTTGGCATACTTCTGCTCGGGCAAGGCGAGGCGGAGCGTTAGCACGCCGTCCGCGCGAAAGCCGCTATCCACGTCCTGCAGCCGCAGGAAACTGCGGATCAGCAAGCCTGCTCCCACAAGCAACATCAGGGAGACTGCCATCTCCACCACGACCAGCGAGCTGCGCAGCCGCTGCGTACCGGCTCCGGCTGTCCCGCCGTGGCCGCCTTCCTTCAGCGAGTTGTAGGTTACGCCACGGAACGCGTGAAGCGCCGGCGCCAAACCAAACAGAATTCCCGTTGCAATCGAGATCAGCAGCGTGAACCCGAGAACGCCCAGATCAATGCCGGCTTCGGCTACTCGCGGATAGCTGGTGGCGCTGAGCGAGACCAGCACGCGCAGGGCAATATACCCGAGCAGCAGTCCCGCCAGTCCGCCGACCAACCCGAGGAGCGTGCTCTCCGTAAGAAGCTGTCGCACCAGGCGCCAGCGACTTACGCCCAACGCCTGTCGAACTGCTATCTCACGCTCGCGCGCTGAGGAGCGCACCAGCAGGAGGTTGGCTACGTTGGCGCAGGCGATCAGCAACACCAGCCCGACCGCCCCCAGCATCACCCAGAGCGCCAGCCTGATGTCGCCGACCTGCTGCTCCAGCAGCGGCACCAGAACCACGGAAAAGTTGAAGCGCCGATAGGGATAATCCTTGTTCTCTTCGATGATCCGGTTTGAAACTGACTGCATGTCGGCCCGGGCCTGGTCCAGGCTCAGGCCGTCCTTGATGCGTCCGATCACAAGCAGTCCGTGATTGCCCCGGCTGTCCGGCGAAAGATCACGCGGGCTGAACACCTGCGGAACCCAGACCTCTGTTTCCCGCGGATATTGAAAGTCCCGCGGCAGTACGCCAATGATCTGGTAGGGCTGTCCGTTCATCGTCAGATTGCGTCCAACAATGCCTCGATCGGCGCCGAAGCGGCGCCGCCACAGGCCGTCACTCAGCAGCACGACCCCGCCGTGGCCCGGCTGGTCCTCCTCGGGAAGAAATACGCGTCCAAACTGGGCCGGAATGCCAAGCATGGGAAAGAAGCTGGCGGAAACCGACGCGGACTGGACTCGCTCCGGCTTGGCATTGATGTTGATGTTGAAGCTGCCCTGATCGATTGCGGCGATCTGGGAAAGACTTGCATTCTTCTCCAGGTCCTTGAACTCCGGCGCTGAAACCCAATTCTGGTCTTTGGGTATGCCGATGCCGGTAAAGCGCATCCACACTTGCACGAGTTGCTCGGGTTTTGCATAGGGCAGAGGCTTCAACACAACCGCATTCACGATGCTGAAGATCGCCGTATTCGCGCCGATACCCAGGGCAAGCGCCAGAACTGCGATGATGGTGAACCCGGGGCTGCGCCAGATGACACGAAATGCATAGCGCAAGTCGTGAAGGAAGGAATCCATAACTGCTCCTCTGCACACGTGTATATGAGAGGTAATACTGATTCGGTCGCAAAAAGGTTCCGAAATTATGTTCCCGGCATTGAGGATCGGAAAAAGGGTAGAATCGCTTCAGGAATCAGCGGTGTCTAATCTGTAGTGCCGTTAGCCTCGTTTTCCACCATGTGTAAGCGGTTGTTTCTACTGATGGTTCTTTCTGCCGTGACCGGCTTTGCCCAGCCAAAGGCCGGATTTCTGCCTTCGCAGTTCAGCGGCTGGCGGCTGGAACCGCAGACGGTTAAAACCGGTTCCGATCCCGCCGCGGTTGACGTTACGGACGCGCCGGTGCTGAAGGAATACGGTTTCTCCGATTCAGAGACGTCCACTTATCTTCGCGACGGCCGCAAAATGCAGATCAAGGCCGCCCGATTCAAGGACGCCACGGGGGCTTTCGGCGCGTTCACCTACTACGTCCAGCCGCAAATGCGCAGCGAGACCATTGGCGATAAGGCCGCCAGCAACAATTCGCGCATTCTCTTCTACAAAGGGAACATCCTCGTTGATGTCTCTCTGGAGCGGGTAACCGCGATGTCCGGCGCTGACCTGCGCTCACTGGCTGGCGCGCTGCCTCATCCCAGGGGCGACATTGCCGCGCTGCCGACTCTGCCGGGGAATCTTCCGGCCCAATCGCAGGTTCCAAATACCAGCCGCTACATTACAGGTCCCGAGGCCCTCGCGCGGCTCGGTATCTCCATTCCGGCGCAGCTCATCGATTTCAGCAAGTCTCCTGAGATCGTCACCGCGCAGTACCGCAGCTCTGCCGGCCAGGCCACTCTGACCATCATCGGCTATCCCACGCCGCAAATCGCCCGTGAGAAGCTGCCGCAGTTAGAATCGGCGTCTCTGCCGGGCGGGCCGTTCTATTTCAAACGTACTGGCCCATTTGTCGCTGTGATCAACGGCAACATTTCCAACGACGAAGCGCAGTCTCTGCTCGCCTCAGTAAACTATGACGCCGATATCACCTGGAACCAGGCCACCAAACCCAGGCCCCAGGAGGACCGCGCAGGATTCATCGTTGCTCTGGTGTTGTTGTGTGTGCTGGTCGTTCTGGCTGCGGCGATTTTTGGATTTGCGTTCGGCGGCCTGCGCATTCTGCTCAGCAAGCTCTACCCGAACAAGGTTTTCAACCGGTCCGACTCCGCCGATATCATCCGCCTGGATCTCAAGTGATCCCTGTAAACTGCTAAAAAACAAAGACTTGTACGCCTTAGGGCTCGGGGAATGACAATTTATGTCACTTGCAGAGAGGTGTTGAGAAAGTAATTAAGTCATTGAAAACAAAGGCATTTATTCTGGAGAAATTCCTTGACACTGCCTTTCGCTGCCCAATAAGATTTCGCCAGAAAGTTCTGATGGTCTTTTTGAACTTCCGTTGGAACTATTCTCCCTTGAAAGAAAAGGCCGTCCAGTTGCCGGACGGCCTTTTCGTTTGTTTCTGTCGCTGCGCTCCACACCGCTTACGAGTTTTTCACGTGGTGACTCGTTGTATGCTCCTGTTGCACGCCGCTCGGCGCCACACGGGCCTCGCGGCGGGAGGTTGGAGCAAAGTTTCTGTCGCTGCGCTCCACACCGCTTACGAGTTTTTCATGTGGTGACTCGTCGTATGCTCCTGTTGCACGCCGCTCGGCGCCTCACGGGCCTCGCGACGGGAGGTTGGAGCAAAGTTTCTGTCGCTTCGCTCCACACCGCTTACGATTCTCAATCCTGCAACGCTCGATTATGCTCCTGTGGCAGCGGGCTCGCCGCGTGGTCGGGCTCGCCCTTTTTTTCTGTCGCTTCGCTCCACACCGCCGACGAGCAGCGACACAGCGTCGAGCCAGCTCCCATCTGTGGCGTGGCATGTCAATGGATCTAGAAAGTCCCTCTCCAGCGTGCGTCTGAACAATCGCCCAAACCTGCGCAAACAGCCACCGGGCTGAATAGAAATCGCAATACGAACTATTTTTTGTTTCCCCTGAAACCTGCGGGCGTCTGGTTGCTCCATATACGTTGAGAGCGTTTCCGGGAGCCCTCTGTGCAGCAAAAACCAACCAGGCTAGAGGTGTATTTCCGTGAAAAAGATCAGATTCCCTCTCATGATCGCTTTCTTCCTGCTCGGCGCTTTTCTCCTTTACTCCCAGCAAAAGCATCCGCCGCTCACGCGGATCGACCACCAGATCAGTGAACACGGCGAACAACTTGTCGCCCAGGGCCGGAACATCTTTCGCTTTGACACTTTCGGCGACCAGGATTTCTGGGGCGGCACTCTGCAACTTCATCGTGCCATTGAAGGCGCGGCGCACGGCGGCGTTGGCCCGGGCGTTTCACCGGCGACGGCGCTGGCCGTCGGCCTTAAAGTCGATCAGGACGCGCTTCCCGCAACGCTCGTGCAGCAGATCCAGGCGGGCAAGGTCGATTTGAACGATCCTGCGGTGACACTCGCCTTGCTCCAGCTGAACGCCGTCGTCGGGGTCACCGGATTCTTCAATGCCGACGGCACGCTCAAGACCATCGGCATCCAGTGTGCGCTCTGTCATTCCACTGTCGATAACGCTTTTGCGCCCGGCATCGGCCATCGCCTTGACGGGTGGTCGAACCGCGATTTGAACGTGGGCGCAATCGTCGGCCTCTCGCCCAACCTCCAGCCCGTGGCAGATCTGCTGGGCGTCGACGTGCCCACAGTTCATACTGTCCTCAACAGCTGGGGCCCGGGCAAGTTCGATGCCGAGCTATTCATGGACGGCAAAGCTTTCCGTCCCGATGGCGGCTCAGCTGCCACCCTGATTCCACCGGCCTTCGGCCTGGCCGGCGTAAACCTACACACCTACACTGGATGGGGCTCGGTGCCTTACTGGAATGCCTTCGTCGCCAACCTGGAGATGCACGGAAAGGGCACGTTCTTCGATCCGCGGCTTGACGATCCGGTGAAATTCCCCATCGCGGCGAGAAACGGCTTTGGCCATGTCTCCAATCCCGACGATCAGATCACGGCCAAGCTGGCGCCTTTGCACGTCTATCAGCTTGCCATCGCCGCACCAGCGCCGCCGGCAGGCAGCTTTGATCCCGCTGCCGCGGCGCGCGGCAAGGCGCTGTTCAACGGCAAGGCGCAGTGCAGCTCATGCCATGTGCCGCCGCTGATGACCGAGCCGGGATGGAACATGCACACGGCCTCTGATGTCTGTATCGACGATTTCCAGGCCAGCCGTTCCCCCGACAACCGCTATCGCACCACGCCGCTGAATGGCCTCTGGACGCACACCAAAGGCGGCTTTTATCACGATGGCCGCTTCCCCACGCTGCTTGACGTCGTGAACCATTACGAATCCTGCAAAAGCCTTGGATTGAGTACGGGCGAAAAGACAGACCTGGTCGAATATATGAAGTCGCTGCCCGAAGCGGGCCGCAATCAGGACTGAGTCTCGACTCCTTTAACGGATTGAGGGGCGGCAAACCAGCCGCTCCTTTTTTTGTCTGCCGGGCCGAAGCAGGCTGCGCTATACTGCCGCCGCTATGCCTGCCGCCAAAGC
Source organism: Candidatus Angelobacter sp. (assembly GCA_035717005.1). GTDB lineage: Bacteria > Acidobacteriota > Terriglobia > Terriglobales > Acidobacteriaceae > Angelobacter. The sequence goes on from DASTJB010000274.1 coordinate 16,543, forward strand.
CGCTCGCGCTAAGTCTTCATCCAAGAAACTCTCCAAGCCCGACCTCGCGCCGGTCTTTTCGGCATTGTGCCGGATGCTCGATAGCTTCGTTGGCGAAGACGTTACGGCGCAAGCCGGCCCACCGGGCGATTACCACCTGGAAATCCCATCCATTCTTCATCGCAAGAAGCCGATTTACTTCGCCGGGCTCCGGACCGGGAAGAACTACGTGAGCTTTCACCTCTTGTCCCTTTACTACAATCCCGATTTGATGAAGTCGATGTCGCCTGCACTAAAAAAGCGCATGCAGGGCAAGGCCTGCTTCAACTTCACGCAAATTGATCCCGGCTGCTTTGCCGAGCTGAAGCGGCTGGCTGAAGCGGGCCTGAAAAAATTTAAAAGCGAAGAGTTCCGCAAATATATCCAGAGTATTCAGTAACGCGCCACGGGACGCGTGCTTACATTAATCAGCGACGACGAACACTGCGTATGGTTCGGCACAACGCTGGGCGAATCGGAAACTTACTGGTCTCATAAAAGGAATTGGCAAGAAGGACGTCAGTGCGTGTCTCCGCGCTGATTATTGGGTCTTACAGAATCACCAGCTCCGGAGAAGGTGGCTGTCATTTGCCATCGTCATCTTCTATAGGTGTTCGCCTGGCTGACCTCAGAAAGAATCTGGTGGCCACTCCCTCCTGCGCCTTGCGGCCCTCTGCCTGTCTTTTTACAATCATTGGATATGCGAAAGTCCCGTGCTGTGGGACTGGTGTTGCTGGCCACAGCCACTCTGGCCCAGCAGCAGCAGACCGTTGAGATCACGTCAGAACCGAGTCATCACCGGGTCTTTGAAAACGAATACGTCCGCGTATTCAACGTCAGGGTCGCACCCAAGGCCTCCACGCTGGTTCACCGTCATAATTACGACTACCTCTTCGTGACCCTCGGCGACAGTGACGTGGTCAGCGTCCGCCCCGCCGAAAAGCCAGTCGCTCTCCAACTTAAGGACGGTGAGGTCCGCTTCACGCCGGGCCACTTCGCCCACGCCGCCATCAACAACGCTGACCGCCTGTTCCACAACATCACCATCGAACTGCTCAAGCCTTCGACCAATGTGAGGACCTGCACGGAGCCCTGTCCCTTCGAACCGCCAGATGAAACCGGGCCGCGGAGGCAGCAGCGGATTCGAGCGTCAGAGTGGACTGTATGGTCGTTCACCCTGCCGCCTTCCCCCGCGCCCTTATCCTCTACGCCTTTCTATAGGAGTACAGGGAGTTCTTCGCCCGCGCTGTTCATCGCTGTCTCTGCACTAGATCTCAGCGGCAGTGTTCCCGGAGCACCCAAGCGGCTCACCTCCGGCGACACCGTCTGGATGCCTCCTAACACTGGTTATGCGGTCAGGAGGAACAACGGAGCGGAGGCACGGTATGTCCTTCTCGAATTTAACCAGGAGCCTTCCAAGCCATGACCCTCGCCGGCGCCAACACGCTGCCTGACAGCCCCGAGGTGCGCCAGTACAACCGCACCCGCCGCTGGCTGGAAGTGGCCGATCTGGCCCTGAGCTTCGGTTTCCTCATCGCGCTGCTGGTC
>DASTJB010000275.1:0-22722 GCA_035717005.1 Candidatus Angelobacter sp.
GGAAGCGTCACCACGCGCACGCCTGCAATCAGCTGCGGACGGCTCTCCGCGGCCAGAAGTTCTTCATTGTCTTCCTCGGCCGGCCGATCCGGTATCGGCACTTCGTCTGAGGCGCCCCCGTGCAACGCCTCCTCATATTCCAGGAGCGCGGTGATCGCGAGTGCCGCTTTGGTGATCCTGGCAAGGTAATGCTGCCGCATGAAGCGAAAGAAGTCAGCCGGAAAGCAACTTTGGGCGTAGTAAATGGTCCGTTGGCCGCCGAAAAACCGAATGCCTTGCTCCGCCCGCCACTTCTGCCACTGCTCAAAGACATCGACAATGTCGCCGCTCTCCTGATGCAGCCCCAAAAGCAGCCGGCGAAACGCACTGTGCGCGCAGAGCAGAAAGTCGCGCAGCTCCTTGAGGAATTCGCGGTCCAGATGCGGCAGGGGCACGGAATAGAAGCTCGAAAAAATCTCTGGATGCGCCGCGATCAGCGCGTGGTCTTCTTTCTCCTGCGGCCATCCGCGGTAGGACATGTCGGCGGCATCGTCATTCAGCAGCAACGCGTCCTTATGCTGCGTCGTGATCGGCGTAGCCGCCAATGGAGCCAGGATGCTGAGCTGGGGATCAGCGTGATCATAGCGCAGCGAATCCACAAAGAACGCCGCGGTCTGGCGCAGGTCATTCATCGTTTCATCCGGGAAACCGGCCATCAATGAGACCGCAGTGTTGATCTTGAACTTGTCGCACGAGCGGACGCGATCACGCGAATCGTCCAACTCCAAGCCTTTGTCGATGATCTTCTGCATGCGCGGCGAGCCGGTCTCAATGCCGAAGAAGATGCCGCGGCAGCCGGCGCGAGCCATCAATGAGATCAGCTCTTCGTCAATGCAATCCGTACGCGCGCTGCACCCCCAGATGAAGTCTTCCTTGCTCGCGATCAGAGCTTCACAGAATTCGGCCACACGCTTGCGGTCCACCGTGAACATATCGTGCACCAGCTCGAACGAGCTGATCCCGTAGGTCTGCTTGACCCGGCGCATATCGTCGATCATCTGCTGCGGGCTCTTCAGGCGGAAGCGGCGGCGGAAGAAATCGTTGGTGGAGCAGAAAGTACAGGAAAATGGGCAGCCGCGGCCCAGCTCCAGCGGAAAGTGCCGGCAATGACCGACATCGGGAAAGAGATGAAATGCCGGGAACGGCAGCGCATCCAGCTCCATGACCAGAGGCGCATCTGGATTGCGCACGATCTCTCCGTCCTGCCGGAAGGTAATCCCGGGAAGCGCTGCGAGAGAAGCATTCTGTGCCAGCCTGTCGACCAGATCAGGCAAAGTGTGCTCCGCTTCACCGCGCACGACCAGATCGATCGCGGGAAAAGCGCGCAAGGTTGCGACATCGACAACCGACGCCTGCGGCCCGCCCAGCACCACCACTGACCTGGGACGCGCTCGCTTTACTTCTTGAGCGATGCGCAGCGTGAGCGGGTAGCTGCTGCAAACGGTGCTGAAACCAAAGAAGTCAAAATCGCGCGCAGCCAGATACGCGCCCGCAAAACAGCAGAAATCAGTCTGATCTCGATTCCCACCCTGCAACCAGCTGTAGTAGACGCGGTTCAGATCCACCACCTCGGGCTGCAGGCCCCTGGCCTCAAGCACGGCGGCAAGGCTCAGGATGCCGACAGGCGCGAGCTCGCCCATGATCCGGGCCGCGTCCGCTTCGCCCACGGCGCGGCCATGGAACTGGTTGGCCGTGGGCGCGCTGATGAGACAAACCTTCATGATGATCACTTATTTGGGCAGCGCATGAACGATCAAGCGGGTCGCTTTCAGATCAAGCTGACCCGCTCTCGAATATGAGCGTCCAGCGATTCGTGTGCGAATGGGCGCACCACAGGCTAACCGCGCGCAGCCCCGATGCGGCGGACGCTACTGTGGGGGAGGCTGATCGACAGTGCATCCCATATTGGCAACCAGCGTATTCTCAAATGCTGCCCTGAGCGCTACAACCTGGACCTGGGTCAACCCCAGTTCAGGAACTGTGCGCACAGCCTCCTGCAGCTGATTGGCTACGTGTCTTGCGAGAACTCTGGCCCATTCTCTTTCCGAAATGACGGCGTTTTGGGGCATCGCAGCGACGCCACCGAGTATGGACGCCCCGCCTAGTGCAATTGCGCCACGCATCACAGCTCGACGGTCAACGCCTTTCTCTGCATCTTTGGGTTTTGACATTTAAGTCACTCCTGAGCAAATTTTTTGGCCGCGCCCCATTTCCGCGCCGTTGTTGCGGGCCCCCAGGCGTTCCGCGTTCTTTGCGGAAAGGATGGGCTGGGGCGGAATGGGAAGAACGGAACCCGATCCCTCAATTGCCGATTGTTTGAGCCGGAATGAAGGATACTTACGTATGTCTCGCCAACTTTCATGGGTGTTACTGGTCGGTCTGCGGCTGAATGACGTTGATTCGCCTCTGGCCAGCTCTTCCCGGCCTTCGGTGCACCGCTCGCCACTCAAGGGGTCGTGACTGCGCAGCCCATGTTGGTGACCAACGTATTCTCAAAAGCCCTCTGTAACACAGCAACCTGGTCAGAGGTCAATTGAATGTCACTAACCTGGGTTAAAGCCTGCGGGAGTTGGTTGGTTACGAATCTTGCCAAGGCTCTTGCCCACTCTTGCTCTACGGCGATTACAGCTTGAGGCATGGGGGAATCCTCCAGATTCATTTGAAAAATCTTAGGAAATACAGCGCGAGAGTATACACCGAATGGCGCAGCCGACTTTAACTCTTTTAAACACTTTTATGCGTGAGTTGGTCTTGGCGCGTACTTCGCAGAGTGTCCTGGTGGCTGGAGATGAGCGCCTGATTTGTCTTTCCCTGACGGTTGTGGGTTAATGGAATCCTGGAACTTCAAGGGTCCGGGGCAGAGTGAAAAAAGATTCACACAATGTTCTCAAGTTGCTGTTTGAGCGGCACTTCCACCGCCCCACGGAGCAGGTGCAGCCGCTGCAGGGCGATCTTGGCGGATCCGGCCGGAACATCGTGCGCCTGAGCGCACGGGGCGCCACCGCCGTTGGCGTGGTCTATGACGTGCGCGGAGAAAACGTCGCCTTTCTCGAGTTCTCGCGCCATTTTCGCCGCCACGGGCTGCCTGTCCCGGAGATTTACGGAGAGGACCTGGATTCCGGCGCTTACCTGGAAGAAGACCTGGGCGACACCACTCTGTTTCAGTTTCTCTCCCGGAACCGCGCCGGTGATGAGATTGCGCCGCCGGTTGTCGAGGTGTACCGCAAAGTGGTGGAAGTGCTGCCGCGCTTTCAGATTGAAGCCGGTCGCGACCTGAACTACCGCGTCTGCTATCCGCGCTCCAGCTTCGATCGCCAGTCAATCTCCTGGGACTTGAATTACTTCAAGTACTACTTTCTCAAGCTGGCCGATATTCCCTTCAGCGAGCAGGCGCTCGAAGTCGACTTTGGACGCCTGATGCGTTTTCTGCTGAGTGCGCCGCGCGAGTACTTTCTCTATCGCGACTTTCAGTCGCGCAACGTGATGCTGCGCGATGGCCGGCCATTCTTCCTGGATTACCAGGGCGGCCGGAAGGGAGCGCTGCACTATGACATTGCTTCCCTGCTTTACGACGCCAAAGCCGACTTGCCTCCCGCAGTGCGCGAGCAACTGCTCGATCATTACCTGAAGCGGCTCGGCGATTTTATCCAGATCGGCCGCGATGAATTCATGCATCATTATTATGCGTTCGTTTACATTCGCATCATGCAGGCGCTGGGCGCGTATGGATTCCGCGGATTCTACGAACGCAAGCCGCACTTTCTGCAAAGCGTGCCCTTTGCGCTCAAGAACCTGGAGTGGCTGCTGGGCCACGTGATACTGCCGCTGGAAATTCCCACCCTGCTCGGCGCTTTCCGGAGCATCATTGGCTCCGACAAGCTTCGGAAGATCGCGGTTCCTGCGGACCCGGGCGCGGTGCCGCCTTCTCCGGCAGAAGGCAAATCACTCACACCGTCGAAGGAGAAGCTGCTGTTGCGGATCTTCAGTTTTTCTTTTCACCAGAACCTTGCGCCGAAAGATGAAAGCGGCAACGGCGGCGGATTCGTCTTTGACGCGCGCGGTCTGCCCAATCCCGGGCGGGAAGCACGCTTCAAGGAGCTGACGGGCAGAGACGCTCCGGTCATCGAGTACCTGAGGCAATATCCGGTGGTGGAAAAGTTTCTGGCCGACGCAAGTTCCATGGTCGAGACCAGCCTCCAGAGCTACCAGGAGCGCGGATTCACCAGCCTGATGGTGTCATTCGGCTGCACCGGCGGGCAGCATCGCTCGGTCTACCTGGCAGAGAAGCTGGCAGCGCGTTTCAGGAACCGGCCTGGCGTTGAGGTACAGGTGCGTCACGTGCAGCTGGAGAAGCTCAGTCAATGAAGGCGATGATTCTGGCCGCCGGCCTGGGGACGCGCCTGCGCCCGCTCACCAATGACCGGCCCAAGGCACTGGTGGAGATCGCCGGCCGCACCCTGCTGGAGATCACCATTGACCGGCTGCGGCAGTTTGGCGTCAGCGAGATCATCGTCAACGTGCACCATTTTGCCGACAAAGTCATCGAATACCTTCACACCAAGAATAATTTTGGGATTCGGATCGTAGTTTCCCGCGAAGAGGTCCTGCTCGATACCGGCGGCGGCCTGAAAAAAGCCGCGTGGTTCTTTCTGGAAGATGGCAGCGCAGCTGAACCGTTCGTCGTGCATAACGTGGACGTAATCAGCGACGTCGATCTCGGCCGGCTGGTCGAATCGCATGAACAGAGCCACGCGCTGGCAACGGTGGCGGTGCAGCAGCGAGAAACCGCGCGCTATCTGATTTTCGACGACCAGATGCAGCTCTGTGGCCGCCGGTTTGTGAAGGAACAAAAGATCGAGCTGGTGCGCCCCGCCGATCGGCGGCAGGAACTCGCTTTTACCGGCATTCACGTCATCTCGCCGCGGCTGCTTGGCATGATCGAAGACGAAGTCGTGTTTTCGATCATTCAAACTTACCTGCGGCTCGCCGCACGCGGTGAGAAGATTGTTGGCTCGCGCTTTGACGCCGCCTACTGGCGCGATCTGGGCAAGCCGGAGAACGTAGCGCGGGTGGCGGAAGAAATAAAGAAGCGCTAAATGAGCCTTTGTGTCACCCAGGCCAGTTCTGTCGGCTCGGCCAGCGGATAGCCGAGCTCCTTCCAGCCGCCAAAGCCGCCCTGCAACGGGCGCACGCGCTTGATTCCCAGTTTTTGCAGCTTCTGTGCCACACGGGCACTCGTCGCCTCGTTTGGTCAAGTACAGTAGAGGACAATCTCCTCATCTCTGGGCAGAGTCTGGGCGCGGCTGGTAACGTCGTCGGGCAGCACGCGGATTGCGCCGGGCAGAGTGCGGGGATCGCTGACCGAGTCGAGTGGATGGCGCAGATCGAGCACCACCACCGCCTCGCCTGAGTCGAGCAGGCGGCGCAGCTCCTCCGGCGTGATCCGCATCTTGTACAGCTCATTCAGAAACTGCCGGCGCTGCCAGTACTTGAAAGCGATGTTGCCGGCCAGTACGATCAGGCTGGCCTCAAAGATCACCGGCGCCACTGCAGATGCGACGTGCATGCGTTCGACGGGGAGATAGCCCACCAGCATCATGATGGCGATCCACAGCGCGGAGCCGGCAACATTCATCACGAAGAAGCGTTCCGGCTGCACCCTGGCCAGCCCCGCCACCGCAGGCACCACGTGAGAGACCCCTGGGAGCCATTTGGAAAACAGAAGCGTGCGATTGGAACTCTTCTCGAAGAAAAGCTTCGAACGGCGCACGCAGCTATCGGGTTCGAAGGAAATCCTGCAGAGCGTCGCAAGCACCCGGTCGCCCTTGCGGCGTCCGAGCTCGAACCACAGCGTGTCGCCTAAGATGCACGAGATCAGGGCCAGCCAGAGCGCAAGATCGAAGCGCATCTGTCCGGCGGCGGCCAGTGCTCCGGCGGCCACCAGCACCGGCGAGAACAACAGCGGCGCGCCGGCGCGCTCCAGCAGGCCGGAGACAAACAGGACCAGATACGGATGGCTGACCAGCAGATGCAGTGTCGATTTCAATCGTGCTCCAGTCGCATTAGCCGAGTTACTGCATTTTAGATACTCTAGAGGCTCCGGAGATTCCCTGGGAATGAAAATTTTTGCTGTCATTGCCGGTGTTGTGCTGATCGTCATGGTGCTGTGGGAGACTTTTGAGACCATCGTGCTGCCGCGCCGGGTTACACGGCAATTCCGGCTGACGCGGCTGTTCTACCGCAGCACGTGGCGGCCGTGGGCGGCGCTGGCAGCGGTGCGCAGTACCAGAAAGAAGCGCGACGCCATGCTCAGTTATTACGGCCCGCTGTCACTGCTGCTGTTGCTGGCCTTCTGGGCGGTCACGCTGGTATTCGGCTTTGCCCTGCTGCACTACGGGCTGCACGACAGATTGAGCGGTACCCTGTTCCACAACGATTTCGGAAACGCGCTCTACCTCAGCGGCACCACGCTCTTCACCCTGGGCCTGGGCGACGTTGTTCCGGCCACGGGCCTGGGCCGGTTCGTGACGGTGCTGGAAGGAGGAATGGGTTTCGGCTTCCTGGCGCTGGTCATCGGGTATCTGCCGGTGCTCTATCAGGCATTTTCACGGCGTGAGGTCACCATCTCGCTGCTTGATGCCCGCGCCGGCTCGCCGCCCACCGCGGCCGAGCTGTTGCGGCGGCAGAGCGGCCCGCATGGCATCGAGGCACTGACAGAGCTTCTTGAGCATTGGGAGCAGTGGGCCGCCGATCTGATGGAGAGCCACCTTTCTTATCCCGTGCTGGCCTACTTCCGCTCGCAGCACGATAACCAGTCCTGGATCGCATCTTTGACTGCTGTCCTCGACGTCTGCGCTCTGACCATGGTCGGCGTTGAAGGCATGTGCCAGTACCAGGCAAGAATGACCTTTGCCATAGCGCGGCATGCGCTGGTTGATCTGAGCCAGGTCTTCAGCGCTCCTCCGGAAAAAGATGGCGGACGCGACCGCCTGCCGCCGCCAGTCCTGGCAGAATTGCGCGCGGCGCTTGCCGCATCAGGCTTTGTTCTGGCCGAGGGCGATGCCGCAATAGCAGAACTCCGGCGCTTGCGCGGGCTCTACGAGCCGTTTGCCTTCGCGCTGGCCGACCACCTGCGCCTGGAGCTTCCTCCGTGGATCAAAACCTCTACGGGAAAGGACAACTGGCAAACTACCGCATGGCAAAGCCAGGTGCAGCCGGCGATGGCGACACCAACGCAGGACGAGCATTTGTGATGATTTGCGGGAGTACAATTTCCGTATGGCTACAATATCTTTAGAACCTGCCACTCAGATTGAGTCGGCGCGGCGGTTGCTCAAGCCGGAAGAGTGCGCGCTGGCCGTCATCGACATTCAGGAAAAGCTGCTGCCGTTCATCTTCGAAAAAGAACGGGTCGTGCGAAACTCACAGCTGCTGATACGCCTCGCGGACATCCTCGGACTGCCTATCCTGGTCAGCACACAGTACGTGAAAGGGCTGGGGCCGACGGTTGGCGAGATCCAGTCATTGCTGCCGGAGGTGAGGACCCTGGACAAGCTGGAGTTTGGCTGTTTCGGCAATGGCGAATATTGCTCCACCGTGGCCAGCCTCGCCGACCGGCGCACACTGCTCCTTTGCGGAATCGAGAGCCACATCTGCGTGACGCAGACGGCCCTGGGCGCGCTGAACCAGGGGTTGAATGTTCACGTCGCGGCGGACGCCGTGAGCTCCCGCACTGAGTTGAACTGGAAGATCGGCCTGAACCGCATGCAGGCCGCCGGCGCGGTGCTGTCTTCAACGGAGATGATGATCTACGAACTGCTGGGCAAGTCGGGCACGCCGGCCTTCAAGGAGATGCTGAACCACTTAAAGTAAAGCTTTAAGGCGCCGGCATCTTCTTCACTGTTCCGTGGAAGCGGTAGTCGCGCAAACCATCGATGCTGGTCCAGGCGGAATGGAAGACGGTATAAGGATCGTCGCTGTCCTCCAACCAGCCGCCATCAGGCTGTTGGGCGGAAATCAGGTATTCCTCGCCGGCCCGGACGTCGGGATCGCCCGCAAATCCGAAGGCCTTCAGACAGTCCAGGATTTCACCCACCATTTCCAGATCGTCGTCCTCGATCGCCTCTTTCAACTTGCCTCGCAGATATGAGAATTCTTCCGGCAGCAGCGAGCTCGAAATCCGGCGCTCGTTATAGCCGTTCAGTGTGTAGATGACGTGAGTGACGGCGTAGAAGATGTCGAACTCCAGGTCATCATCGTCAGCAGCATAAGGACGCATGCGGGGCAGCCACTTGATCACGTCGCGGTAATGAGCGCCCATCGGGATTCCGGTGGCGTCGCCGAAGTAGCTGCGGATAAGAGCGTTACAGAAAATGTCATAGCGTTTGGGATCATCCGCGCGGGGCGGCCCGAGCAAGGGATCAAACCCCAGATAGTCCACGGCGTTGAATCGGGGAACAGCCTGGCGCAACTCGGCTTTGAGCCGGGGATCAGGCACGCCCAGACGATCAGCGGCATACGAGCCCTCCAGCAACATATCGATCTGGTTGGCTGTGGCATCGGCCGGAACGTGGCGGTGCTGGTTACGCCAGCGCAGGGCGAGTTCGCGGCCCATCCGTTCAGCGGAAGTTCGCAACTTGCGGTCGCCGTCGGTGTGCCGGATGGAAAAGAAGCACCAGAGGAGATCGGCTCCGGTGCGGGCGAACACTGCGTCGTTAGAAGCGCTCTGATAGAGATATGTAAGAGCGCGATCAATGGCCTGGTGGCGCGCATCGCGCGGCGCGGCCCAAAGCGCCGGGCTCGCGCTGAAAACGGTAATCGAGCAGAGCAAAAGAAAACGCACCCGCGCATTATAGCGAGGGTGCGCCGATCGGGACCGCCGGCTTTAAACTTTCTGCACCGCCTGCACCAGGTTCGTCAGGCTCGACTTGGCGTCCCCGTAAAGCATGCCGGTGACGGACTTGAAGAAGAGCGGATTCTCCAGCCCGGAGAAGCCCTTCCCTTTGCCGCGCTTGAGCACCACCACGGATTTTGCGCGATCGACTTCAATGATCGGCATACCCGCGATCAGGCTCTTGGGATTGTCGCGCGCATCGGGGTTCACCACGTCATTGGCGCCGATGACGACGGCAACGTCGGTGGCGGGCAGCTCAGGATTGATCTGCTCCATTTCATAGAGCGACGAGTACGGCACGTTGGCCTCGGCAAGAAGCACGTTCATGTGCCCCGGCATGCGACCGGCGACCGGATGGATCGCGTACTTCACCGAGACGCCACGCTCTTCCAGCAGATTGCCGAGTTCGCGGCAGGCATGCTGCGCCTGGGCGGTGGCCATGCCGTATCCGGGAACGAACACGACCTGGTTGGCGTAGGCAAGTTGCACGGCCACGTCATCCAGCCCGACCTCGCGCATACTGCCGGCGACCGCGGTTTCTGCGGTGACCGGCGCCCCGAAGCCGCCGAAGAGCACGTTGGTGATGGAGCGATTCATGGCCCGGCACATCAGGATGGACAGGATGAAGCCGGAGAAGCCGTCCAGAGTACCGGCAATGATCAACACGTTGTTGCCGAGCACGAATCCGGTGGCGGCCGAAGAGAGGCCGGCGTAGGAGTTCAACAGTGACATGACCACGGGCATGTCGGCGGCGCCAATCGGGATCACCAGCAGCACGCCGAAGACGAAGGCGCAGCCTGCCATCGTATAAAAGAAGATCGCCTGAGCGGGGTTGATAAGCCAAACAATGAACGATCCCACCATTGCGATGAACAGCCCGAGGTTGACGATCTGCTGGCCCTTGAACATGATCGGAGTGCCACGCATCACTTCCTGCAACTTCGCCGCGGCGATCAGCGAACCGGTCACGGTCAACGAACCGAGCATTACTTCCAGACCCAGGGCGCCCATCTTCACCGGGCCGAGACCTGTGCCGTGAATCACGTATTCGGCCAGGCCTACCATCGACGCCGCCAATGCGCCAAAGGCGTGCGAAAGCGCGGTTCGTTGCGGCATGGCCGTCATCGGCACCATGGCCATGGGAATGCCGATGGACGAGCCGATGATCAACCCGATGGCGATGTAGAGATATCCTTGCGGATGGGCCATGAGCTGGGGATGAAACAGTGTTCCGAAGACAGCGGCGGCCATACCGGCGGCGGCCATGATCATGCCGCGCCGCGCCGTATCAGGATGGCTGAGCCCTTTCAGGCCCATGACGAACAGGCAGGAGGCGATCAGGTAGGTGGCTTCGAGGAAGTATTGTGCGTTGGTCACTTTTTCTCCTCCGCCTTGACCGCGTCCTTCTTGCGGAACATCTTCAGCATGCGGTCGGTGATGAGGAAGCCGCCGGTCACGTTGATCATGGCCGAAGTCACCGCGGCGCAGCCCAGGATCGAGGCCAGCATCTGGTGCTCCTCATACTTGGAGCCGGCAATCACCAGCGACCCGATCAGCGAGATACCCGAGATCGCGTTGGTGGCTGACATCAGCGGCGTGTGCAGCAGGGGCGGCACGCGCGAAATCACCTGATAGCCCAGAAACGCCGCCAGGGCGAACACATATAAGGAAGCGATCAGCACCGCCGGAGGAATATGTCCGGTATCCGTGGCCGGCCCCTCCATCAGGTACAGAGCGCTGATGAACGCTACTGGATTAAACAACAAGTGCTCCATTCACCCTCCTTCACTGGGCTACGGGATGTCCCAGCGCCGCCGCAACCTTGGGATGAACGTTGTTCCCTTCGTAGGTCACGCAGGCGCCTTTCAAAATGTCATCGTTCATATCGATCTTCAGGTTGCCCTTGTCATTCAGCAGGGCAATGAAGCTGGTCAGGTTGCGCGAATACAGCTGGCTGGCATGGAACGGCACGCTTCCCGGCAGGTTCAGCGGACCTAGAACAGTTACGCCATTGCGCTGGACCTCTTCGCCGGCCTTGGTCACGGCGACGTTGCCGCCAGTCGCGGCAGCCAAGTCGATGATGATCGCCCCGGGCTTCATGTTGTTGACAGATTCCTCGGTGAGCATGAGCGGTGCCTTGCGGCCCGGGATCTGCGCCGTAGTGATCACCACGTCAGAGGTGGCGGCGTGCTTGGCCACCATGTCGCGGCCGCGCTGCAAGGCTTCAGGAGAGAGCTCTTTGGCATATCCGCCCGCATCCTGCGTCTCGATTCCGCCCAGGTCCACTTCCAGGAACTTTGCACCCAATGATTTCACGTCCTGTCCGGCAGCGGCGCGGACGTCGTAAGCTTCCACCACAGCGCCCAGGCGCCGCGCGGTAGCGATGGCCTGCAACCCGGCAACGCCGGCGCCAAGTACCAGCACTTTTGCCGGAGGCACCGTGCCGGCGGCGGTCATGAGCAGAGGAAACATGCGCGGCAGCCGCTCGGCGGCGATGATCACCGCTTTATAGCCGGCGATGGTCGCCATGGAGGAGAGCGCGTCCATGGACTGGGCGCGCGTGGTGCGCGGCACCAGTTCCACGGCAAACGCCGTCAACCCGCGGGCGATGATGGTCTCCAGAGCGGCAGGTTCGTCCAGCGGTTTCAAAAAGCCGATGATGACGGCGCTCTTCTTGAGCTTGCTGAAGTCATCTTCCTCCGGACGATTGACGCAGACCAGAACGTCGGCTTCGGCCAGCAGTTCTGACCGGCTCATGATGGCGGCGCCGGCCGTCTCGTAGTCCTTATCGCTGAATCCGGCCCGGACGCCTGCACCTGCTTCTACGCCGATCTGCGCTCCGGCCGTGACCAGCTTCTTGACCGATTCAGGGACCAACGCCACCCGCGCTTCGCCTGGCTGCTTCTCCCGTGGGACCGCAATTTTCATATCGATGTTCCCCTCTCAATACAGTTTCGGAATGGGTACCGAAATACTGAGAACATTTTATTTCGAAAACATGAGATTTACGAAAAATGCAGTGTAGCCGCAGGGTGGGCAGGGGGACTGTGACGCATGTCACAGGGATTGCCGCGGGCGACGGAAGCGACAGTCGTATTCTTGCCGGCACTACGATCTCACCGCTTGACAGTACCTCTTCCCGCTCAGAGAATGTCCGGCATGGCTGATACCTATAGCAGCAGGCTGGCGGACATCTCCCTCCCCGACGTGGATGGCAAAACCATGCGCCTGGGAACTTTGTGGGCCGATGGGCCGGCAGTGCTCGTCTTTCTGCGCCATTACGGCTGAATCTTCTGCGGCGAGCACGTCGCGCAGTTGCGCGACTTCGAAGATGAGTTCCACAAGAAGGGCGCGCGGCTGGCCGCGGTCGGCCTGGGCGATTTCAGCTACGCCAAATTCTTCCGCGAGAGGACCGGCATCGATTTTCCCCTGCTGGTAGATGAAAAACGCGAAGCCTACAAGGCCGTCAGCCTCAAGAACGCTAACCTGCTTCACCTTCTTCGCAGCGACAACATGAAAGCCCGCAAGCGGGCCGCGGCAGCAGGCCACAAGCAGCATCGTCTGGGCAAAGACCCTTTTCAGCTCGGCGGAAGCTTTGTTTTTGCGCCGGGGAATAAAGACCTTTTCGTGCATGTGAGCGAGACCTTCGGCGACAACGCAAGCCCGAAAGACATTCTGGCAGCGCTGGGCTGATCGCCGAGATCGCGCGAAATCGCCCTCATCCCACCCCAGCCCGCGCAACATCGGCGCGGTCCGGCGGCCCCGGTGATCGAGAGATCAGGTGATCGTAAGATCTAACGCGCCCTGCGAAGAAAAGACCCACGTTTCCCAACGCATCACTCCCTGAGACATTGAAGCGTTTTTTGGTTTGGCTGAGTGCTGATTGCTGAGTGCTGACTGCTTTCTTACAATTCTTAACGTCCCTTCTCTCTGACCGGCTACACTTCTTTACCCACAGCACCGCAACAACTTCGCCCGCAGCGCATTTTAGTCAGTAACGAAACCTACCTTTCAAACAAGGAGTTCCACTCATGCGCCTGCGCGCGATCTTACTCACAGCAATCTTGTCTTTACCGGTGTTTGCCGTGGCCCAGTCAGAATTGAATGAGCCGGCCACACGCGGCACGGTCTTTGGCGGATATTCACTGCTCCACACCGGCAATGGCCTGGGGAGCGGCCTGGGCAGCAGCCTGGGCAGTTTCGGCAGCGGCCTGGGCAGCAACAACCTCAACGGATGGGAAGGCCAGGGCACCTTCAACTTCACCCGCCACTTCGGCGTCACCGCCGACTTCAGCGGCAACTCCCACCAGCTGGCCGGATTCTCCGCGCTGGGCTTTTCCGTCGGCACCCAGGAGCATATGTACAACATGCTCTTCGGGCCGACCGTCACCGGCTATTTCGGCAAGAGCTCAGTCTTCGGACACGCACTGTTCGGCGTGGCGCATTCCAGCCTTTCCGCCGGCGCCAGCCTGCCGATCATCGGCGGCATCTCCGCGCCGATCTCCGGCGGCAACGCGTTTGCCATGGCCTTCGGCGGCGGCCTCGACTTTGGCTTGAGCCGTCATTTTGCCATTCGCGCAGCGCAGGTTGATTTTGTGCGCACGAATTTCAACTCTCTTGACTCGCTGACCTCCGGCCTCACCAGCGGCCTGGGCACCAACAACCAGAACAACTTCCGGTTTTCGACCGGAGTGGTGTGGCGCTTCTAAACACATGGCCGAAATCGCGGTGATCGGAAAGCAAGATCGCGCGGGAGAAACGAGGAGCGGCCGTTCATATTCTGAGCGGCCGCTCCCGGACTCCTTCAACCTGGCGATATCCTATGGCTTCTTGCGCCGCAACAACCACAGAATCAGGATGAGCAGCAGCAGGAGCAACAACCACAGCCACCACCAGTCTTTGAGGATGCCACCACCACCGGCGGTAATGGTTCCCACGGCCACGGGCGGAATCGCGTTGACGAACACCTTGGCCGCATCGTCTTTACCAATCACCGCGACGTCAAGCGTGCACGCCTCGAACAGCGTTCCCGGCTTCACACCCGCGGCGGTGCAGACCCCCTGCGCCTTCTGCCGGACCTCAGGCTCGAGGTCTTTGTCATAGAAGGGCTGCTTGGGAATGCCGACCTCGATGGGCTTTTCGCCGTTGCAGGCCGAGAGCATCGATTCTCTCTCGGTCACGCGCCAGCTGTCGGCAAAACGGTGATAGAGATCGTCAAAGTTGAACGGGGTGGCCAGCACGAAGCCGTCGCGGGTCTGGATGTGATTGACATTTCCGTCAGGGTTGGCGATCAATCCGTGGACAGGAGTAGGCCAGCGCCCGAGACCGACGACCACACCGATCCAGCCTGGGTTGATGGTGGCCTGCACTGAATCGCCACCTTGGCTGGTGAGCTGGTAGACATTGTTCTGGCGTGCGAGGCCGACGCCGCCCGGCAGCTCCAGCGTCTTGCCGTCGTCCACCTGGGTGAGCTTGCCGTCCACGTGGACATAGGCCGGCTGATTACTTCCCGTCGGGGCCAGGCAGAGCGCGACCTGGGTCTTGCCGAAGCGTGCGGCGACAGCCTTGTTCACCGTGGCGTTCGGCCAGGTGGGCGCGCCCGAAACCTGCCGCGTCTGAACCGCAAAGCTTGGTTCGACCTCGGCCAGGGTGAAGTCGCCTGCCGCCTGGAAGTCATAGAACAGTCCTTTGAAGGTCCGCAGATGTGTGTCGCCGATCGTGCTGGCGGCGGCGCAGTCTGAGGTTGCTCCGCCGGCGATACTCTCGTCGAAAATCACCGCCGGTCCGGGCGCCGTAGCCGCAGGCGCCGTGGGCCCGAAGCTGAGATTGTTCTTCTCAGCGGTGAAGCCTTGTGCCACGCAGTTGGGCGCGGCAGTCCCGCCATAGATGATCTCAGTGCGAGTGGTGATCGCTGCTCCGGTATTGAAAGTGGCGGTAGTGCCGCCGTTGCTGTTTCCGCCATAGCCAAGGATGTTGAACTCGGCGCCCGTCCAACCCGCCGCGGCATTGACCTTACTGGCGACGGTACGGTTGTACGTGGTGGTCCCTCCCGTCGAGAGGACGACGCTGTCGCCGGTCGAGCTGACCGAGGTGGACATCCTCAAATTGGCGAGATTGGAGATCGCCTGGTTGTCCACCGGCGTCGCGCCCAGGTCGCCTGGGGTGCTGCTCTTGACGTTCTGCCAGCAATAGATGTCAGTATCTCCGGTGAACTGGAACTGGTTCCAGCCCTGGCCCGCGGGGCACGTCGCGTTGTACCGGAGGATCCAATCCTGGATCACGAGCGTGCCCGTAGTGCCCGCGCTGCCACTATTATTGAAGTGAACGAACTGCTGCCAACCGCAGCATCCCGTGTTGGCGGGGCCGTCGCAGGCCGCGCTGGTTGTTCCGGTGCACGCGGTGGTGGAGAAGCGGTCAGTGTTCATCTGGAGCGTGTAGGCATCGGCAACCGGCGTGCCGGCGGGGTCGCCGAGAGGGCTCTTCTCGCTGGTGACGCCGCTGACGGTGTCGAATGACCCGATCGCCTGGGAGATGTGTCCGCTCGGCGCCTGCGCGGAGATGTCATTGGCATTGCCGATGACGGCAGGCCGCGGCCCGAACTTTGGCATCGCGGGATGCTTCGGCGGCGCCACGCACTGGACCTCTGTCCATTCGGTGCTCGGATAGGTAGCTTTGAAGCACCCCTGCTTGGGTGCCGCCTTCCGCAGCATCGAGTCGTTCCAGTCCTTGCGCTTCTTCTTTTCCTCCGGCGATACCTGCTCTTCCTGGCCAGCGCCGGCGGTTGCGGCTGGCTTTTTGGGCGTTGGCTTGGGCGGCGTCTGGGTTGCAGCGAATGGTGTGAGGGCGCAGAAAAGCCCAAACAACAAGGTGGTCGTAACAGCGGGACGAAGCACTTGCATCGTCTTCCCTCCTATCGTTCGTTCGTGCGGAAGAACGGTTGCCTCTACCTAAGGCTGGGTATCTTGGGTCTTGTGTGGATAGTGCAAGCAGGGGTCTATTCGTTACAGAAACGTATCTGCTGACGGCCAGCTCGAGGGGAACGAGCGTCGAAGTTGGCGGTATCGAAAAAAATTTTTTGAGGTATAAGCTGGTCGGCCCGTGCAACTTGGCCAACGCGATTTTTTGCCCTCCCCCATCCGCCACGGGATTACAATGTCCCGTTTGCCATCATTACGCGCGTGGCCATCCCAGATTGCCTGCCCATCCTTTCCGCAAAGAACGCGGAACGGATAGGGCCCGCAAAAACGCGCATTCCGGGAGCCTTTCGCGCAGGAGCCAGCCATGACCATGACCAAAGACGAGATCATCAAAAAGCACAAGCAGTATCTGTTCCCTTCCGTCAGCCTCTATTACACCGATCCGCTGGTGACCGACCGCGCCAGCATGCAACACCTGTGGGACGTCGACGGCAATAAATATCTGGATTTCTTTGGCGGGATTGTGACCATCTCCGTGGGCCACGCCAACCCGCGGGTGACCGGCAAGATCAAGGCGCAGGTGGACCGCCTGCAGCACGCCTCGACGGTCTTTCCCAACGAAAACGTGGTGGCGCTGGCAGAGAAGATTGCCCAGATCACGCCGGGCGAAATCAGCCAGAGCTTTTTCTCCAACAGCGGCACAGAAGCTAACGAATTCGCGGTGCAGCTGGCGCGCATGTACACCGGGCGCTTTGAAATTGTGGCCTTGCGCCACGGATACAGCGGGCGCTCGCAACTGGCGCAGTCGCTGACGGCGCACAACACCTGGCGCAAGTCTTTGCCGGCGCCGGCGCCGGGCATTGTGCATGCCATGAATGCCTATTGCTATCGCTGCCCGCTGGGCAAGACGTATCCCGACTGCGGCGTGGCGTGCGCGAAGGACGTGGAAGCGGTGATCCAGACTTCAACTTCGGGGCAGATCGCCGGCTTTCTGGCCGAGCCGATCCAGGGCGTCGGCGGCTTCATTACGCCGCCGAAGGAGTATTTCAAGATCGTGTTCAAGATCGTGAAAGATTACGGCGGCGTGTTCATCTCTGACGAAGTGCAGACCGGCTGGGGACGCACCGGCAAACGCTGGTTCGGGATCGAGCAATGGGAGGTGACGCCGGACATCATCACCGCGGCCAAGGGCCTGGGCAACGGCGTGCCAATCGGCCTGACGGCGACGCGTCCGGAGATCGCCGCCAGCTTCAAAGGGCTGCACATCTCGACCTTTGGCGGCAACCCGGTGACCTCGGTGGCGGCGAAGGCGACGATCGAGGTGATCGAACAAGACCGCCTGATGGACAACGCCGACGTGGTGGGCCATTACTATCGCGATGGACTCGAAGGCCTGAAGGACAAGCACGAGTTGATTGGCGACGTGCGTGGCATGGGCCTGATGCAGGCAATCGAGTTCGTGAAGAACCGTTCGACCAAAGAGCCCGCGCCGGAGGCGACGAACCAGTTTATGGAGCACTGTCGCAAAGGCGGCTTGCTGGTGGGCAAGGGCGGCCTGTTCGGGAACGTGATCCGCACTTCGCCGCCGCTCAACATTTCCAAGAGCGATGTGGACGAGGCAATCCGGATCATGGACCAGGCGCTGACGAAGATGGAGTCGCCGGCGCTGGCGGGAGCGGCGAGGAGCTAGATATCGGGTGATCGGAAAGGCGCGAAAAGGTAAACAGCTTCTCCGATCACCCGATCACCAGATGACCCGATCACGCGACGAACTCAGTCTCCCATCGCATGCTGACGGTCGAGCTCCGGCTGCATCTCCACCACGTGGGCTCCGAGATCGGAAAACGCCGCCACCCGCGCCGGCACCGGATGCTCCCAGGAATAGCCTTCTTCGCCGTGCTGCGTGACGTCGAGGCCCTGGATCTCGTGATCTTCAGGAACGCGCAGCCCGATCAGCACATCGACAACCTTGAGGATCACCAGCGTGCCCACAATCGCCAGCCCCGCGGCAATTCCGACGCCGATAGCCTGGTTGATCAACTGATGCTTGTTGCCCTCCAGCGCGCCTGAGGCCAGCACGCGGCCGGTGGAATCCTTGAAGATCGGATTGATCACGCTGCTGGCGAAGACGCCGGTGAGCAGCGCGCCAATGGTTCCGCCGGCGCCGTGCACGCCGAAGGCGTCGAGCGAGTCGTCATAACCGAAGCGCGCTTTGACGTGGGTGACCATCAGGAAGCAGAAGACGCCGGCAATCGCGCCGATCGCCAGCGCTGCCATGGGACTCACGAATCCCGCGGCAGGCGTGATGGCAACCAATCCTGCCACTGCGCCGGAGATCGCGCCCAGAGCGCTGGGCTTGCCGTTGCGCAGCCACTCGGCGGCGCTCCATCCAATGACCGCTGCCGCGGCGGCGAGGTGAGTCGCCACAAACGCGCTGGTGGCCAGGCTGCCTGCGCTGAGCGCGCTGCCCGCGTTGAAGCCGAACCACCCTACCCAGAGCAGGCAGGCACCGATGAAGCTGAGCACCATGCTGTGCGGCGGCATCGGCTTGTGCGGATAGCCGAGTCGCCGGCCGAGATACAGCGCGCACACCAGCGCTGAAACTCCTGACGTGACGTGGACCACGGTGCCGCCGGCGAAGTCGAGCGTGGGGAAGCGTCCGCCGAGAGCGGCGTTCAACAGCCCGCCTTTCCCCCAAACCATGTGGGCCATAGGACTGTAGACCACGACGCTCCACAGCAGCATAAAGACGGCCATCGCGCTGAACTTGATCCGCTCGGCAAAGGCGCCGGTAATGAGCGCGGGAGTGATGATCGCAAACATCAACTGATAAATCATGAAGGTTTGCGCGGGAATGGTGCCGGCGTAATCGGAATCAGGCTTTGCGCCGACGCCGTGCAGGAACAAATTGTGCAGCCCTCCGATGAAACTGTTGCCTTCGCCGAAAGCCAGGCTATAGCCGAAAATCGCCCAGACCAATGTCACAATCGCCATCAACGCGAAGCTTTGCATCATGGTCGCAAGCACATTTTTCTTGCGCACCAGGCCGCCGTAGAACAGCGCCAGGCCGGGGCCGGTCATCAACAGGACAAGCGCGGAGCTCATGAGCATCCAGGCGTTGTCGGCCGAGCCTTTGGACTCGGCAACCTGCTGCTCGAGTTTGGCGATGCGGTCATTCTGCGCATCCACGGCCTTCACTGCGGAAGCCTGTGCCAACGCGCCCAGCGGCACGCACAACATCAAGATCGTCACGCAATAGCGAAGAATCCTGGCCATAAGGTTGATCGGCTCCATGTCCGGTAGTAACCCGGCGATGGAAAGAATCTATCGAGAGAAACCGGCGGAGTGAAATTGAAAATATTTATCGCGGCTATAAACCGCGACGAGGAAATGTGCGTGGCTCGCGCTGCGGATGAATTAACGCCGGCAAATCGCTGTAAAATCAAGTGACTTCGATCAGGCGTTTTTCGCACCGGAGCGCTTCGGGCCGGCCTCCGCCCGCGCTCCCCGACATCCGGATATGCAAGCAATCGGCCCGTGACCGCCATCACATCGCTGAATGTCGCGGCTCCGTATGTTATTCAAAGAGTAACTATCTCGCCGGGGAATTGCCCAGATGCCCGGGGTAGTATGAATTCAGCATGCCTAAAGGAAGCTGATTTGCCCAAACAGAAGACGCCAAGCGGAGGCCCCGACCGCCTGCTCGATCAACTGGATAAGATCGAACGCCAGTTGCAGGAATGGATTTCGCGCTCCCGGAAAAACGCTGCCTGGTTCCGCCGCGACCCCATGGGCGCCATGCGCGCTGCCGGTCTCGACATCGAAGACGACATCATGCTCGAGCTGGAGATGATCACCAAAGCAATCGCCCGTAAATTGAAATAGCGCGCACTCTCCCGGAAGGATCAGTCCGGCCAGCGGCAGGTGACGACTTTCGTCTCCGTGTAGAAGTGTATGCCGTCTTTCCCCAGCGCGTGCAGGTCGCCGAAGAACGAATTCCCCCAGCCTGAGAACGGGAAGAACGCCACCGGCGCCGGCACGCCGACATTGATCCCCACCATCCCGGCGGTCACGTTCTGGGTAAACTGCCGGGCCGCGCCGCCGGAGCGCGTAAACACTGAAGCCGCGTTGCCGTATTCAGAACGCCTGATGACCTCAAGTGCTTCTTGAATGTCTTTTACGCGGACCACCGACAGCACCGGTCCAAAGATCTCTTCCTTCGCCACGCGTGAATCAGGGTTGACCTTGTCCAAAATCGTTGGTCCTACAAAGTAACCGCTCCCGCTGCACACCGGATCTTTGCGTCCGTCGCGCGCCAGCGTGGCGCCCTCTTTTTCCGCCAAATCGATATAGCTGACAATGCGCTTCTTGGCTTCGTCGGTGATCACCGGCCCCATGCCGGTGCCGGCCTGGCAGCCATTGCCGACCGTAAGATTGTCCGCAGCGCGCACCAATTCTTTCACCAGCGGATCGCCCGCCTCGCCCACTGCGACCACCACGCTCGTAGCCAGACAGCGCTCACCCGCGCAGCCGAACGATGATCCCATCACCGCCGCCACGGTCGATTTCAAATCCGCATCCGGCAGCACCACGGAGTGATTTTTCGCCCCGCCCAGAGCCTGCACTCGCTTCCCATTGTTGGCCGCAGTCTGATAGATGTACTTCGCCACCGCGCTCGATCCCACGAAAGAAACCGCACGGACCCGCGGATGCGTCAGCAGAATATCCACCGTCGACTTGGCGCCGTGCACCAGGTTCAAAACTCCCGGAGGCATTCCAGCTTCGTGCGCCAGTTCAACCATCCGCACTGCTGTGCGCGGAACTTTGTCCGATGGTTTCAACACGAAAGTGTTTCCGCAGGCAATCGCCACCGGAAACATCCACAGCGGAACCATAAATGGAAAATTAAAGGGCGTGATGCCCACGCAAACGCCCACGGGATAGCGCGTCGACCAGCTATCCACCGAAGTGCCCACTCGATCGACCGTATCACCCATCATCAAAGTCGGCGCGCCGCACGCAAATTCAATGCATTCGATCCCGCGATCAAACGAGCCCTGCGCCTCTTCCCTCGTCTTGCCGTTTTCCTCGGTGATCAGCCGGACCAGTTCCCCGGCATTGGCTTCCAGCAGCTCGCGAAACTTGAACAGCACCTTGCAGCGCTGCACCACCGGCGTGCGGCTCCATGCCGGAAACGCAGCGTGCGCAGCCTCCACCGCGGCAGAGATCTCCTCCGGCGTGCAGCGCGGAATCTCCGCCACTGCTTCTCCGGTTGCGGGATTGTATTGGATGTCCTTGGGACCGCTGGAAATGACGCGCTTTCCATTGATGTAAAGCGGGCAGGCTTTCAGTTCGACGGCAGTTGCGCTGGGTGTCATCAGGAAACCTCTCAGAAACCACTATTTTACACCGCTAGCCGCAACCCCCTTTCTCTCTTTTCCTTCCTACTCTGGATGAGCATCGCGAACTACCCAGGCTTTAAATACTGGACCAACTTTCTTTTTTCGACTTTGCTGCTCGTTGCTGCAATGGTTCCCTGCGCCCCGCTGTCGCTCGGTGCGTCTGATTCGGCCAACAACACCGGCGCCGTACAGGCGCAGATGCGCAACGTGATGTACCACTACTCCAATGATGTTGCCGTCCACATTCGCCGGCTGGCCGGAGCGCTCGTTCCCACTCAAGCGGGGGAATTCCCCGTTTTCGACAAGAAGGAATCGTTTCGGCTGGAAATCACAGCGGCTGAAATTGCCATGGACCCGCAGTCGCTGGCGAATGTCCTCAACGCCAATGTCTTCACCGCTCAAGACACTCCGCTCAAGGACATTTCCATACGCATCGAAAAAGACCGTCTGAAGATCAAGGGCAAGCTGCACAAGAAAGGAGACCTCGCATTTGAGACCGAGGGCCGGCTGAGCGCCACGCCGGACGGAAAAATCCGGCTGCACGCGGAGAAGATCACAGCGCTGCATTTGCCGGTGAAGGGCCTCATGGACCTGTTCGGCGTCGACATTGCGGACATGGTTAAGTCAGGCAAAGTGCGCGGCGTCCGCGCGGAAAAGGATGATCTGATCCTGGATCCGGCGGAAATCCTTCCGCCTCCACATATTTCCGGCAAAGTCACCGCGGTGCGGCTGGAGAGCAACAACATTGTGCAGATCTTTGGCGATCCGCAAACGCACCGCTGGGAGCGGGTGCCGGCGCAGAACTACATGGCCTATCGCGGCAACCGGCTGCAATTCGGAAAGCTGGTGATGCATGACACGGACATGGTGCTGATCGATCCCGATCCGCGCGACCCGTTCGACTTCTTTCTTGACCGCTATAAAGATCAGCTCAGCGCCGGATACACCAAAATCACTCCGGCGTTTGGGCTGCGCGTGTATATGGTCGACTTCAACAAGCTGAAGCGGAAGACCAGCGCGGGAACCGCCGCTAAATAGGCGCTGGATCAAGATATTTCCGGCGCAAGTTCCCACCGGCAGCGCGTTCCTGAATACGGGGGAACACCATGCGCATTTTCGGCGGCCTGTTTTGGAAATCCGGCGATCGCGAGAAATTCAATCCCGCAAACATCCGCATCGCCTCTCCCTGTCCCAGCGACTGGGAGCAGATGGTCGGCGACGAGCGTGTCCGCCACTGCTCGGAATGCGATCTGAACGTCTACAACCTGTCCGCCATGACCGCACGCGAAATCGAACAGCTGGTCGAAGCCGAGCAAGGGCGGCGGCTCTGCCTGCGTTTCTACCGCCGCGCGGATGGAACAGTTCTCACCGCGAATTGCCCGTGGAGCTTGCGCATGTTGGCCCGGAAAACGTCACGATTCGCCTGCGCCATCCTTACGGCTTTTATGAGCGTAACAATCGCGGCGGCCAA